>JAUYSD010000382.1 GCA_030696505.1 Sulfuritalea sp. | reverse complement strand
TCGAAATCATCGACGGACAATGAATCGAGCTCGACGCGAATCGGGAAGCGGCCCTGCAGTTCGGGTATCAGGTCGGAAGGCTTGGCGATGTGGAAGGCGCCGCTGGCGATGAACAGGATGTGGTCGGTCTTGATCATGCCGTACTTGGTCGACACCGTGGTGCCCTCGACCAGCGGCAAGAGGTCGCGCTGCACGCCTTGGCGCGAGACCTCTGCGCCGTGCGCCTCGGAGCGCGAGGCAATCTTGTCGATCTCGTCGAGGAAGACGATGCCGTTCTGCTCGACGTTCTTCAGCGCCGCGGTCTTGACTTCCTCGTCGTTGATCAGGCGCGCGGCTTCCTCGTCGGCCAGCGACTTCATCGCATCGGCGATTTTCATCTTGCGCACGCGTTTCTTGCCGCCGCCGATGTTCTGGAACATGCCCTGGATCTGCTGGGTCAGGTCTTCCATGCCGGGCGGGGCGAAGATTTCCATGCTGGCCTGGGGCGCGGCGACTTCGATTTCGATTTCCTTGTCGTCGAGTTCGCCTTCGCGCAGCTTCTTGCGGAACTTCTGCCGCGTCGCACCGGACCCGGACCCGTCATCCGCCGTGTCGCCAGCGCCAACTCTTGCGGGCGGCAACAGGACGTCGAGCACTCGGTCTTCGGCGGCATCCATGGCGCGGTCGCGCACGATGCGCATGGCTTCTTCGCGCGCGTTCTTGATCGCGGTCTCGGCCAGGTCGCGGATGATGGTGTCGACGTCGCGGCCAACATAGCCGACCTCGGTGAACTTGGTCGCCTCGATCTTGATGAAGGGCGCATTGGCCAGCCGCGCCAGGCGCCGCGCGATCTCGGTCTTGCCGACGCCGGTGGGGCCGATCATCAGGATGTTCTTCGGCGTGATCTCGGTGCGCAGCGGTTCGGCGACCTGCATGCGGCGCCAGCGGTTGCGCAGCGCGATCGCCACGGCACGCTTGGCGCGCGACTGACCGACGATGTTCTTGTCGAGTTCGGAAACGATTTCTGCGGGAGTCATCTGAGTCATGTACGTGCGCAACACCCAATAGGAGCGCCCCAGGAAAACGAGCGCAGCGAGCAAATCGGTCGCCTCCCCCGCGAGGGGGAGGATGGGAGAGGGCGGGTCATGATGCCACGATTGAAGTTCTCGATCATTCGAGAACTTCAATCGTGTGGTTCTGGTTGGTGTAGATGCACAGGTCGCCGGCGATTTCCAGCGACTTCTTGACGATTTCCGCCGGCGCAAGTTCCGTGTTCTCCAGCAGCGCGCGCGCCGCGGACTGTGCATAGGCGCCGCCACTGCCGATGGCGACGATGCCGTATTCGGGCTCCAGCACGTCGCCGTTGCCGGTGATGATCAGCGAATGCTCGCTGTCGGCGACCGAGAGCATGGCTTCCAGCCGGCGCAGCGCGCGATCGGTGCGCCAGTCCTTGGCCAGCTCGACGGCGGCGCGCAGCAGGTTACCCTGGTACTGCTCCAGCTTGGCCTCGAAGCGTTCGAACAGCGTGAAGGCGTCCGCCGTGCCGCCGGCGAATCCGGCCAGGATCTGTTCGTTGTAGAGCCGCCGCACCTTGCGCGCGGTGGCCTTGACCACGATGTTGCCCAGGGTGACCTGGCCGTCGCCGCCGAGCGCGACGCTGCTGCCGCGGCGCACGGAGAGGATGGTGGTGCCGTGATATTGCTCCATGGAATTCCTCAGCGGGAAATCATCAAATGACGCGGGCGCGCAATTCGGCGACGTCGGCGAATCCGAGTGTCTCAAGGTAGGCCGCGACCAGGGTGCTCAAGCCGGAAATGCGCAGCGTCTTGCCCTTGGCATGAAGTCGCGTCAGCACGTCGAGCAATTGCCCGGCGCTGGCGGCGTCGATGCGCACCAGGTGGCGCGCATCGATATCGAATTCTTCGCGGCCGGCGAGCAGCGCTTCCAGCGGCGCGAAGTCGGCCGCGGTGGCGCCCAGCAACTGGCCGCTCAGGGCAAAGCCTTCGGCCTTGTGCGGCAGCGTCGGCGCGGGCCGCGGGGCTTCCTCGACGCGCGCCGGCAGCGCGACCCATGACGGCGGCGATACCTCGAAAGTGATCGCGTAATTGACCGCCGCTTCCTCGAACTCGTCCTGGCGGTACGCCTGTTGATACAACTCCAGCAGCAGCAGCCACATCGATTCGTTGCGACGCTCGCCCGGCACCAGCTTTGCCGCCAGGATCTGCGCCAGATGCTCGGGGCTGCCGAACAGGAATTCCTTGTTGGCCCGCTTCAGGGCGGCAATCCCGCGCAGCAACAGCGTCGCGCCATCGTTGTCGGCATCGACCAGCTTGGCCAGGTCCATGCGCACCAGGGTGCTGGTGGCGGCCAGTTTCATGGTCTGCTTGAGGACCTCGCCGACGCGGGCGTTCAGCGCCCCGCTGAGCGACACGTGGGCCCGCCCGCCGGTGGTTTCGGCAGCCGTGTGCTCGTCGTCCTCGGTCACCGCGCTCCAGGCCGGCGGCGATTTCTCGAAGCGCCGGGCGAAGGTCAGTGCCAGGGCGTCGAAGGCCGGACGGCGGCCTAGCACCTGCAGCAGATCGAACAGCCCACCCCAGGCGCGCAAGGCGGCCTCGCCGAGGTCTTCGCCGCTTTTGAGCGCGGACTCCAGGCGACGCATGGCATCGAGTTCCTGCCCCGCGGCATACATCTGGGCGGCCTCGGCCAGCGCCGGCGGCAGGGGGGCACGCCGCCGTGGCGGCGGCTCGGCAGGCGCTTCCGGGATTTCAGGCGCAACGGGCTCTGCCGGCTGCGTATCGAACGCGCCGGGCACCGTGAAATCGAGGGACATCAAATCGTCGTCGTCTTCGTCAGCCACTGCTCTGGCGCAATATCGGCGCTGCGATTGTTGAAGACTGGTCAGTATAACGCGCCGCTCCGGCGCTTGAAGAGCAGCAGCCCGGCAAATGCGGCCAGGCAGAGACAAGAAACCACAGTCGCCCCGGCCGGCAGATCGGCATATAACGAAAGACCGAGGCCCGCGGCGTAGGCCGCTGCGCCCACCAGGTAGCCGCCGACGACGCGACGCCGGCCGGCGAGGGCGCGGGTCGCCACGGCCGGCGCGATCAGGCTGGCGAACACCAGCAGCACGCCGACCAGTTGCACCGAGGCCGTCACCGTGACGGCGAACAGCAGGTAGAAGCCCAGCCGCGGCCAGCGTTGCGCGGGGCCGAACCACAGGGCCAGGACGCCGATGTAGAGCACCGCCACCGGCAGCAGTTGCTGCCAGCTGACCCACAGTAGCTGCCCGGCCAGCAGGTCGCGCAGATGTTCGCCGCCATGCGGGTGACGCGCCAGCAGCAGGATGCCGGCGGCCGCGGCGAAGACGAAGACGAGGCCGATCAGGGCTTCCTGGATGTCCGGCCAGCGCCGCTCGCACCAGGTCAGCAGCAGCGCCCCGGCACCGGCGGCCAGCGCCGCAGCCAGCTGGGCACCGAGCCCGCGCGGCCCGAAGCCGTGCAGCAGGGCGTCGAGATCGGTCAGGCTGGCGGCGACGGCTCCCAGGGCCGCCACCTGGGCGATCGCCAGGTCGATGAAAATGATCCCCCGGCGCAGTACGTCGATGCCGAGCACGACGTGGGTCGCCAGCACCAGCAGGCCGGCGGCGAAGGGAACGATGAGCAGGGTCCAGTCGAGTGTGTTCATCCTAACGCTCCTGGCAGTGAGAGCCACCCGCCGATGATGAAACACGCGAAAGGCGAATTGAAGGCCCGCCCCTCCCCTCCTCCCCTCGCGGGGAGGCTATTGATTGGCTCGCTACGCTCGATTTCGCCAACGCTTCATCTTGTTGTTTCACGTTACAAACCTCGGTTCAATCCGCAGATGACGCAGATTGCGCAGAGAAAACAAGCGCCCTGATCAATCTGCGTCAATCGGCGAAATCTGCGGATCAAGTGCTTTTGCAGTTTCATTTGACCGCCAGCAGACGCGCCAGCGTGTCGTCGAACAGGCTGGTCAGATCCTTCGCCGCGTCGCTGCCGCCGACCGTGAAGGGCAGCACCACGAGCGGCGTGCCGCTGTTGGCGGCGAACCAGTCGCTGGTGCGGCTGCCTTCCCAGACCGCGCGCAGCACCCAGCGCGGCTTCTGGCCGCGCACCTGCTGCAGTACGCGCGACAGATGGGCGGCCGAGGCCTCGACGCCGGGCTTGGGTTCCAGCGTCGCGACCTCCTTCAAGCCCAGCCAATCGAGCAGGTAGGAAAAGGACTTGTGCTGCACCACCACCGGCTGCCCGCGCAGGGCGGCGGCCTGCTGCTCCCAGCGCGCGAGATTCGCCCGCCAGCGTCCGGCGAAGGCCGTGTAACCCGCCTGGTAGGCGGCGGCATGGGCCGGATCGAGCTGCGCCAGGCGCGCCGCAAGCGCCGCGCCGACCTGCAGATAGACACGTGGATCGGTATTGACGTGCGGATTGCCGCTGGCATGGACGTCGCCGTCGGCGCGGTCCAGCTTGGCCGGAATTTCCAGCATCCTGACCTGCGCCGCGGCTTCGAAATAGCCGGGCTGGCCGGTCTGGATGCGGGCATTGCCCGATTCGCGCTGAACCACCGGCAGCCAGCCGCTTTCCAGTTCGGCGCCGGTGGCGATCAGCAGGTCGGCACTACGGGCGCGCGCGATCAGCGAGGGCCGCGCTTCGATGCGGTGCGGGTCCTGCAGCGCCGTGGTCACCGCGGCGACCCTGATTTTGTCGCCGCCGATCTCCTGCGCCAGCGCCGCCCATTCCGGCACCGTGGTCAGCACGCTCAGCGCCGCCTGCACCGGCAGGGCCAGCAGCAGGGCAATCGCCATCATGAAATTTCGCATCGTCATCTCCTAAAACTTGTGGGCGCCGTGGGCGCCGATGCTCATCACGTATTGCAGCCAGAGCTGGTTGTCCACCAGGCCCGGACCGCGCGAGTTGTCGTGGGCGAACTGCAGGCGCAGGCGGGCGAACTCGGAACTGGCGTAGTCCAGCATCACGGTATTGCGCAGCGGCTGCCAGGCCGCGAGTTGCGGCAGGTCGGTCACGGCCAGCGCCGGGCCCAGGCGGGTGGTTCCGGAATCGAGCCGGTCGTGGCGGTAGCCAAGCCGCCAGCGCGGCATGAACTGCCACACGCCCTGCAGGTAGTAGCCCGACTGGCTGGACCGGTAGCTGTCGCTCAGGCCCGCCGCGCCGCCGCAGGCGCCGCTGGCGTCGCGCTCGGCACAGCTCAGGCTGCCACTCTCGACGCGGCGGAAATACTCGGCCTGCAGCTTGAAATTGTGCTCGGCCGGATTGCCGTTGGGCGCCCATTTCCAGACGAAGTCGGCGCCGGCGGTACGGCTCCTGCCGGCGAAGCTGACGCGGGTGGCGAGACCGGCGGCATCGACGCCGTCGTAGGCGCGCGCGCCGGGGTCGGTGGCGACATACGACAGGCCGGCGCGCCAATTGTGGGCGATGCCGACATCGCCGCCGGTGCGGGCGAAGGCCGCGCCCAGCGCCGAGCCGCCCTTGTTCCTGGCGCCGCCCGGGAAACCGTCGTCGCGTCCGGCTTCGAGCCCGAGTTCGAGCCAGGTTTCGGTCGGCGCCAGCCACTTGAGCTGCAGGCCTTCGGCGCTCAGCTTGTTGCCGAAAAACGCGGTGTAGGCCAGCGGCGCGTCGGCGAAGTCCCAGACATGCGGATGGCGTTCGTTGTTGTAGCCGATGCCGGACAGGAAACGCCCGCCCTTGAGCGTGAAGCGGGCGCCGAGGCCAAGGGTCTGGAAAAAGGCTTCTTCCAGTTCGACGGTGTTGTCCGGCGTCAGCGCCAGATTCAGATAGCCGCGGAAATTCGGATCGACGTTGGCGGCCAGCGTGAGCTCGGTTTCCTGCGCCGTGAAGCCGCGTCGGCGCGGCGGCCCGACTTCCTCAGGGGCACCGGGCGGGACGAAGCCCTGCAGGGTCCAGCTCGCCGGATCGAGTTTGGTGGAGGTCAGCGCGCCCTGCAGGTTGAGGCCGATCTCGGGATTGAAGCTGCTCGCCCTGGCGGCAGGCGCCGCAGTCGGGACTTGCGCCCGGCCGGTCTCGGCCTGCGCCAGGCGCTGTTCCAGCGCATTGATGCGCTGCTCGTAGGACTTTCTCATCTGCGCGATTTCCTCGCGCAGGGCCTGCAGGTCGGCATCGGCAGCCGCTGCGGGAAAACTCGCCAGCACGCCACAGGCGGCCAGCATGGAAACGGAAATGCGGTTCATGTTCGCTCCAGAGCAAATGACAAGGAGCGCCACCCGGCAATGGCCGGCGGCGCAGCAGAACGTCAGAAGCTTTGGAGCGGGGGCGGGGCGCGGCTGCGAAACGCCGCGAGGAAGGCAAGAGTTGGCGCTGGCGGTACGGCGAGCGCAGACGCTGCGGCGCTGTCGACGGCGCACGCCACGGCCAGGACCGGCGGCGGCGGAGCCAGGTCGGTGCCGGCGAAGGCGATACAGGTGGTGCACACATGCGACAGCACCAGCGCGGCGCCATGCTCGGCATCTTCCCCCTGCACGACAGTCGCCGCCTGCGCTGCGACAGGTGCCACGGCGTGGTCCAGCATGTGGGCAAGCGCGGCCTGCTGGCTGCCGAGCAGCAGCAGCGAGAGCAACAGGGCCAGGAAGGGATTCAGTACGCGACGCATGGGGCAGCTATCAGACCACAGGCCGCGCCATCAATCAAGCTGCAGCAGCAGACCCTTGAGGTATTCGCCCTCGGGAAAAGCCAGGTCCACCGGATGGTCGGCGGCGCCCTGCAGGCGCTGCACGATGCGCGCCGTGCGCCCAACGTCGAGCGCGGCGCCGGCGACGATCTTCTGGAACAGTTCGGCGTTGACGCCGCCCGAACACGAGTAGGTCATCAGCAGCCCGCCCGGCGCCAGGAGGCGCATGGCGGTCAGGTTGATGTCCTTGTAGGCGCGCCCGGCCCGATCCGCATGCGCGGCGGTATGGGCGAACTTGGGCGGATCGAGAATGATCAGGTCGTAGTTCTCGCCGCCGGCGCGCAGATTGCGCAGCTCGGCGAAGACGTCGGCCTCGCGCCAGAGCGCACGGGATTTATCCAATTGCGGATTGAGTGCGAGATTACGCTGCGCGGTGGCCAGCGCCGGAGCGGAACTGTCCATCGACACCACCTCGCGCGCGCCGCCGGCCAGCGCCTGCAGCGAGAAGCCCGCCGTGTAGCAGAAGCAGTTGAGCACGCGCCGCCCGCGCGCCAGTTCGGCGGCGCGGCGGCGGTTTTCGCGCTGGTCGAGGTAGAAGCCGGTCTTGTGGCCGCCGACACAATCGACCGTCATGCGCACGCCGTTCTCTTCGATCACCAGTTCCTCGTCGGCCGCCGCGCCCCGAATCCAGCCGGTCACGGCTTCGAGACCTTCGAGCTTGCGCACCTCGACGTCGGAGCGCTCATAGATGCGCGCGCAGCCGGTGGCCTGGTGCAAGGAGTCGGCGATGGCGCCACGCCACTTGTCGGCACCGGCCGTGGTCAGTTGCACCACCACGGTGTCGCCGTAGCGATCGGCGATGACGCCGGGCAGGCCGTCGGATTCGGCATGCACCAGGCGCAGGCCCTGCTGTCCGGCGAGTTCCGGCAGCGCGGCGCGGCGCGCCACGGCGGCGGCGATGCGACGCTTGAAGAAGGCATGGTCGATGGTCTCGGTCACATCGAAGCTCCAGACCCGGGCGCGGATCTGCGAGGCCGGGCTCCATGCCGCACGCGCCAGCGGCCGACCGTCATGCGCGACGACATCGACGGTATCGCCCGGCCGGGCGCGGCCGTCGAGCTGCGCGACGGCGCCGGAGAACAGCCAGGGGTGGCGGCGCAGGACGGATTTCTCCTTGCCGGGATGCAGGATCAGGGTAGCCATGGGAGCACTTTCACAGGAATATGAGGTTCAAGCGTGCGCCTGCCGCCAGGGCGCGCTGCCGAATTCGGCGACCAGGAAGTCCACCATCGCACGCACCTTGGGCGAAAGGTTGCGGCCGCTCGGATAAGTGGCGAACAGCGGCACCGGCTCGACGTGGTGCCAGTCGGCAAGTATCGGCACCAGCGTGCCCTTGCGGATCGATTCGGCGACCACGACGTCGGACAGGCGCGTGATGCCGACCCCGGCCAGAGCCAGTTGCAGCACGGTCTCGGCATTGTTGGTGACGACGTTGCCGTCCACATGCACCACGCGGATGCCGTCGTCGGTATCGAAAGGCCAGCGGCGCAGGGCCGGCAGGCTGGTGATCCACAGGCAGTTGTGCTGCTGCAGGTCGTCCGGGGTGCGCGGCGTGCCGTGCCGCTCGAGGTAGCCGGGCGCGGCACAGATCACCCGTTCCAGGTTGCAGATGCGGCGTGCCACCAGCGAGGATTCGACCAGCGGCCCGATGCGGATCGCCAGGTCCACCCCTTCCTGCATCGCACCCAGGGGCTGATCGCTGATCGTGATGTCGATCTCGACCGCCGGGTGAAGCTCGAGGAAGCGCGGGATCGCGGGCGCCAGCTGGTGCGTGCCGAAGGTCGAGCCGCTGTACAGGCGCAGCATCCCGCGCGGGCTGGCGCCGGCTTCGGCGACCTCGGCCTCGGCTTCGTCCATGGCCGCAAGTATCGGCCGGGCGCGGGCGTAGAAGGCCTCGCCCTCGGCGGTCAGTTGCAGGCGGCGGGTGGTCCGCTGCAACAACCGGGCGCCGAGACGATCCTCGAGCCGGGTTACCAGCTTGGACAGGGCCGACGGCGTCAGTCCCATTTCCCGCGCCGCAGCAGAAAACCCGCCGGTTTCCACGGCACGGACAAAGGCGGTCATCTGGGCAGCGCGATCCATAAGCTATTATGGAATAATATTCATCAATGTTGTTCCATAATTTGATATTGTATTCATATCAATATGTAATTACATTGGAGGCATGCGGTGTTGCGCCGCACCATTAAAAGGAAGTCATCATGCTCCCCCTCAATTTGGCCGCCATCGACAAGGAAGCTCGCCAATTGCGTGCCGCTGAACTACAACGGCTTCAGGACTTGTTCTTCGCCAAAGTGAGCACCTACGGTCATCTGCTGGCCGGCGCTGCCCGTTCAGGCCTGACGACGATCGGCACCAGCCTGCGCCACCTGTTCTCCTGGAATCCGCAGGCCCACCACTGAGGCCCACCGAGGCCGGCTAGGTCGCCTTCGGGGCCTGTCGCGCGCCCAGTACCGCACCGGCCGTGACAGCGGCCAGGCCGGCCAGCGCCAGCAGCGACAAGGGCTCATCGAGCACCGGCACCGCCGCCAGCGCGGACAGGCCGGGCACCACCGCCATCAGCAGGGCCACGGCCTGTGGCCCCAGATGGCGCACCGCCTGCGTGTATAGCAGCATGGCGACGAACACCACCAGCACTCCCTGATACACCGACTGCATCAGGATTTCGGCCAGCGGCGCCTGGTCCAGGGTGCTCGGCAGCAACAACCACCAGATCGGCAGATACACCACGGCACTGCCCAGCGTCGTGCTCACCGTCGCCGTCAGCGGCGAGACAGGATAGCGGCGCAAGAGCAGGGTGAAGGTCGCCCATGACGAGGAACCGCAGAGAAACAGCAGGTCGCCGACCATCTGCATGCCGCTGATCTGCGCGCCGTAGAGCAACGTGTCGGCGGCGGTCAGCACGATGCCGGCAAACACCAGCGCCAGCGCGATGCGCTGCGGCCGCGAGGGCGCCTGCTTGAGCCACAGCCAGGCGATCACCGCGGTCGCGAAGGGCAGCGCGCCCGGCATCAATACAGAGGCATGGGCGGCCGGCGCCAGGCGAAAGGCCGAATACACCGCGACCGCATAGCCGATGCCGCCGAACAGCGAAAACAGTGCTATCACCTTGAGCGGCGGCAGCGTCACGCGCGGCAGGAAGCACAGCGCGATCAGCGCACCCACGCCGAAGCGCAGCGCGGTGACATCCCAGCCGGTCAGTACGCCCTTGCCGCCGGCCCGCGTGACGAGGATGAAGCCGGTCCAGATGCAGATCGTGGCGACGACCGCGATCCAGCCGGCGCGCGAGGAGGATAGCTGTGCTGTCAAGCCAGGCTGCGGTAGCGGCCGCCGTGAAAGATCAGCGGCGGCTTTTGTTCGCGGCGGAAGCCCTCGACATGGCCCACAAAAATAAGGTGGTCGCCACCGGGATAACGCATCTCGTTGCGGCACTCGAACCAGGCGCAGCAACCGGGCAGGAGCGGCGCATCGCCAGCGCCGACTTTGAACTCTATGCCGGCGAACTTGTCGGCCTGCGACTGCGCAAAACGCTGCGAGAACCCGGCCTGGTCGGCGGCGAGAACATTCACCGCATAGTGACTGCAAGCCTCGAAAGTCGCCAGCGAAGGCGAGTGCAGGCCAAGATTCCACAGCACCAGCGGCGGCTCGAGCGAAACCGAGGTGAAGGAATTGATGGTGACGCCGACCGGCTGGCCGTCCGCGCCGCGCGCGGTAACGACGGCGATGCCGGTGGCGAAATCACCCAGCGCATCGCGAAAGCTGCGCGGGTCGAAACTGTACAGATGTGGCTGGTTCATTGGGCTACTCGTCGGCAGGCTCTAAAATCGGGGGGACATCAATTTATCGGGAGCACCTGATGGGCATCGTAAAACGTATCGGCACTCCGCTTTCTCCCTCCGCCACGCGCGTGATGCTGCTGGGTTGCGGCGAACTGGGCAAGGAAGTGATTATCGCATTGCAGCGCCTGGGTTGCGAGGTGATCGGCGTCGATCGCTACGCCGACGCACCGGGCATGCAGGTCGCGCACCGCAGCCATGTCGTGACCATGACCGACGGTGCCGCGCTGCGCGCGGTGATCGAAAAGGAAAAGCCGCAGCTCGTGGTGCCCGAGATCGAGGCCATCGCCACGGCGACCCTGGTCGAGATCGAGCGCGAAGGCGTGGCCGGGCATTTTCCGGAGTTCATTCCGACCGCCCGCGCCGCGCAATTGACCATGAACCGCGAAGGGATACGCCGCCTCGCCGCCGAGGAACTCGGCCTGCCGACTTCGCCCTACAAGTTCGCCGACTCGCTGGCCGAGCTGCAGGCCGCAATCGACGGAAATGCGGACAACGGCATAGGTTATCCCTGCGTGGTCAAGCCGGTCATGTCGTCCTCGGGCAAGGGCCAGTCGCTGCTGAAATCGGCGGCCGACGTGCAGCAAGCCTGGGATTACTCGCAGGCTGCGGGCCGCGTCGGCGCCGGTCGGGTGATCGTCGAGGGCTTCATCGATTTCGACTACGAGATCACGCAATTGACGGTGCGCGCCGTCGGTGCCTCTGGCGAGGTCGAAACCGTCTTTTGCGATCCGATCGGCCATGTCCAGGTCAATGGCGACTACGTCGAGTCCTGGCAGCCGATGGCCATGACCCAAAACGCGCTGCAGAAATCGCGCGAAATCGCCCGCGCCATCACCGGCAACCTCGGCGGGCGCGGCATCTTCGGCGTCGAGCTGTTCGTCAAGGGCGATCAGGTCTGGTTCTCCGAGGTCAGCCCGCGGCCGCACGACACCGGCCTGGTGACGCTGGCGACGCAACGCCTGTCCGAATTCGAACTCCATGCGCGCGCCATACTCGGCCTGCCGGTCGATGCGTCGCTGCGCCGTCCCGGCGCCTCGGCGGTGATCTACGGCGGCCTGGAGGAAAAGGGCATCGCCTTCGAAGGCATCGCCGATGCGCTGCAGGTGCCCGAATCCGACCTGCGCCTGTTCGGCAAGCCCGAGAGTTTCAGGAAGCGCCGCATGGGCGTCGCGGTGGCGAATGCCGAGACCACCGACGAGGCGCGGACGCGCGCCAAGCTGGCGGCGAGCCGAGTGAAACCGGTCAAGGGGTGAACGCGCTGCAGGCCAGCTTCGCCGCGCGCCTGATCCGCTGGCACCAGCGCCACGGCCGGCACGACCTGCCGTGGCAGAACACCACGGACCCCTACCGGGTCTGGCTGTCCGAAATCATGCTGCAGCAGACCCAGGATGGCGCGGGCGTGCAGCTCGAACTCGCTCTGCACCTGGGTCGCCAGCGTCACCAGGCCGGTGTCGTGCGGACGCGGTGACACTTCGCTGAACCAGACCTGATCGCCCTTGACGAACAGCTCGACGCCGAAGATGCCGCGCCCGCCGA
>JAUYSD010000354.1 GCA_030696505.1 Sulfuritalea sp. | reverse complement strand
TCACTGCGCGCGACACCGTGGAAGACCGCATCCGCGGTCTCGATGCCGGCGCCGACGACTACCTGGTCAAGCCCTTCGACCTGGGTGAATTGACGGCGCGCCTGCGCGCACTGTTGCGCCGCGCCGGGGGCCAGCCGGCACCGGTGCTGGCCGCAGCCGGCATCACCCTCGATCCATCGACGCGGCACGTCGCCTGCGGCGGCCGCGAAGTCGAGCTCTCGGCCAAGGAATACGCGCTGTTGCACGCCCTGATGCAGCAGCCCGGGCGCGCACTGTCGCGCGCCCAACTGGAACAGCATCTGTATGCCTGGGGCGATGAAATCGGCAGCAATACGGTCGAGGTCTACATCCATCACCTGCGACGCAAACTTGGCGCAGATGCCATCCGCACCCTGCGCGGCGTCGGCTATGCCGTGCCCAAGAACGTCACCCCGACCGGCACCCCGTCGTGAGGCGCCCCTTCTCCCTGCGCACCCGGCTGGTCGGCCTGACCCTGCTGGCGGTCGCCTGCGTCTGGCTGCTGACCGCCTTCGCCACCTGGCGCGAAGCGCGCCATGAACTGAAAGAGCTGCTGGCCCACCCGCCGAGCACTTCGGCCGCGCACTTTGCCAAGGAGCGCGACGAGGTCGCCGCCGAAATCGCCGAGCAACTGCTCAAGCCCATGCTCTACGCCCTGCCCGCGCTGGCGCTGCTGCTGGTGATTGCCATCGGCTATGCGCTGGCGCCCCTGCGCCAGCTCGCGCGCGACGTCGAGGCGCGCGCCGCCGACCGGCTCGATCCGCTGCCCGACGCCAGCCTTCCCGCCGAGGTCGCTCCGCTGGTGAGCCGGCTCAACAGCCTGTTTGCCGACATCGTGCGGGCACTCGACAACGAGCGTCGCTTCACCGCCGACGCTTCCCACGAACTGCGCACGCCGCTGGCCGCGCTGAAGGCGCAGGCGCAGGTCGCGCTGGCTGCCGTCGATCACGCCGAAAGGCAGCATGCCCTGGAGCAGATCATCGCTGGCTGCGACCGCGCCACCCACCTGGTAGCGCAGTTGCTCACCCTGGCGCGGCTGGACGCCGGCACGCCGCAAACGATGCAGCAAGTGGCGCTACGGCCGATCGCCGAAGCGGTCCTGGCCATGAGCGCCGGCGAGGCCATCGAACGCGGCTGCGAACTCTCGCTGCGCGAGGGCGACGCGCGCGTGCAGGGCGATGCGCTGCTGCTCGAAGTGCTGCTGCGCAACCTGGTGGACAATGCCTTGCGCCACAGCGGCGCCACGCGCGTCGACGTATCCATCGAGGCCGCGGACAAGCGTGCCGCGCTGACTGTCAGCGACAACGGCTGCGGCATTGCCGCCGACCAGCGCGAGCGGGTGCGGCAACGCTTTTACCGTAGCGCCAGCACCAACTCTTCCGGCAGCGGACTCGGGCTGTCCATCGTCGCACGCATCGCCGAACTGCATGGCGGCACGCTGGACATCGGCCCTGGGCCGGCGGACACAGGCACCGCGCTGCGCGTGCTGCTGCCGGTCGTTTAGCCGGGCCGGGCCGCCTGCGGCGGCCGGCCGCAAGCGCCCCGGTCGAATCATCGGTGCATAATTGAATCGATGATGACATCTCCCTCGCCGTCGGCCGAACGCGACAGATTGCAGTGGCACGCTCTGCCGGCCACCGAAGCCCTGGTCCAGCATGGTGTGGCCCCGGAACATGGCCTGACCGAAGCGGAGGCGGCGGAGCGCTTGCTGCGCCACGGCCCCAACCGCCCCAGCCAGCAGCCGGGACGCAGCGCGCTGACGCGCTTCCTCGCGCAACTGAAGGAACCGCTGGTACTGGTGCTGATCGGCTCCGGCATCGTCACTTCCATGCTCGGCGAATGGATCGACAGCGCCGTCATCTTCGGCGTGGTGGTGATCAACGCGGTGATCGGCTATCTGCAGGAAAGCAAGGCCGAGGCCGCCCTGGCGGCGCTGGCGCAGGCTTTGGCGACCGAGGTCACGGTGTTGCGCGCGGGCCGCCGGCGGCGCGTCGACGCGGTGCACCTGGTGCCGGGCGACGTGGTCTGGCTCACCGCCGGCGACAAGGTGCCGGCCGATCTGCGCATCATTTCAGGCAAGCAGCTGCGCACCGTCGAGGCGCAGCTCACCGGCGAGGCCGCGCCGATCGACAAGCACCATGAGGAACTGCCGGACGACACTGCGCTCGCCGACCGCCGCAACATGGCCTATGCCGGAACCACGGTGGTGGCCGGCCAGGGCCACGGTCTGGTGGTCGCCACTGGCAACGCGACGGAGACCGGCCGCATCTCCGGCCTGATCGCCAGCGCGCCGGAAATCGCCACGCCGCTGACGAAGAAGATGGGCGAGTTCGCCGGGCTGCTGCTGTGTGTGATTCTCGGCCTGGCCGCACTCACTTTCGTCATCGGCGTGGCCAGAGGCGAGACGATGACCTACATGCTGGTGGCGGCTGTGGCGCTGGCCGTCGGCGCGATTCCCGAGGGCCTGCCGGCAGCGATGAGCATCACCTTGGCGATCGGCGTCGGCCGCATGGCCAAGCGGCGCGCGATCATCCGTCACTTGCCCGCGGTGGAAGCCCTCGGCAGCACCACGGTGATCTGCTCGGACAAGACCGGCACGCTGACCGAGAACGCGATGACCGTCACCGAACTCTGGGCGGCGGGCACCAGCGTCACGGTCGAGGGCCGCGGCTATGCGCCGGAAGGCGCCTTGAGCGGCGGCGAACCCGGCCCGGCGTTGCGCGAGACACTGATCGCGGGTGCACTGTGCAACGACGCCTCACTGCATCTGGACAGTCGACACTTGCCGGCCCGCACAGCAGCCGCCCCGGCAGACAGAGTCCACCACGCCGGCGACCCCACCGAAATCGCCCTGCTGGTGGTGGCGCGCAAGGCCGGCCTGGACGAAACCACCTTGCGTCACCTGTTCCCGCGCCAGGACGAACTGCCCTTCGATTCGGCGCGCCAGACCATGGCCACGCTGCATCAGGTGGACGGACGGCCGGCCGTCTACGCCAAGGGCGCCATCGAAAAAATCCTGCCGGCCTGCAGCGCGCTGCTCAGCGCCGACGGCCGCGAAATTGCGCTCGATGCCGGCGGACGCGAGCTGATCGCCGCGGCCGCCGCCGGCATGGCCGCGCGCGGCCTGCGCATACTGGCGCTGGCGCGGCGCAATGCCGGCGAGCAGCTGACCGAGCAGGCGCTCGACTCGGGCCTGGTGTTTCTCGGCCTGGCCGCGATGATGGACCCGCCGCGCAAGCAGGCCATCGCCGCGGTGCGCACCTGCCATGCCGCCGGCATTGTGGTGAAAATGATCACTGGCGATCACGCCGAGACGGCGCGCTCGATTGCGGCGCAGATCGGCATCGTCAAGGACGGCAACAGCGCCGACGTGCTGACCGGTCGCGACCTGGCGCGCCTGGACGACCAGGCGCTGCAGGCCGCGGCGCAGAGGGTCAATGTCTTCGCCCGCGTCGAACCGGAACAGAAGCTGCGTCTGGTGCGCGCGCTGCAGGCGCAGGGTGAGGTGGTGGCGATGACCGGCGACGGCGTCAATGACGCACCTGCGCTGAAGCAGGCCGACATCGGCATCGCCATGGGCCTGGGCGGCACCGACGTGGCCAAGGAAGCCGCGGCGATGGTGCTGACCGACGACAACTTCGCCACCATCGAGGCGGCGGTCGAGGAAGGGCGCGGCATCTACGACAACCTGGTGAAGTTCATCACCTGGACCCTGCCGACCAACTTCGGCGAAGGCCTGGTGATCCTCGCCGCCATCGTCGCCGGCGTCACGCTGCCGATCACGCCGTTGCAGATCCTCTGGATCAACATGACCACCGCGGTGCTGCTCGGACTGCCGCTGGCCTTCGAACCGGCCGAGCGCGGCATCATGCACCGGCCGCCGCGGCCGCCGGGATCGCCGGTGCTCGATGGCGTGCTGATCGGGCGCATCGTGCTGGTCGGCAGCCTGATGCTGGCCGGCTCCTTCGGCATGTTCCTGCTGGCCGGCGAGCGCGGCCAGACCATGGCCGAAGCGCGCACCATCGCGATGAACGTGTTCGTCGCGATCGAGACCGTCTATCTGTTCAACTGCCGCTCGCTGCGCCTGCCGGTCACGGCCATCAACGCCTTCTCGAATCCGTGGGTATGGGCCGGCGCCGGCCTGCAGCTGACGCTGCAGCTGGCCATCACCTACTGGGCGCCGCTCAATGCGGCATTCGGCACCGCGCCGATCGACGCCCGCGCCTGGGGCGAGATCGCCGTCATCGCGCTGGTGGCGATGGGCATCATCGAACTGGAAAAGCGCTGTGAGCGTTCGGGGTCGTCGATCACGGGGAGGAGGCGCCTACCGCTACCTCCCTACATATGACTCTTCATGGTCGCTGCAATTGCCTTTCGCACTTGATTTCCGACCTCAACGCAGTCGAGCCTACGCCTTACCAAATCATTTTGAGATTGAATGATTTCTTCCGGGCTAATCAGTTTGTGCGACTCGTATCCAGCTACTTTAATTGCGCCTGTAGCCATTGCCCTCAACAAGAAATGTTCTGAGGCTGCAACATTGAACCTATTTCCACATTCGGCTAACGCTTTCGCCGCTGGGGAGAGAGCCGTCTCATATAGGTCACTAATAGCTACAATCTTAAATATCTCTTCACGGTACCGCTTTGATATGCCGTTATATTCACCGGCGTGCCCTAGATAGTTCGCTGGCGTCAGCAGATTCAATACCGCCATATTCACGTCTTCGGCTAATGATGGGAGTGAGATAGTTCGGGAATAGGCTTCTTCCAGCTTAACCCGTACTGTTTTATCGGATTCCGTGGTGGCATTCATGCGTTGTCCGACAAATGTCCCGAACAAGGCCCCTGTAAGAGCAATAGCCGCCGCTATGATCGACGCGACCGCTGGTATGAATGCAGAACGTCCTTCTGGCTTTGCAATATCGCGTGAAAATGAGGAGCGTTTTAATGCGGATCGCTTTCGCGTATTTAGCGTCATGCTCCCCCCCTCATGAATAACTGTCTGAAACGAGGATAGCCACCTGTCACCGCCAACTGACTTAACGACTGCTTGTCTGCCTCTGCGGTCAGCGACTTCCTGAGATTGAAAGAGTTATGCAGCCTAGCGAATAATCCTACAGTCATACAGTGATGGGCCGATATCCAGTTGCTTTTTCATGTAAACACCACGCACAGATACGTTGCCTCCCTTCCCAATGTTCATCACATCGCTGAGCGCACCAGCATCTGTAACCTGGCATTGAACTACGTCTTGCCATCCCTGCTCATCACGACTCTTTGGGATGCCATTTAGGACGATCAAAGCACGATTTGCGTCCCCTGCTATGCTTTTAATAATGCCATTCACCTGAAGAGTCTTTCCGGAGTATTCGCGGACAAAAGTCGGGGTGTTCTTCTGGTACTTCGTGGCCAAGTCGAAAGCGGACATTTTTGTTGTTGCATTGATGCTAGACATGCGCACCTTCTCCGGCAGGGCGCCTGATGTTTCAACTTGTGCAATGAGATCCTTGTTTCCCTCGGCGTCAAGCCTGAGCAATGTCAAGGCATTTTGTGCTCGAATCGTCGTCTCTGGTGAATCTACACCGGCCTTGTGATTGGCGATTGACGACAACGCAAGCAATTGCCCGACGATGTTTTTTTCGTTTGAACCGGTGATGCTGGTGCCTTTCAACGCACAAGAAGCTACGCGCTGTGCGATTAAGAAGGCTTCAGGACCCACCATGGCGTATTGGCCCATTCTGAACTTGTCAGCCGTAGCTTTGATGTTCTTCTCGGTGAAACTTGGGTTGCAATACGGTGAGAGATCCTGGCTGGCGAGCTGGCGCATGATTTCATCACCGTTGGTCGCTCCCTTCGATGCTGCCTGACCACCTGATTGCTCGATGGCATTGCCCAGTTTGCCCAAGCCTCCCAGCAGGCTAGAGAGTGGATTGGCGTCGGCATGAACTACCATCGAGGCCATCGAAAGCACACAAGCAACAACAATCGTTTTATTCATCCGAAATACCCCCTGATGTGTCGATCACCACTTCTTATAGAACCCGTTCGGATTCATGCGATTGAAATACCACTCATTTTCTTTCTGACGATGCGTCTTCCCCTGTATGGGTGACGCTTTGCCGGCGCCACCGAAGACATAAAAGAAAATAACAACGGGGAGAATCGCAGCCGCCAATCCCGATAACGCTATGAGAACTGGTATTTGGATACACGATATGGAAAGGCCATAACCAACATTTGTACGTCGGCAATTGACGACGACAAGCAAACCGATGACAGCCACACCGACAGTCATTAGGATACCGCTATATAGCCAGCTTTCTTGATTGTGCTTAGGCATCACGCTGACACCCCAGTACAACAACACAGCCGCAACTGCGGAAAATAAGAACGGTGGCATGGAGAGGAACATATAGCCAAACTTGCGCTGGCTGTGTTTATTCATGAAATAAGCGGTCACAAGTAGCAGACAAAAAACCCCTAGCGCCAAATACTTTGTCATCGCAGTCCTCATTTTTCAAATCATATAGGATTGTATGAGATAGTCATGTTTCTTGAAATGTTTGCTGTCCGCTTCCACGCTTTTGCAACCTCCGCTCTGGGGCGGGAGTTCGCATTAGCGAAAGCGCTGGCGCGCCGGGCGGACCTGAGCGATTTTCCTAGTTCCACAAGTCCAGCTTTTCGCCGGCCTGCTTCATGTGCTCGGCCTTGTTCTGCAGGAAGCGCTGGAACTCGGGCTCCTTCCTGTAGGCGCCGCTGGAGACGTACTCGAAGGATGAGGTGAAGTGGAAGGGCCGCAGGTAGGCTTCGAGGCGAAACACCTCGCGGCCACGGTCATCGAAGAACACCACGCTCGGCGTATAGCTGATCCTGAGTTCCCGGCCCCAGGCCTCCGCCGTGCTGCGGCGTCCGTCCGGCGTGGTCAGCGTCTCGCGTCCCGACAGCGAAAAGCGCGCGACATCGAAAGGCGCCAGGGCCGCCCGCGTCTTGTCGCGCGTGAAGCCTTGCCGATGCAGTTCGTCGCAGGGCGCG
>JAUYSD010000288.1 GCA_030696505.1 Sulfuritalea sp. | reverse complement strand
CGTTGTCGCCGACGTTATCGGCGATCACCGCCGGGTTGCGCGGATCGTCCTCGGGAATACCGGCTTCCACCTTGCCCACCAGGTCGGCGCCGACGTCGGCACCCTTGGTGAAGATGCCGCCGCCGAGTCGGGCGAAGATCGAGATCAGGGAGGAACCGAAACCGAGGCCGACCAGCGGATGGATGATGTCTTCCAATTTGATGGCGGGGCCGCCCATCATCTTCAGTACGGCGTAATAACCGGCGACGCCCAGCAGACCGAGGCCAACCACCAGCATGCCGGTAATGGCGCCGCCCTTGAAGGCGACGTTGAGCGCCTCGTTCAGGCCGACGGTTGCCGCCTGCGCCGTACGGACGTTGGCGCGAACCGAAACGTTCATGCCGATGTAGCCGGCAGCGCCTGACAACACGGCACCAATCACGAAACCAATAGCCGTCTTAGGCCCGAGAAATATCAGAATCAGGACTGCAAGCACTGCACCGACGATACCGATCGTCGTGTATTGGCGGTTCAGATAGGCTTGGGCGCCTTCCTGAATTGCCGCCGCAATTTCCTTCATGCGGTCGTTGCCCGCCGGTTGGGCCAGAATCCACTGGCTCATGATCCAGCCGTAGGCGATCGCCGCCACGGCACAGATCAGCGCAAACATCAGTCCTGCTGACATAAATTCTCCCCTGATTGATTAATGTAATGAACCAAACGTATAAGTTTATCACGCGATCCTAAGGATCGTTGCCGCAGGCACGGCAAATTGGACTGCTTTGGACTGCTTCAAACTTAACCGATTGTTCGGCACTGCCGGGGTTTGGAATGCTGCTTTGTATGTCTAATCGACTTATCTGTTTCCGCAAGTATGCGCAAATGCCGATCGCAGATGCCAAAATCTGTTGATGGCCAAATCGGGTTGATGGATACCGACTGCGCATAATGCCGGATATAGTAGATATCGAATTGCAGGTTCGCCGCCTGCATGTGCTCGATGCTGAATTCATATTCGCTCGCATTCCGGATTATCAATCCAGTCTGTTCAAACGAAAGGAAAGCCAGATCATGCCGCAGGGTAAGGTGTTAGTTGCTCAGGGAGGAGGACCGACCGCTGTCATCAACCAGTCGATGGCCGGCGTCGTTCTCGAAGCCCGCAAGTTCCGCAATGTCGAACTGGTCTATGGTGCGTATCACGGAGTGTCCGGCATCATCAATGAGGAGTTCCTCGACCTCACCCAGGAAACCAGCCACAACATCGAAATGGTGGCCAATACGCCATCTTCGGCGCTCGGTTCGACCCGCGACAAGCCTGACCTGAAGTATTGCCAGGAGATATTCAAGGTCCTCAAGGCACATGGCATAGGTTACTTCTTCTATATCGGCGGCAACGACTCCTCGGACACGGTGCGCATCGTCAGTGAGGAAGCGCGCCGCGCCAACTATGCATTGCGCTGCATCCACATTCCAAAGACCATCGACAACGACCTGGTCGGCAACGACCACACGCCGGGCTTTCCGTCGGCGGCCCGCTTTGTCGCCCAGGCGTTCATGGGAGCCAATCTGGATAACGCCGCGCTGACCGGCGTCTATCTGGCGGTGGTGATGGGGCGGCACGCCGGTTTTCTCACTGCCGCGTCCGCGCTCGGAAAGAAATTCCCCGATGACGGCCCGCACCTGATTTATTTGCCGGAGCGCGTCTTCAGCGTCGAGAAATTCCTGGCGGACGTCAAAGCCACCTACGACAAGTACGGCCGCTGTGTGATTGCCGCATCGGAAGGCATCCATGACAACCAGGGCACACCCATCATCACCCAGCTAAGCAGCCAGGTGGAGCGGGATGCTCATGGCAACGTCCAGCTTTCCGGTACCGGGGCGCTCGCCGACCTGCTGTGCGACGAGATCAAGAACAAGCTCGGCATCAAGCGCGTGCGCGGTGACACCTTCGGCTATCTGCAGCGCTCATTCATGGGCTGCGTTTCGGATGTCGATCAGCGCGAGGCGCGCGAAGTCGGCGAAAAGGCCGTGCAATACGCCATGTGGGGCGATCGCGACGGCTCGGTCGCGATCAAGCGCACCGGCTTCTATTCCGTCGATTACCAGTTGGTCCCGCTGGAGAGCGTGGCCGGGAAAACGCGCGTTATGGAAGACGAGTTCATCGCCGCCAACGGTACCGACGTCACCGACGCCTTCCGCCTTTACCTGCGCCCCTTGCTCGGTTCCGGCATGCCGGATGCCTACCGGCTGCGGCTCAACAAGGTCGAAAAGATCCTGAAATCCGGGAAATAAGCCGGTCGCCGAACGGGCGATTGATTCGGGCCGATTGATCCGGGCCATTTCCCGGATCAATCGCCGAAGGCGATGCCCAGGTCCCGGCCGGTCTGCAGGGTGTCACTGTCGGGGGGGACTGCCTTCATGCGACCGGCGACTTCCTCCAGCGCCACGTAATTCACGTTGGGGAATCCGAGCGCCACCATGATGCCGGATTGCCCTTCCTCCAAGGCTCGAACCGCGGCAGTGCCGAAGCGCATGGCGGCGAGGCGATCGAAGGAAGTGGGACTGCCTCCGCGCAGCAAATGGCCCAGCACCACCACCCGGACATCCTTGCCGGTGCGGTCGCCGAGTACCCGCGCAACCTGCTCGCCGACACCACCGAGGCGCTCGGCATGACCGATCTCCGCCGGGGCTAGGACTTCCCTGTGCCCGTGGATGGGCTCGGCCCCCTCGGCTACCAACACCAGTGAATACATTCTGCCCTCGGCGTCGCGAGCGCGAATCTTGGCGGCTACCTTGTCGATATCGAAGGGAATCTCGGGGATCAGGATGGCGTGGGCGCTGCCGGAAATGCCCGCATGCAGCGCGATCCAGCCTGCATAACGCCCCATGACCTCGACCACCATCACCCGCTGATGACTTTCCGCGGTACTGTGCAAGCGGTCCAGGCACTCGGTGGCAAATGCCACCGCCGTGTCGAAGCCAAACGTAGTGAAGGTCTTGTCCAGATCGTTGTCGATAGTCTTGGGCACACCGACGACGCGCAACCCTTTCTGATGCAGCGCGTTGGCGATCGTGAGCGAACCGTCGCCGCCGATGGACACCAGGGCATCGATTTCCTTGCGCGCAAAGTACTCGAGAATCTCCCCTGAAAGATCCATGTCCTTGGTCGTGCCGTCAGGCATTTTCATGGGGAAATGCAGCGGGTTGCCCTTGTTCGTGGTACCGAGGATGGTGCCGCCCAGATGCCCTATCCCGCGCACCTTTTCGCGGGTGAGGCGGGACACGCCGCCGTCGGGGTAACGTTCGGGGAAGAGAATGCCGTTGAAACCGTCACGGATACCGTAGCATTCCCAGCCCCGATTGGCGGCTGCGATCACCACGGCCCGTATGACGGCATTGAGTCCGGGGGCGTCGCCACCCCCGGTGCACACGGCTATGCGACGGATGTGACTGGACATGAATCCTCCTACGCAAAAATGTGCCGGGCGCCTATTTCAGCAGAAGTCGTCAGCTCAGCGCGGTGAACACGGCACTCTTGATCGAATCAAGCGAGCCAACACCGGCAACTTTGCGATGCCTGGGCGCGCCCTCGGCTCCCGTGGCGGACCACTTCGAATAGTAATCCACCAGCGGCTTGGTTTGGCTGTGATACACGGAGAGGCGTTTCCTGACTGTTTCTTCCTTGTCGTCGTCGCGCTGAATCAGCGCTTCGCCCGTAAGGTCATCCTTGCCTTCGACCTTCGGCGGATTGAACACCACGTGATAAGTGCGCCCGGAACCGGGGTGCACCCGACGACCGCTCATGCGCTTGATTATTTCATCATCGCCGACGTCTATCTCAAGTACATAGTCGAGCGCAATGCCTTGGGCGCGCAAGGCTTCAGCCTGGGGAATGGTCCGCGGAAATCCGTCGAACAGGAAACCCTTGGCGCAATCGGGCTGCTTCAGGCGCTCGGCGATCAGGCCGAGAATGATGTCGTCGGACACCAGGCCGCCGGCATCCATGACCTTTTTTGCCGCCAGACCCATCGGGCTCCCGGCCTTGACTGCCGAACGCAACATGTCGCCAGTTGATATCTGCGGAATTCCATATTTTTCGCAAATGAATGCTGCCTGAGTCCCCTTGCCGGCGCCAGGGGCACCCAACAGAATCAATTTCATAACTACCTCCCAAAATTTAGTTTATCTACATGATTTAACAGTGCTTTTTACTTTTTCGAGCAAGCCAAAACTTACTCCGAATCGATGCCTGCGTCAAACAGCCGGCGTACGCGTTCGAGGTCTTCGGCGGTATCGACGCCCGGCGCCGGCGCATGATCGACGCTGACAACCTGGATCGGATAACCATGCCAAAGCGCGCGCAACTGCTCCAGTGACTCGCAACGCTCAAGCGGCGATGCGGCAAGCTGCCCGAAGCGCCGCAGGAAGCTCACCCGATAAGCATAAAGGCCTATGTGACGCTGTGCCGGAAGGTCCGCGGGCAACTCGCCAGGCCCGCCTGCAAAGCGGTCACGATCCCAGGGTATGGGAGCACGGCTGAAGTACAGCGCGCGGCCGCGCGCGTCGCAGACGACCTTGACCACGTTGGGATTGAAGAAATCGGCGGCTGCCGTCAGGGGATGGGACACGGTCGCCATCGCCGCTTCGGGGTCGTCGCGCAACGCCACGGCCACGGCCTCGATCAAGGCTGGATCGAGCAAAGGTTCGTCGCCCTGAACATTCACCACGATGTCGGCGTCATTCCACTGCAATCGATCGGCCACTTCGGCGATGCGATCGGTGCCGCTGGCGTGATCCGCTCGCGTCATCACGGCATCGAAGCCATGCCGGCCAACGGCTGCGGCAATCCGCTCGTCATCGGTGGCAATCCATACGCCGTCCACCCGTGCGCGCCGCGCAACCGCCGCCACGCGCACTATCATCGGCTGGCCGGCAATATCGGCCAAAGGCTTTCCCGGCAGCCGCGTCGACGCGTAGCGCGCCGGAATGACGACGCGAACAGTCATCAGTATTCGTCAGGAGCCAACTGACGTGCCTCGTCTTCCAGCATCACCGGAATGCCGTCCTTGACCGGATAGGCCAGCTTGCAGCCTTTGCAAACCAGTTCAGCGGTGGCCTTGCGGTTCTCCAGCGGCCCCTTGCAAACGGGACAAACGAGGATTTCAAGCAGACGGGTGTCCATTGAGTTTCTCCAGAACAAATGCGGCAAGGTCGGGGCTTACGTCCGCCGTGACGGGCAACACCCAAACCGGCAGCGACAAGGAAAGGCGGCTTAATTTTACGGCATCCTTTTCTGTCGTCAGAATGGCGTCGCCGGCAAACGCGAGGTTGCCGGCGCAGTAATCGTGGTGATCGGCGAAGGAATGCCCGGCGAACACCAACCCCATTTCGTGCAGGTGGTCAAAAAAGCGCTGCGGGGCGCCGATGCCGGCTACCGCGTGCAATTTAAGGCCTGCCAGATCGGCCGGTCCGCAGGTGATCCGCGGATCGTCGAGACGGTGAAAGCACTGGCCCAGCAAGCGCATGGCGAATACGGGGCGATCAAGAGTTGGCGCTGGCGACACGGCGTCGCCGTTCCGCACCACGGCATCGACCTCGGCCAGACGCGCGACAGGCTCCCGCAGAGGTCCGGCCGGCAGGCACCAGCCATTCATGATTCCTCGTTCATCGAATACCGCAATCTCGATATCGCGCTGCAGGCGATAGTGCTGCAGGCCGTCATCGGCAAGAATCACATCGCATTGCGGATGCGCCGCGAGCAAGGCGCGCGCCGCTGCCGGGCGGTCGCGGCCGACAAATACCGGACAACCGGCGCTGCGTGCCAGCAGCAGCGGTTCATCACCGACGGCGGCGGGATCACTGCCGGCCGTTACTTCAATCGCAGTCGTAGTGTCGCTTCGATAGCCGCGACTGACAATACCCGGATGCCGCCCGCGGGCGCGCAATTGCAACGCCAGATGGATCACCAGCGGCGTCTTGCCGCTGCCGCCGACGGTGATGTTGCCGACTATCACCACCGGCACCGGCAGGCCTTCGCCGTGCAGCAAGCCGCTGCGATAAAGCGCGCGGCGCAAGGCGACGAGGGCGAGAAACAGCAGCGAAAAGGGATACAGCAGGCAGGCCAGCGGGCCACGTTTCCGCCAGACGGCGGCAAGTCCGCCGGCGTCAGCGTTGCGCCTGCTGCGTGGCAAAGGAAATGTGCGACAAGCCGGCCTGCTGGGCGGCCTGCATGACGTCGATGACGCTTTGATGGGCGGCCTTGGCGTCGGCGTTGATGATCACTACCGGTTCCTTGCCGCTTTCTGTCAATCGCTTCATCGCATTGGCGATCGACTGGATGTCGCGACCCTCGATCGGGGCGCGGTTCACCATGATTTCGCCGGCGGCGGTGACCACCACATTGATTTCGTTCGGCTGTTCCTTGTTCTGGGTTGCGTCCGCCGTCGGAAGATTGATTTCCAACCCGGAAAACTTTGAATAGGTGGTGCTGATCATGAGAAAAATCAGAATCACCAGCAGCACGTCTATCATCGGGATCAGATTGATCTCGAGTTCTTCGCGTTGCCGTCCTCGCTGGAAGTTCATCGCCCTGCCCCTACTTGCGCTCGCCGTGCAAGACCTCGACCAGCTTCACCGCTTCCTGCTCCATCTCGACCAGGAAACCGTCGACCTGTGCCCGGAAGTGGCGATAAAAGATCATGCTCGGAATGGCGATGATCAGACCGAAACCGGTGTTGTAGAGCGCCACCGAAATACCGTGAGCCAGCGCCTGCGGATTGTTGCCCGACGAAGTCGGCGAGCCGAAAATCTCGATCATGCCGACTACGGTGCCGAACAAGCCCATCAGTGGAGCAATCGAGGCAATGGTGCCCAGCGTGGTGAGGAAGCGTTCAAGTTCATGAGCCACTCCACGCCCCGCTTCTTCGATCGCCTCCTTCATGATTTCGCGCGAACTCCTGGCATTGCGCATGCCGGCCGCAAGCACGCGGCCCAGCGGGGAATGGGCTTCGAGGCGCGCCAGCGCGGCGTCCGATATTCCGCTCTGACGGTAGTCGGCCACCGCGCTTTGCAGTAGTCCGGCGGGAACGATCTTGGGGCGACGCAGTGCCGTGGCGCGCTCGATGATCAGTGCGACAGCGATGATGGACGCCAGCAACAGCGGCCAGATGGGCCAGCCGGCGGCCTGAATGATGGAAAACACGGGGGCAACTCCGGTGAGCGGGAAAGCGCGAACTTTAGCCCGAGTAGGCCGATTCGGCAATACAAACTGGATACCGGCCGCCAACACCTTTGTCGCCGCAGGTTGACGCCCTCCAGGCCGGTGCCTGGCGCGACAAGCTTATCCACAAAATCTGTGGATAAGCTTGTGGATCACCATGTGCGAAACTCGCCGAACCGGCCAGCCGCAAGGGCTTGGGCTCGTCGGAGCAATTTTCGAACATTAAAAGTTTAACTATTAAACATATAGTTAGATGCCGCACCCGCGACAGCATGGCTCCCGGGCCTTGCCGCAGGGATGCGGCCTTCGGCGGATGCTGTAGAATTTTTTCCTCCACTCGAGGCCTTCAGCCAGCCCATGCTCGATCCTGCAACTGTCGTCACCATCCGCGAACTCAACCGGCTTGCGCGCCAGGCCCTCGAAAGGGAGTTTCCGCTGCTGTGGGTGGCGGGAGAAATTTCCAATCTGACCCGTGCCGCCTCGGGCCACGTCTACTTCTCGCTCAAGGATGAAGCGGCCCAGGCACGCTGCGTGATGTTCCGCTCGCGCGCCCAGTCGATTCCATGGAAACTGGAAAACGGCCTGCAGGTCGAGGCGCGCGCCCTGGTGTCGCTGTATGAAGCACGGGGCGACTTCCAACTGAATATCGAGACGCTGCGTCGTGCCGGACTCGGCCGTCTGTTCGAGGCCTTCGCCCGCCTCAAGGCGCGACTGGAAGCCGAAGGCCTGTTTGAGCCCGAGCGCAAGCGCGTCCTGCCGCGTTTCCCGCGACGCATAGGAATTGTCAGTTCGCCGCGCGCCGCCGCCTTGCGCGACGTGCTGGCGGCATTGAAGCGACGCGCCCCGCATCTCATGGCGATCCTTTATCCGACTCTGGTACAAGGCGACAGTGCCGCTGGAGAAATCGCCAAGGCGATAGCGGTGGCCGGTCGGCGCAACGAATGCGACCTGCTGCTGATCGTCCGCGGCGGCGGCAGCATCGAAGACCTTTGGGCCTTCAACGAAGAGATCGTCGCCCGGGCGATTGCCGCCAGTCCGCTGCCGACGATCTGCGGCGTCGGTCATGAAACCGATGCCACCATCGCCGATTTCGTCGCCGACCTGCGTGCCGCCACCCCGACCGCTGCCGCCGAACTGGCCACGCAAGGATGGTACCAAGCGGCTGGCGAAATTGCAGACTTGGGAACCGCCCTGACGCGGTCCATGCAGTACCGTATTGCCCGACAGCAGCAGGGACTGGATCACCTCGCGCTGCGCCTGATTCATCCGGCGACACGCCTGTCGCAAGGGCGCGACCGCGTCGCTCTGCTCGGCTCGCAGCTTGATGCGTCCCTGGCGCGCGGATTGCGCCGGCATCGGGAGCGACTTAACCGTGCGGCTCTCGCCCTGGGTCGCAACGTCCCGCGCACCGAACGACGCAGCGGGCAACTTGGAATGCTGGCGCAGCGTCTGCGCACCGCTTTGCGCGAACAGCAACAGAAACGGACCAACGCCCTCGAAAACATCGAGGCGGCACTTGCGCACCTCAATCCGGAAGCAATTCTGGCCCGCGGCTTTTCCATCGTGCGCGATGCCGACGGCAACCTGGTCACCGATGCTGCCAGTCTGCATTCAGACCAAATCGTAAACCTTCATCTGGCGCGGGGTGAAGCCGAAGCGACTATCGTCAGAACGATTTTCGACTAGCGGTCATTTGCCATGTGAATTATTCTTGACTATAATAGTCAACTTTACTGCCTTATATCCCACTGCAACAGGAGAACCAAAATGGAACATACCCTCCCCCCCCTGCCGTACGCGATGGACGCACTGGCGCCGCACATTTCGAAGGAAACCTTCGAATACCATTACGGCAAGCACCATCAGGCTTATGCGACCAACCTCAACAACCTGATCAAGGGCACCGAGTACGAGAACCTGGACCTTGAAGCCATTGTCAGGAAAGCGCCGGCCGGAGGCATTTTCAACAATTCCGCCCAGGTCTGGAACCACAGCTTCTTCTGGAACAGTATGAAAGTTGGTGGTGGCGGCACGCCGAGCGGCGCCCTGGCTGATGCGATCAACAAGAAATGGGGCAGTTTCGACGAGTTCAAGAAGGCCTTTCAAACCTCCGCCGTAGGCAATTTCGGCTCGGGCTGGACCTGGCTGGTGAAGAAGTCCGATGGCTCGGTGGATATCGTCAATACCTCGGGCGCCGGCACGCCGCTGACCAGCGAAAACAAGGCGCTGCTGACCATCGACGTGTGGGAACATGCCTACTACATCGACTACCGCAACGCCCGGCCCAAGTTTGTCGAGACCTTCCTCAATTCCCTGGCAAACTGGGATTTCGCGGCAAGGAATTTCGCCTGACCAAGACAGCTCTGCACGGCTGAGTCGACATCAGAGAAGGGCGGCGCGCGGCGCCCTTCTCCAGTTGAACACTGAGGAATCGGCATGGAATCCAGGATCACGGAACTCGAAATCAAGCTCAGCCTCAACGAAGATCACCTTGAAGAGCTCAACCGCACGGTGTTTCGCCAGCAGCAGCAGATCGACCTGCTTCAGGCGCAGATCCGAGAGTTGTACCAGTTGATGCAACCTGGAGCGCCCAGTGAACCGCGGAATCCGCGCGACGATATTCCGCCGCACTATTGATTGAGCGTCACGCCGAAAAGCGCCGGCCCTTCAGCGACCGGCAGGCGCTTTTTCAATCCCGGTGATCGAAAATCCAGCACCCAGGCCGCGACTCCGGAACCAGCCGAGGTTCATTTCCAGGGCATAGCGCGCGGGCTTGGCGGAACAATGGTTGGCGTCCGTCTTGGGCTGCATGTCCTCGACATTGATGATCCGCCCCTTCTCATCGAGGAAAGCCACCGACAGCGGCAACAGCGTGTTGCGCATCCACATACACTGGTTTCCAGCCTCGGAAAACACGAACAACATCCCGCGCTGGGGCGCCATGATCGTGCGCAACATCATTCCGGTCTGGCGACTCTCAGGGGTCGCGGCGACTTCCGCTTCGATCCGGTGCATTCCGGCAAATAATTCGAGCAAGGGCAGTTGCGGCTGCTGAGCCCATGCCGGCATCGGAACGATCAGCGACAGCGCCAGCAACACTGTTCTCAACAACATCTTGAACCTCCATCGACAAGCTCACGGCCGCCGGCCGCTGTGCACCCCAAACAGGTGTGAAAAGCCAAGTCCGGCCCTGACGCTGGACTTAAACTTTCGGTGAATCGGCAGATTAATCGACAACCCCGGATCAACAGACAAAAAATGGCAGGTTCCCCTGCCACTTTTATCCCGGACTGCGGAAATTACTTGGCGGCTTCAGCTTTCTTGGCCTTCTTGGCCTTCTTGGCCTTCTTTTCAGCCTTGGCCGGAGCGGCATCAGCCTTCGGCGCGTCTGCCTTGGCGGCAGGGGCGGCCGGGGTGGCGGGGGTAGCCGGAGTGGCGGCAGCCTTGGCAGCCGGAGCAGCCGGGGTCGCCGGAGTGGCGGGAGTAGCAGCCTTCGGTGCGTCAGCGGCGAAAGCGGCGGTGGCAATCAGGCCGGCAAACAGGGTCGCGAGGAGCTTGGTCATGGTGTTACCTTTCGTTTGTTTGTGGGTGGAAATTTTCTAACACCACGGAAACCCGTGGCGTCAAGTCCCTTAACGCGGGGCCTTGCAATGGGTTGACCTGTGATCTCAAGTTCACGCCATTGTCCCGGCGCAAGCCCCGCCAGGGTCCACTCACCCACGGCCCAACGTATCAACCGGAGGGTCGGAAACCCGACGCGGGCAGTCATTCGTCGGACTTGGCGGTTTTTCCCTTCGCGCAGGACCAATTCCAACCATGTGGCAGGGATTGCTGCGCGATAGCGGATCGGCGGCGTTCTTTCCCAGAGATCCTCCGGCTCGCCTATGCAACGCACCTGGCATGGTCGTGTGCGGAAATCACCGAGGTCTACGCCTGCCGCGAGTTGCTGCAAAGCCGTTGCGGTGGGAATGCCTTCCACCTGCACCCGATACTGCTTTGGCAACTTGTGCCGCGGATCGGCAATTCGCGCCTGCAATGCGCCATCGTCGGTCAATACGACCAAGCCCTCGGAATCGACATCGAGGCGACCAGCGGCATAAACCTTGGGGATGGGCAGATAATCAGCCAGCGTGGGCCGCCCGTGGGCATCGGTAAACTGGGTCAGCACCCCATAGGGCTTGTTGAAGAGAATGAAACGACTCAAGTCAGGCAACCGTTGCCAAAGACGTTGCAAAAACGTTGGGACTCGGGATAGGGGAAGAAGTCCTGCATCGCACCCCTGCGTATCTGCTCCTGGGTTTTCTGCCAGAACTCCACATCAAACAGATCCGGATGATGGCGCATGAAGGCTTCCCGTATCTTGTCCGACACCAGCAAGAAAGTCTGGAACTCCTCAGGGAAAACATCCAGGCGGGATACCGAATACCAAGCCTCACCGGACATTTCGGCTTCAAAGTTCGGTGGCGGCGGTATGCGCCGAAACTTGCAGTCCGTCATGTACTCGATCTCGTCATAGTCATAAAAGACCACGCGACCATAACGCGTAACGCCGAAATTCTTCCACAGCATGTCGCCCGGAAAAATATTGGCAATGGCAAGCTCGCGAATGGCGTTGCCATACTCGCGCACCGCTTCCTCGACCTGGTCGGCGCGCCCCGCCTTCTCCGCCTTCTCGAGGTACAGATTGAGCGGCTCCATGCGGCGTTCGATATACAAATGCCTGATGATCAGGTCGTCACCATCCTCTTCCATCAGCGACGGCACTTCCTTGTACAACTCGTCGATCAGTTCCTGTGAAAAGCGCTTGCGCGGCAGCGCCACATTGGAAAACTCCAGCGTGTCAGCCATGCGGCCGACGCGATCCACCTGCTTGACCAACTGGTACTTGCGCCGCACCGTGTCGTGATCGACTTCCTTCGAACTACCGAAGACATCCTTGATGACCTTGAACACATAGGGATAGGACGGCAGAGTAAATACCAGCATGACCAGGCCGCGAATACCCGGAGCAACGATGAACTGATCCGCCGAATGATGCAAATGAAATATCAGGTCGCGGAAGAACATGGTCTTGCCCTGTTTGCCCAGCCCGAGCATGGTGTAGAGCTCGGAGCGCGGCTTGTTGGGCATGATCGAACGCAGAAACTGGACATAGCCGGAAGGAACTTCCATGTCGACCATGAAATAAGCCCGCGACAACGAAAACAGCACCGCGATCCGCCATGCATCGAGGATGACTGTATCGAGATAGAGCTTGCCGTCCGGTGTATGCAGCACCGGAACCGTAAACGGATACTCAAGCGCCCCGTTGACGGCCTTGCCGATCACATAGGCACCCTTGTTGCGATAAAAGGCCGAGTTGAGCACCTGAATCTGCAGGTTGGCTTCACGCGCGGGAACCGTGCCAAGATGGGACTCGATGCTGCGCAAAATGAAATCCACGTCGCGGTCCAGGTCGTCGAATTCCCGTGCCCAGCCGAAATCGACGAAAACCTGGCGAATCGACTCGCGAAAGCCCGATTCATTCGGGTAATAACAACGGTAGGTGGGCGGCTCGGACTCAATGTACTCGGTGGAAACCGCCGGTCGCACAAAAATGAAATCGTTGTGGAAGTAGGTACGGTGAAAAATCTGGCAGAACACCGAGTTGAAGAAAGTCTCGGCCAGTTCAGGCTGCTTGTGGTTCGTCAGCAATCCGATGAACTGAAGCTTTGCCTGTTGCCAGACGCTGTCGCTCAGGCTATCCGCAGTCAAATCACGACGCAGTCGCTCGGTTGTCTCCCGGACACGATCGTCGTAGAACTGGATGCGATCCCTGACGGCTTGCTGACCTTCCTGCCAGCGCGCCTGATCAAATCGCAGCTTGGCAAGTGCCGTACTCGCATGGAACAGCCGATAGTGCTTGTTGAAGCCATCGACCAGCACGTTGGCAATGGATTCGGAAATCAGGTCATCGGATGAGCCAGGGGACATGGTGCGAATTTTGGTTAGGCTTGACCGTGGCGATTCTAACAGTGCACCCCGCAGCGCCTTTCCTTGCGCAACCATGGCTGGAGGAGGCCAGCTTTTTGGAGCATAATAAAAATTGATATATCCCGCATCCCTCTCGATTCTCAACACACCATTAATAACGGAGCAGGCATGAGCACTTCCCTAATCAAGGTTCCCGCACAAGGCCAGAAAATCGTTCCCGGGCAGCCAACCCCCGACAATCCCATCATTCCGTTCATCGAGGGCGATGGCATTGGCGTTGACATCACCCCGGTCATGCAGAAAGTCGTGGACGCTGCGGTCCTGAAATCATATGGCGGCAAGCGCAAGATTTCATGGATGGAAGTTTATGCCGGAGAAAAGGCCACCCGACTATATGGGCCGGATGTCTGGCTGCCGGCGGAGACGATCACCGCATGCAAGGACTACTCGGTCTCCATCAAGGGACCGCTGACCACCCCAGTCGGCGGCGGCATCCGTTCGCTCAATGTCGCCTTGCGCCAGGAAATGGACTTGTACCAGTGCGTGCGCCCGGTGCGCTATTTCAGAGGCATCCCCTCACCGCTGAAGGACCCGAGCAAGACCGACATGGTGATCTACCGCGAGAACACGGAGGACATCTATTGCGGCATCGAATGGCAGGCCGAATCCGCCCCTGCAAAGAAACTCATTAAATTCCTGCAGGAAGAAATGGGAGTAACAAAGATTCGTTTTCCCAATACTTCGGGCATAGGCATCAAACCGGTTTCGCGCGAAGGCACCGAACGCCTGATGCGGGCCGCAGTGAACTACGCAATTGCCAACAAGCGCAAGTCGGTCACGATTGTGCATAAAGGCAACATCATGAAGTACACCGAGGGAGGGTTCCGCGACTGGGCCTATGCGCTGGCGAAAAACGAATTTGGCGGCGTGGAAATCGACGGCGGTCCGTGGCTGAAGCTGCCCAATGGCATCATCATCAAAGACGCCATTGCCGATGCCTTCCTGCAGCAGATCCTGCTGCGCCCTGCGGAGTATGACGTGATCGCCACACTCAACCTGAACGGCGACTACATTTCCGATGCTCTGGCAGCCCAAGTTGGGGGAATCGGGATTGCCCCAGGCGCCAACATTTCGGATCTCTACGCCTGCTTCGAGGCGACGCATGGCACGGCGCCGAAATATGCCGGTAAGGATTACGTAAACCCGGGTTCTTTGATCCTGTCGGCGGAAATGATGCTGCGCCACATGGGCTGGACCGAAGCAGCGGACCTCATCATAAAGTCAATGGAAGCCGCCATCGGCGACAAGGTTGTAACTTACGACTTCGCCCGTCTGATGGAAGGTGCCAAGGAAGTGAAGTGCTCGGCATTTGGCCAGGCGATGATTGATCGCATGTAATTAACGATCCACCCGCCGCAGTAAAAAACAAAGCCCGCCCGACGTAAAGTCGGGCGGGCTTTGCCTTATCGGAACCGGTATTACCCGGGAGCCGAAATCAAGGCTTCTGAATGTTTGACGCCTGCTTGCCCTTGGGGCCTTGCACCACGTCAAAAGTAACCTTGTCACCTTCCTTCAGGGACTTGAAGCCAGCCATATTGATGGCCGAGAAATGCGCAAACAAATCCTCGCTGCCGTCATCCGGGGTAATAAAACCAAAACCCTTGGCGTCGTTGAACCACTTAACAGTACCAGTTGCCATGTAACTTTTTCCTTAATCAAAAACGAACGAATCGGCCACCGCTGCGGGCTGCAAAACACCGCACCCCGGCCGGGGCATGTTTGAAGTTCAAGTTCGGTATAGCAGAGGGGGCCAAGCGGCGATTCAGAGGAGCTGCAATTTGACAGACTGTGAGACGACCGTAGGTCACTGCGGGGGAATTTGAACTAAACACGTTTCGCGTTTTACGCACATTGTCAAGCAGCGTCAACAACTTTCGATGCTGCATCGCACAGACCCACCCCTTGCATATTGGCTGAACACCCCAAAATACCAATCCATCGGAGTCCTATTCCCCTCCTTTTCTTGGTGTTGAACTGCACGGGAATCACATTAGAATCCAGCTATGGTTACACGCAAGCAAGCCGGGCCGGAGAGTGGCGCTGTACTGGCGCCAGAGCAGAGTCGTACCAAACCGCCGCCGATGTACAAGGTATTGCTGCTGAACGACGATTTCACGCCGATGGATTTCGTGGTGATAGTGTTGGAAAAGTTTTTTGGTTTGTCGCGTGAACAATCGACGCAAGTCATGCTCAAGGTGCATCGCGAAGGAAAGGGTGCCTGCGGAGTGTATCCTCGCGATGTGGCTGCGACAAAGGTTGAACAGGTGAGCGAGTTTTCACGTCGACACCAACACCCGCTGGCTTGCGTGATGGAGGAAAACTGATGATTGCCCAGGAACTTGAAGTCAGCTTGCACATGGCTTTTGTCGAAGCTCGACAGAAGCGCCATGAGTTCATCACTGTCGAACATCTACTGCTGGCCTTGCTGGACAATCCCTCCGCAGCAGAAGTGTTGCGCGCCTGCGCGGCCGACGTCGAGGCGTTGCGCAAGGAGTTGATGACGTTCATCAACGAGCACACGCCGACCGTTGCCGGCAATGAGGAGATCGATACACAACCCACACTCGGTTTCCAGCGTGTTATCCAACGCGCGATCTTGCATGTGCAGTCGTCGGGAAAGAAGGAAGTCACCGGAGCCAATGTACTGGTGGCCATTTTCGGCGAAAAGGACTCGCACGCGGTGTTCTTCCTGCAACGACAGAACATCACGCGACTGGATGTGGTGAATTTTATTTCCCACGGCATAACCAAGACTCCGCAGACCAAGAGCAAGGAAGAACCGGCAGAAACCGAAGGCGAGGCCCAGGAGAAAGGCGGAGCGCTGGAAAGCTTCACCCAGAACCTCAACCAGCTGGCCCTGACCGGCAAGATCGATCCGCTGATCGGCCGCGACCGGGAACTGGAACGAGTGATCCAGACGCTTTGCCGTCGCCGCAAGAACAACCCGCTGCTGGTCGGCGAGGCAGGAGTCGGCAAGACCGCGATCGCCGAGGGACTTGCTCGCCACATAGTCGAAGGACGCGTCCCGGAGATTCTTGCCAATGCCACGGTGTACTGCCTTGACATGGGCGCACTCCTGGCCGGTACCAAGTATCGCGGTGATTTCGAGCAACGCCTTAAGGGCGTCCTCAAGCAATTGGCCGATAACCCGAACGCCATTCTGTTCATCGATGAGATTCACACTCTGATCGGCGCTGGCGCCGCATCCGGTGGGACGATGGATGCCTCCAACCTGCTCAAGCCAGCCTTGTCGTCCGGTGCCTTGAAGTGTATTGGCGCCACCACCTACACCGAGTTTCGTGGCGTATTTGAAAAGGACCACGCCCTGTCGCGGCGTTTTCAGAAGGTCGATGTCGATGAGCCCTCGGTTGATGAAACCGTCTCGATCCTGCGCGGCCTCAAATCCCGCTTTGAAGAGCATCACGGCGTCAAGTATTCCGCCGCTGCGATTTCCAGTGCCGCTGAGCTAGCCGCCAAATACATCAACGACCGCCACCTGCCGGACAAGGCGATCGACGTAATCGATGAGGCAGGTGCCGCCCAGCGCATTCTGCCGAAATCCAAACAGAAGAAAACCATCGGCAAGCTCGAAATCGAGGACATCGTCGCCAAGATTGCCCGCATCCCGCCGCAGCATGTTTCGGCCGACGACCGTTCGGCTCTGAAGAACCTCGACCGCGACTTGAAGAACATGGTGTTCGGCCAGGAAGCCGCGATCGATGCCTTGGCCAAAGCCATCAAGATGTCTCGTTCCGGACTGGGCGACCCGCAAAAGCCCATCGGCTGCTTCCTGTTCTCCGGTCCCACGGGTGTTGGCAAGACCGAGGTGGCACGCCAGTTGGCCTACGGTATGGGCATCGAATTGATCCGTTTCGACATGTCGGAATACATGGAGCGTCATGCCGTGAGCAGGCTGATAGGCGCGCCGCCAGGATACGTTGGCTTCGACCAGGGAGGATTGCTCACCGAAGCGGTGACCAAGAAGCCGCATGCGGTGCTGCTTCTCGACGAAATCGAGAAGGCCCATCCGGAAGTGTTCAACATCCTGCTGCAGGTGATGGATCACGGCACCTTGACCGACAATAACGGCCGCAAAGCCGATTTCCGCAATGTGGTGATCGTCATGACCACCAATGCTGGCGCCGAAGCGCTGCAGAAGACCAGTATCGGTTTCACCACCAACAAGGGCCAGGGCGATGAGATGGCCGATATCAAGCGCATGTTTACGCCGGAGTTCCGTAATCGGCTGGATGCAATCATCTCGTTCCGCGCGCTCGACGCTGAGATAATCCTGCGCGTCGTCGACAAGTTCCTCATGCAGTTGGAAGGTCAGTTACATGAAAAGAAGGTGGAGGCTATCTTCACCGACGCGCTGCGCGCCTGGCTGGCGGAAAAAGGCTTCGATCCACTGATGGGCGCAAGGCCCATGGCACGGCTGATCCAGGACACAATCCGCTCCGCACTGGCCGACGAACTGCTGTTCGGCAAACTGGTGCATGGCGGACGGGTCACCATCGATCTCGACGAGCACGAGAAAGTCAAACTCAGCTACGAAAATACGGTCAACACGCCTGCAATTCCCTCGCCGATCTAGCTTGTCCCGAATATAGTTGCCCAAGGGCGTCGTTGCCCGCGGCGTGATTATTGGTTGAACATTTAATACCTTCCATCATGGACCTGCTCACAACCGATCTCTGCGACGCCAACGAAGGCGACGTACGCGTCGTTGAACCCATGTTCAACAGCTTTGGCGGGCGCCCCGCTTTCTTTGGTCGCATCGCAACACTCAAGCTTTTCGAAGACAACTCACTAGTACGGCAAGCACTCGAGTCGGCGGGCGACGGCCGGGTTCTGGTGATTGATGGTGGCGGGAGCCTGCGCCGCGCGCTGGTCGGCGATCAACTCGCTGCGCAGGGCGTCAAGAACAACTGGGCCGGCATCATCGTCTATGGCTGTATCCGCGATTCCCGAGCCATAGGCGAGATGGACATCGGCGTGTTTGCGATCGACACGCACCCGATGAAGACCATAAAAAGAAACGTCGGCGAAGCTGAGATTCCTCTCAGCTTTGGCGGCGTCACTTTCATCCCCGGCGAATGGCTCTATGCAGACGAAGATGGTCTAATTGTCAGCGCCATCGCACTCCATCAGCGCTAGGTCTTATATAAGACATATATCATCACCGTCGAAAATCCTTTACTATCGCGAAACGATTTCCACAATACGAAATAAATTACTCAACATATTGTTAAATAATAATAAAAAATTTAATCAAGTCTTATATAAGACTATTGCTGCAACGCAAAATCCTCTTTATACTGTGAAGAATGCTCTTACTTGGAGCATCCCCTTCGACAACGACCCTGCAGAGGATTGAACATGAGTGATCGTAAAGCACAAGCCGCAGCCCTGGCCAAGGACTGGGCTGAAAACCCCCGCTGGAAAGGCATCAAGCGCGGATACAGCGCCGAAGATGTCGTTCGCCTGCGTGGCACCTTCCCCATCGAACACACGCTCGCCCACCGCGGTGCGGAAAAACTCTGGTCACTGGTTAACGGCACCGCCAAGAAAGGCTATGTGAATTCCTTCGGCGCCATCACCGCCGGTCAGGCAATGCAACAGGCGAAGGCCGGCCTCGAAGCCGTCTACCTTTCCGGCTGGCAGGTCGCCGCCGACGGCAACACGTCCGAAACCATGTACCCCGACCAGTCGCTGTACGCCTACGACTCGGTGCCGACCATGGTTCGCCGCATCAACAACACATTCAAGCGCGCCGATGAGATTCAGTGGTCGCGCGGCATCAATCCCGGCGACAAGGAATTCATCGACTACTTCCTTCCCATCGTGGCCGATGCGGAAGCCGGCTTTGGCGGCGTGCTCAATGCCTTTGAACTGATGAAGAACATGATCACCGCCGGCGCAGCGGCCGTGCATTTCGAAGACCAACTGGCTGCCGTCAAGAAGTGCGGCCATATGGGCGGCAAGGTCCTCGTCTCCACTCAGGAAGCGGTCGAGAAGCTGATCTCTGCCCGATTCGCCGCAGATACGATGGGCGTTCCCACCCTCATTCTGGCCCGTACCGACGCCGAAGCCGCCAACCTGCTGACCTCCGATCACGACGCCAACGACAAACCGTTCTGCACCGGCGAGCGCACCCCGGAAGGTTTCTACCGCGTCAAGAACGGCCTTGAGCAGTCCATCAGCCGCGGCGTCGCCTACGCGCCCTACGCCGACTTGGTCTGGTGCGAGACCGGCAAACCCGACGTCGGCTTCGCCCGCGAGTTCGCCCAGGCGGTTCAGGCCAAGTCACCCGGCAAACTGCTGGCCTATAACTGCTCGCCGTCTTTCAACTGGAAGAAGAACCTCGACGACAAGACCATCGCCAAGTTCCAGGACGAGCTATCGGCCATGGGCTACAAGTACCAGTTCATCACGCTGGCCGGCATCCATATCAACTGGTTCAACACGTTTGAATTTGCTCACGCCTACGCCCGCGGCGAAGGCATGAAGCACTACGTCGAAATGGTGCAGGAGCCGGAATTCAAGGCCCGCGAGCAGGGCTATACCTTCGTCTCGCACCAACAGGAAGTTGGTGTTGGCTACTTCGACGACGTCACCACCGTGATCCAGGGCGGCGCGTCTTCAGTCACCGCGCTGCACGGCTCGACCGAAGAAGAGCAGTTCCACTAAGCAGTCAGCGGCAGCAGTTCAGCAAAAAGCCGCACCGGGAAACCGGTGCGGCTTTTTTTGTGCGTTAGAGTAGTCGGGTGATTTGTCCACGAATCACGCGCTCGCATTTGAGTCATCAATGACTGCCAAGCTCCCAAAGAAGCTTCCCTCGATGTTGTGGTCAGCTCTCCAGATTGTTCTGCTGGTCTATCTGGGCCTTATGGCCCTGATCTATTTCAAGCAGGCATCCCTGGTGTTCCTGCCCGAGATTGATCGCGGATTCAAAGCCAGCCCGGCGGAGATTGGTCTGCCATTCACCCCACTGAAACTGGCCACTTCCGACGGTGAAACCCTCGATGGCTGGTTTGTGCCGGCCGGTAGGAAACCTGGGGCGCGAGGCCTGGTGGTCTTCTTCCACGGCAACGCCGGCAATATTGCGCATCGGCTCGACTATCTGCGCATGTTCCACGATCTGGGCCTGGCGACTCTGATCATTGACTACCGTGGTTACGGCCTCAGCAGTGGCAGCCCGTCGGAGCAAGGCTCTTACCTGGACGCGGAAGCCGCCTGGCGCCATGCCACACAAGAGCTCGGTTTCCCTGCCGAGCGCATCGTCCTCTTTGGCGAATCGCTGGGTGGCGGAGTCGCCGCACGAATGGCGGCGAAGATTCGGCCCGGCGCGCTGGTGCTGGCGTCGACCTTCACTTCCGTCCCCGACATGGGCGCCGACCTTTACCCACTGCTGCCGATACGCTGGCTTACCCATATTCGTTATAACAATCTGGAGCGCCTTTCCCAAATTAACTGCCCGCTACTGGTGATCCACAGCCGCAACGACGACATCATTCCCTACAACCATGGTCGGCGACTGTTCGACGCCGCCCGCCAGCCCAAGCAGTTTCTTGAAATCGAGGGCGGTCACAACGACGGCTTCGTCTTTGACCGGGAGGTCTGGATCCGGCAACTGGACGGCTTCCTGCAGCGGACCTTGCCGTGACCCGCGGCTTTCGGTCCTATGCACCTGCCGAGGCTGCCCAATAAGCCGGATCGCGCCAGTTGGCCTTTAGCAGATCGATGAACAACCTCACGCGCAGCGGCAGATGCCGGCGCTGCGGCACCACGGCGTGAATACCCACCGGTGGCGCGGCGAATTCATCCAGCACCGTGACCAGCCGCCCCGCCTCGATATCGGCCCCGACCTCCCACAGGGACCGCCAGGCCAAGCCCTTCCCGGCCAGTGCCCAATCATGAAGAACCGCGCCATCGTTGCACTCCAACTTGCCGCCCACTTTGACTACCCGTACCTCGCCCTCCACGCGTAGCGTCCACCCGCGTTGCTGGCGCAGCGAAAGGCAATTATGTTCGGCCAGAAAAGTTGGTGCTGGCGGTACGCCGAATTGCGCGATGTAATTCGGACTGGCAACCACCACCCGCCGCATTTCGCCCAACCGTATGCTGATCAGGCTCGAATCCGCCAGTTCGCCGATGCGGATCGCGCAGTCCACGTTCTCCTCCACCAGATCGACGATGCGGTCGGACAGGTCGAGCCGCACCGTAACATCCGGATTTTCTTCAATGAAGCGCGTCAATAGCGGCGCCACGTGACGCCGCCCGAATCCGGCGGGGGCCGATATTTTCAAATGCCCGCCGGGACGAATGCCGCCCAGGCTCACCGCGCCCTCTGCATCCGCCAACTCGCGCAGGATGCGCTGGCAATCCTCGAGAAATGCAGCACCCTCGAAGGTCAGCGAAATCCGCCGCGTGGTGCGCAACAGGAGCTTGACGCCAAGCCGTTCTTCCAGTGCATCGAGGCGCCGGCCGATGATCGCCGGCGTCACGCCCTCGGCGCGGGCGGTAGCCGACATGCTGCCGCGACTTGCGACACCAACAAAGGCAGAAATCTGCTTGAACTGATCCATTCGATACCATTAGTCAATAATCAATTGATCGAATCATAGCTTCTCCATCCAAACAGGCAAGAATAGAATTCAGACACCGTAGCAATCCCACATCAAGGAGTCCCCCATGAGCCTGCCCGCCGGTATCCAGATCAACGCCCCCATCACGGCCGAATACGCCAAGATTCTTACGCCCGAAGCCATGGCGCTGGTGGCAAAGCTGCACCGCGCCTTCGAGCCGCGCCGCCAGGAACTGCTCAAGGCCCGCGTCGCCCGCCAGGCGCGCATCGATGCCGGCGACATGCCCGATTTCCTGCCCGAAACCAAGCAGATTCGCGAAGGTGACTGGAAGATCGCGCCGCTGCCCAAGGCACTGGAACGCCGCCGCACCGAGATCACGGGGCCGGTCGAAGCCAAGATGATCATCAACGCCTACAACTCCGGGGCGGACAGCTACATGACCGACTTCGAGGACTCCAACAGCCCGAAGTGGGACAACCAGATCCAGGGCCAGGTCAACCTCTACCAGGCCATCCGCCGCGAACTCAGCTTCAAGAATGAAGCCGGCAAGGAATACAAGCTCAACGACAAGATCGCCACCCTGCAAGTCCGTCCGCGCGGCTGGCATCTCGACGAAAAGCATGTGCTGATCGACGGCCAGCGCGTCTCCGGCGGCATTTTCGATTTTGCCCTGTTCCTCTTCCACAACGCCAAGGAGCAGATTTCACGCGGCGCCGGCCCCTACTTCTATCTGCCGAAGATGGAAAGCCACCTCGAAGCCCGGCTGTGGAATGACATCTTCGTCATGGCGCAAAACGAGATCGGCTTGCCGCAAGGCACCATCAAGGCCACGGTGCTGATCGAAACCATCCTCGCCACCTTCGAACTCGAAGAAATCCTCTACGAACTGCGCGAACACAGCGCCGGCCTCAACGCCGGGCGCTGGGACTACATCTTCTCCTGCATCAAGAAGTTCAAGCGCAACAAGGATTTCTGTCTCGCCAATCGCGGCGCCATCACCATGGAAGTGCCCTTCATGCGCAGCTACGCGCTGGCCCTGGTCAAGGCCTGCCACAAGCGCGGCGCCCCGGCCATCGGCGGCATGAGCGCGCTGATCCCGATCAAGAACGACCCGGTGGCCAACGAGAAGGCGCTGGCCGGCATCCGTCACGACAAGACGCGCGACGCCAACGACGGCTTCGACGGCGGCTGGGTGGCCCACCCGGGCCTGGTGCCGATCGCGGCGGAAGAATTCCAGAAGGTGCTGGGCGAGCGCCCCAACCAGTGGGAAAAGCAGCGCGACGAAAACTTCGGTCCGAAAGACTGGCTCAACTTCCAGCCCGAGCAGCCGATCACCGAAGTCGGTGTGCGCAACAACATCAACGTCGGCATCCACTACCTCGGTTCCTGGCTCGCCGGCAACGGCTGCGTGCCGATCCACAACCTGATGGAAGACGCCGCCACGGCGGAGATCAGCCGCTCGCAGGTGTGGCAGTGGGTGGTTAGCCCCAAGAAGGGCAAGCTCGACGACGGCCGCAAGGTCACCGCCGACATGGTGCGCGGCTTCATCCCCGAGGAGTTGGCGAAGGTGAAAACCACCGTCACCACCCAGGGCGAAAAGACCGAGACCTACGACCAGGCGGCGAAGATCTTCGAAGAAATGTCGCTCGCCGACAACTATCCCGAGTTCCTCACGCTGCCGCTGTACGAGGCGATGGAGTAAGTACGCATCGCATCCCGGGGAAATTCAAGAGTTGGCGCTGACGACACGGCGCCCATGACGCACAAGGATTCCTCGCAGTCAGCAGACGGCACTCTCCGCGAGGAGGGTGCCGTTTTTTGCTGCGGCAATCTGCCCGACCTGATTGCCCGCAGGCCGACTGACATTGATGACACCAAAAGCAACCTTCTCGATGGGGCAATCATTTTTTTTTGTGCACTCAATCGGGCACGGTCTGCAATAATCCCCCTGCAACCAATAATGACGTAAATAAATCGTTGCAGGGGGAGATGGGTGAGGCAGAAACTGGGGCCAGTCCGCTTGTGGACCGGCATCAGGTGCTCGGTCGAAGTTCTGCACGCCTGACCATTTCCATTTGACTCGAAATACGACGTTTTGCCGCTTTCGGCTTACGGACCATTTGGATTTGAATAATGGCTGATGACACTCAAAAGACCGAATGCAAAGGCGGGTTTTTCCATTGCCTGCTGAACCCGCCTAAATGCTCCATGCTGCGCATGATCGTAATCGGCGTGCTTGGCGGCGTGATTGTCTGGGGCGGCCTCAACACCGGCATGGAATGGACCAACCGTTCCGAGTTCTGCATGTCCTGTCACGAAATGACGATTCCCTTCGAGGAATTGAAGAAGACGGTCCATTACAAAAATCGCAGCGGCACCACGGTACAGTGTGCCGACTGCCATGTCGCCAGCAGCAAGACGCCGACCGACTACGTATTCAAGTCCGTACAGAAGATCATGGCCGCCCGCGATGTGGTCGGCCACATTCAGGGAACAGTCGATACACCGGAGAAATTTGAGGCCTACCGCCTGACGATGGCCAAGCGGGTCTGGGAAAGAATGAAGGACCGGGATTCGAAAGAGTGCCGCAACTGCCACGACTTCAAGACCATGGATCCGGAAAAGCAGAAAGACCGCTCGGTGGTCAAGCACGAAGGCGCGATCGAGGATGGCAAGACCTGCATCGATTGCCACAAGGGCATTGCCCACAAGCCGGTGCATCAGTTGCTGGAGCAGGAAGAGGCCGCGAAGGCGGCCAAGAAGGAAGGCTGACGGATTTCAGTGCATTGCTAGAGGAATGAGATTATGAAAAAGATTGCATTTGTCGTAACGGGCGCGCTGCTTGCCGGTGGGGCATTCGCAGCTCCCGATTGGAGCAAGGTTCCCCCGCGCAAGATGACTTTGTTCTATCCGGGCCAATCCTCGCTGGAATGGGTGATGAACAAGCCCGACCATTCGGCGGTACCGGACATTGTCGACAAGAAGCGGCCGTGCGCCAAGTGCCATGAGGGTGACGCCAACGAGATCGGCGCGAACATCGTGGCCGGCAAGCCGGTTGGCAGTTCCAAGACCGTACTTGAGCCCACGCCGCCCGCCGGCAAGGCAGGATCGATCCCGGTGATGTTCCAGGCCGCGCATGATGGCAACAAGGTCTACTTCCGCTTCGAATGGATACCCCCAAAAACCGGCACCAAGAAGCTCGACGCGAAGAATGAAGTCAAGCTGACCATGATGTTCGACGGCGGCGGCACGGTCGAAGGCACCGAGATCAATGGTTGCTGGGCAACCTGCCACACCGATCTGCGCACCATGAAGGATGCCAAGGACGACAAGAAGACCAAATTCATCAAGGGCGGCGATGTCGCCTCCGGAAAATTCATGGACCTGATCCAGTTCCGCAGCGGCGAAAAAGGACTGGTCGACGGCTATGTCGCCGAGGCCCGTCACATGGACGGCGGCAAGGCGCTGGTCAAGGCCGAAGGCAAAAAGGAAGGCAACAAGTGGGTGGTGACGCTTGAGCGAACCCTGGCCGGAGGTGGCAAGGGCGACCATGCCATTACCGCCGGCAAGGTGTATAACTTCGGCTTCGCAGTGCATGAGGATTACACCAATGCGCGCTTCCACTATGTATCCCTCGGCTATCAGTTTGGTCTGGACAAGCCAAATCCGGGCGTGAAGAGCTATATCGACATACAAAAGCAATAAGTTTTTTGCGAGCAGTACTTTCATCAATACCAAGGAGGAGACAAAAATGACGATGAAGTGGAGAGGATGGGCGCTGGCCACCGGCGTCCTGGCGATATCCGCAATGGCGCAGGCGGCACCGCCCACAGCGGCGATGCTGTCCAATGCCTGCGCCGGCTGTCACGGCACCAATGGCGGTAGCGCCGGACCGAGCATGCCGAGTTTGGCTGGACAGTCGAAGGAAGCCATCGTCGACGCCATGAAGAAATTCAAGAGCGGAGCGCGCCCGGCAACGGTTATGGGGCGCCTGGCCAAAGGTTTCAGCGATGCCGACTTCGTCGCCATGGGCGAGTACTTCTCCAAGCAGAAACTGCATCCGACCACTCAGAGTCTGGACGCGGCGAAAATCGCCAAGGGCGCCAGCCTGCAGGAAGCCAATTGCGGCCGTTGCCACATAGAGGACGGCAAGGAAGGCAAGGACGATACGCCGGCGATGGCGAGCCAGTGGCTACCCTATCTGCAGATTCAGATGGCGGACTACCTGTCGGGCAAGCGCAAGATGCCGGAAAAAATGGAAGAGAAGGTCAAGCCGATGTCCAAGCAGGATCTGGACGCTCTCTTGCACTTCTACGCCAGCGTTAAATAAGGGGGAACGAATATGACTCTGGATCGCAGAAATTTCATCAAGCTGCTGGGCGGTGCCTCCAGCCTTGCCTTGGCAGCCTGTGCCGGAACCGGTGGCGGCCTCAGTGGCCCCACGGGCGGACGCCGTGTGGTTGTAGTCGGTGGCGGCTACGGCGGCACGATTGCAGCGAAGTACATCCGCATGATGGATTCCTCCATCGAGGTGGTGCTGATCGAACGCAATGACCACTTCGTTTCCTGTCCCTTCAGCAACCTGTACATCGGCGGCCTCATGAAGGACCTCTCGCCGCTGACCATCAAGTACGACAAACTGACGGCCAACCACGGCGTCAAGGTGCTGCAGGCGGAAGTCACCGGGGTCGATGCCGCGAAAAAAGTCGTTATGACTTCCAGCGGTGAAGTGACCTACGATCGGCTGGTTCTTTCTCCCGGCATCGACTTCCGCACCGAGGAAATCAAGGGCTACGATGCCAAGAGCACTCCGGAAACCATCCCGCATGCCTGGAAGGCCGGCCCGCAGACTATCCTGTTGCGCAAGCAACTCGAAGCCATGCCCGACGGTGGCACTGTAGTGCTCTCGATTCCACTGGCGCCCTTCCGTTGCCCGCCCGGCCCTTACGAGCGGACCAGCATGATCGCCATGTTCCTCAAGCAGCACAAGCCCAAGTCGAAAATCATAGTGCTCGACGCCAATCCGGATATCGTCTCGAAGAAGGGCCTGTTCCTTAAGGGCTGGAAGAAGCACTACCAGGGCATCGTCGACTACCGCCCGGCGAAGAAAGTCACCGAAGTCAATGTCGACAAGAAGACCGTGACGATCGAGGGGATCGAAGACGTGAAGGGAGATGTGATCAACCTGATTCCGCCGCAGCGTGCCGGCCACATCGCCGTCGTAGCGGGCTTGGTCGGTCCCGACAAGAACTGGTGTCCGGTCAATCCGACAACCTTCGAGTCAACGATACACAAGGGTATCCACGTCATCGGCGACGCCTGCGTGGCCGGCGCCATGCCGAAGTCGGGCTATTCGGCCAACTCGGAAGCCAAGGCCTGCGCCACCAACATCGTCAACACGATGAACGGCAAGGAACTCATCGACTTCTCTGGCATCAACACTTGTTACAGTTTCATCTCGGCCAAGGAAGCGGTCGAGGTAACCGGCGTCTACTCGGTGGACAAGGCGAAGAACGCAATCATTGCGGTGCCCGGTTCTGTCGGCGTCTCGCCCGACCTGTCGGAGATCGAGGCAATCTATGCTGAAAGCTGGCTGAAGAACATCTTGACCGAAATGTCGACCTGATCTGCATCAGCAGCAAGCAAAACAAACCCCGCCGCATGGCGGGGTTTGTTTTTGGCATACGCATTCCTGCGCATTTGCCCAAAATGTCTTCACCGTCTATTGATGCCCAGTGCTGCCGAAACCGCCGGCACCGCGTTCGCTGGCGGCAAATTCATCGACGACATTGAAAGCCACCTGCACCACCGGCACCACCACCAGCTGCGCCAGGCGATCCATTGGATTCAGCGTGAAAGTATCGTGGCCACGATTCCAGGTTGACACAAAAATTTCGCCCTGGTAGTCCGAATCAATCAATCCCACCAGATTGCCCAGCACGATGCCGTGTTTGTGGCCCAGGCCGGAACGCGGCAGGATCATTGCCGCCAAACCCGGATCGGACAAATGGATCGCGATGCCGGTAGGGATAAGGATGGTTTCGCCCGGATGGATTTTTATCGCCATTTCGATGCAGGCGCGCAGATCAATCCCGGCCGATCCCGGCGTCGCATACTGCGGCGCGTAGCGTTGGTCTTTCAGGCGGGCATCGAGCAACTTGAGATCAATACTTGCCATGCTGTTTCTCCATCAGACGGGCGATGTGCGTGACGATGCCGCGCGCCACCTCGGCCTTGTCCGCGAGCGGCAGCACATGGGCGCCGACCGCGTCGAACAGGGTCACCGCATTGCTGTCGCC
>JAUYSD010000101.1 GCA_030696505.1 Sulfuritalea sp. | reverse complement strand
CGCCGGTGACGCGGCCTGCCTTGCGTGCGCGATAAATCGTGATCTCGCGGCCGCGGGCGTTCTTCATCAGCAGCGTGTCGGTCACCGGGTTGTTGTCGTGGAGGGTGGTGGGGATCACCTGGGCCAGCGAGTTCTGCCGGTCTTCGAGGGCGCGCGCGGCTATGTCGTCCAGCGTCAGCCGGTCGGTGATGGCCAGCACCAGGCCGAAGCCGAGGCAGAAGGCACCGAGGATCACGCCATGCATCAGGCCGGGCGGCTTGATCGCGACGGTTTCGGGCTGGAGGGCGTGAGGGCTGTTCATGGTCTGACGAAGATTCCTTTGCCCATCGCTTCGCATCTTCCGTGCCATCGCATGTTGCGGCGCACACCAAAGCCGTGCATGCACGCCCAAGTCCGCACCAGCATGGGGGTTTTCGCCTTGCCGGGAGGCCTCGCCGTGTCGCCAGCACCAACTCCTGGCTGTGTCGCAAGTCCTACAAAACACGGGGTAAATACTCCAAATCGGGCGTGAAATCAGACTCGGCACGGAACCTGCTGAGTCGAGTAGAAACATTCGATCCGGAGACGGTGCGCCATGGCGAAGAAGCAACTTGAGACGGTGGGCGGTGGGGCCGAGGGAGCGCAGGCTTCCGCGGCAATTCATCCGCGCGTGTTCCAGCAGACCGTGGACCAGGCCGACATCGCGATTTCGATCACCGACGTCGGCGGCAACATCCTTTACGTCAATCCCGCCTTCTCCCGCGTCACCGGTTACGCGGCGGACGAGGCGGCGGGCCGCAACGAATCCATGCTGTCCAACAAGACCACCCCGCCCGAGCTGTACAAGGCGCTGTGGCAGCACATTTCGCGCGGCGAAGCCTGGAGCGGACGGCTCATCAACCGCCGCCGCGATGGCAGCAAGTACCTCGCCGAACTCTCGATCTCGCCGGTGGTCGATGCCGGCGGTGCGATCGTCAATTACCTTGGCATGCACCGCGACATCACCGCGATGCACCGCCTCGAATGCGAGGTGAAGAACCAGAAGGCGTTGATCGAATCGGTGGTCGATGCGGCACCGATGGTGATCGCGGTGCTCGACGTCGATGACCGCGTGCTGCTCGACAACCAGGAATACAAGAAGCTGCAGGCCGACCTGGGCATGGCCGAGCCGGCGCCGATGCTGATGACGGCGATCCGCGCCGGACTGGAAACCGAAACCGTGAATGGCCGGCGCAATTCCGGCTACGCCTTCCTCGACCGCGAGGTGCGCCTCGACCTGCCCGGCGGCAAGCCGCCGCGCTGGTTCTCCTGTTCCGGCAGCCGCGTGCGCGAGGACGACAGCGGTGCCGACGCCTTCTTCGAGGGCGGCGGGCGCGATTACCTGCTGCTGGTGGCGAAGGAAATCACCGGCCTGCGCGCCGAGCAGGAGAAGGGCCGCGTCGCCGCGCTGCAGGTGGTGATGGCCGAGGAGGACCGCGTTTCGGCGCTGCGCGAAAGCCTTTCGGCGGCCACCTTCCGCCTCGAAGGGCCGCTCAACATGATGGCCTCGGTGGTCGGCATGCTGGCGCGGCGCAATGGCGAAAGCGACGCCATGGCGGTGGCGCTGGCTGCTGCGATGGCCGCCGGGCAGCAGGCGCTGGCCGAGTGGCGCGCGATGATTCCGGCCGAAACGCGCGAACCCGCCGGCGCCATCAACGTCAACGAACTGCTGCGCGACGTGCTCGACCTCAGCACCAAACGCCTGCTGGCCTCGGGCATCAGCGTGAACTGGAAGCCGCAAGCCATGCTGCCGACGCTGCAGGGTTATCCGAACCAGTTGCGCGCGATGTTCAAGGCCCTGATCGACAACGCCATCGAAGCGATGAGCGCGCGCGGCTGGCGCGAGCGCGACTTGTCCGTGATCACCCGCGCGCAACTCGGCGGCATCGACATCGTGATCGAGGACAGCGGCCCGGGCATTCCGGCCGGGCAGCAGCTCAAGGTTTTCGAGCCTTTCTACACCACCAAGCGCGAAGGCAATCGTCATCTGGGCACCGGCCTGTCGGCCGCGCAGCAGGTCGCCGCCGATCATGGCGGCACGATAGAGATCGACCCGGCCAAGGTGGGCGGCTGCCGCGTGCGCGTGCTGCTACCGGTGAAGCGTCGATCATGAGCGATTTACGTTCGTCCACCCTGCTGCGCGCCCATTACGAGATGCTGTTCCGCGTCTCGCAGGCCTTGTCGCGCTCGCTGGATTTTCACCAGACCCTGCGCGAGGTGCTGCGCACGCTCGAAGTCACCGGCCATTTGAGCGGCGGCATGGTCGGCGTGGTCGATCCCGACAGCGGCGAACTCGCCGTGCATGCCGTGCATGGCGTGGACAGCGAAGTCTATGAACCGGTGCGCTACCAGCCCGGCGAGGGCCTGGTCGGCATGATCCTCGAAGGCGGCCGCACCATCGCCGTCCAGCGCCTGGGTGACGAGCCGCGCTTCCTCAACCGGCTCGGCCTCTATGACAAGGAGTTGCCCTTCATCGCCGCGCCGATCCAGGTCGGCGGCGCGCTGCAAGGCGTGCTCGCGGTGCAGCCCGACGAGCCCGACGACGGCCTGCTCGCCGAGCGCGTGCGCTTCGTCGAAATGGTGGCCAACCTGATCGGCCAGAGCGTGCGCCTTTCGCTCGACGTCGACCGCGAACACCAGGCGCTGGCCGAGGAGCGCGACACCCTGCGCCGCACCGTGCGGCAGAAGCACGGCTTCGACAATCTGGTCGGCCATTCGGGACCGATGCGGCGCATTTTCGACCAGATCCGCATGGTGGCGAAATGGCCGACCACGGTGCTGATCCGCGGCGAGACCGGCACCGGCAAGGAACTCATCGCCAACGCCATCCACTACAACTCGCCGCGCGCGCGCGGGCCCTACGTGCGGCTCAACTGCGCCTCGCTGCCGGAGAACCTGCTCGAATCGGAACTCTTCGGCCATGAAAAGGGCGCCTTCACCGGCGCCGTGGCGGCGCGCAAGGGCCGCTTCGAAAGCGCCGACGGCGGCACGCTGTTCCTCGACGAAATCGGCGAAATCTCGCCGGCCTTCCAGGCCAAGCTGCTGCGCGTGCTGCAGGAAGGCGAACTGGAACGCGTCGGCGGCAGCCGCACGATCAAGGTCGATGTGCGCCTGATCGCCGCGACCCATCGCGACCTCGAAGCCGCCGTGGAAACCGGCGACTTCCGCGAAGACCTCTACTACCGGCTCAATGTCATGCCCATCCTGCCGCCGCCGCTCAGGGAGCGCATGGAAGACCTGCCCGAGATCGCGCGCTTCCTGCTCGAACGCCTGGGCGGCATCCAGAGCCGGCCGCTGTCGCTGACCGCCGCGGCGCAGCGCCGCCTGGCGCAGCACAGCTGGCCGGGCAATGTGCGCGAGTTGGAAAACTGCCTGGAGCGCGCCTCCGTGATGTCGATGAACGGCGAGATCGACGCCGAGCTGATCCGCATCGACAAGCCGCGTACCGCTCCCGGCCGCGGCGCCGTGTCGCCAGCGCCAACTATTCACGCGACGTCCGCCGATGAAGCCGCGGACGAACTGGAACCCGGCAGCGAGCAAAGCGAACATATGGATGAGAGGCGGCGCGTGATCGCCGCCCTGGAGCAGGCCGGCTGGGTCCAGGCCCGCGCCGCGCGCCTCCTGGGCATGACGCCGCGCCAGATCGCCTACCGCATCCAGACGCTGAATATCGAAGTGCGGCAGATGTGACGGAAAAGATTGCCATCCATTTCGACACCGACACCGGCCGCAGGCGGCGCATCCCTTGGAACAGCAGGATGCCAGGGCATGAAGCTCGTGCAATCGGCGCAAATCGTTTTCAGCCGTCAACTATTGGCGCATCTCTAGCGCCGGACCTTGCGCTATGCTTGCACCATTGGAAATCTCAATTTTCGAGGGAAGCGACATGCCGAAGCTGGTGGTTAACTCGAATGGTCATGTGCTCGGGGAATTTCCGGTCAACAAGGACCGGATGGTCATTGGCAGCAAGGCGTCCAATGAGATTCCCCTCGACAATGTCAATGCCGACAACGAGCATGCGGTAATCACCCGCTGTGGCGATCTCTACGTCATCGAAGACCTTGGCAGCGCAAACGGCACCTTCGTGCACGACAGGAAAATCACCCGGCTGCTGCTGAGCGACGAAGACCTGATTGCGGTCGGCAGCTGTCAACTTCGCTTCGTCGAGGAAGATGTCAGGCGCGCTGATGCCGGCTCTGCACCGAGCAAGGCCAGGGCGCCGACGCCGGACGCCGGCAAACCGGCACCGGCGCCCCAGGCCAGGCAGTCCGCGGCACCGGCCGCCGCCAAAGGCCCCGTGGCGGCGGGCGAATGCCCGCACTGCGGCTACAAGCGCCTGCCCAAGGATGCCAAAGTGGCGGAAGACAGATGTCCTTCCTGCAAGATGGGCTATGCCACCACGCCGGGCGTCCTGATGAGCGCCGAGTCGAAAACCGGCGACCGCATCGAGGTCTATGACAAGGAGGTCGTGATCAAGCGCAAGATGGGCGTCAAGGTGCTGTTGCAGAGCCTCAAGGGCGACCTGCTGGAAGGCATCAAGGGCGACAAGTACGTTCCCATCGACTCGATCGCCTCGATCCAGCTCAAGCCGGCCAGCGCCCTGCTGGCGGGCCACATCACGATCGTCCTGCCGGAATCCAAGGAAGGTTTCAAGCTGGCGGGCCTCGATGACTGCACAGTCGAGTTCGTCAAGCGCGAGGAAGAGAAGTTCCTCGAGATCAAGGCCTTCCTTGACGCAAGGATCGGCCGCTAGCCTTCGACCGGGCGCGGGCTCAGTACTCAGTACACCGTGGCCAGTTCGCTGGTTACCTGCGCCAGACGGTCGACCAGGATGTTCATGAACGAGCGGTTGAACCGCAACTGGCAGTTTTCCGACGCCTTGTGCAGGGAGTCGGCCTTGATCTTGAACAGGGTGACGGGCGTGTCGGCGATGATGGTGGCGGTGCGCGGCAGCGCGCCCTCGCGGATGTAGCACATCTCGCCGAAACAGTGCCCCTTGCCCAGGGTGGCCAGCTTCTTGTTGCCCTTGACCACGCCCACGTTGCCATCGGCGATGACGAAGAAGAAGTTGCCCTTGGTCCCCTCGTCGACCAGAAAGGTGCCCGACGGCACGCGCCCCCAGATGCTGATGCGCAGCACTTCCCAGAGCTCGATTTCGCTGAAGTCCTGGAAGAACGGCAGCGCCTTCAGCATGTTGAAGCGCTGGGTCTCGGAATCGGCTTGTTCGGGCAGATCCAGCTCGGCGATGGTCGACAGGTCCTCGGTGAATTCGCGCCAGTTGGCATGGCGCTCCGGCGTGTTGCGGCGCAAGGCCTTGGTCACGATGTCGGCCAGCCGCGCCGACAGCGCGGGGCGATGGGTGCGGATGCTGGGCGGGTCTTCGTTCAGTATCTTGTGGGTCAGTGCGTAGTTGGTGTCGGCTTCGAAGGGCAGGCGGCCGGTGAGCAGCTTGTACATCACCACGCCCAGGGAATAGATGTCGGTCTGGTAGCTGAGGGTGTCGTTCCTGACCTGCTCCGGCGACATGTAGGCGGGCGAGCCGACCCCGGTCAGTTGCGTCTCGTCGTTCTTCGCCAGGATCGCGGCGCCGAAGTCGGCGATCTTCACTGCACCATCCTCGCAAAGCATGATGTTCGCGGGCTTGATGTCGCGATGGATGATGCCGTTGCGGCTTGCAAAATCGAGCGCCAGGGCGCATTTGAAGGCGATCTCGATCACCTTGTCCACGGGCAGCAGGTTCTCGACATGGCCGTACTTTTCGAGCGTTTCGCCTTGCACGTATTCCATGACGATATAGCCGTCGTCGCGGCCCAGTAGCGCGTCGTAGATGCCGACGATGTGCGGGTGGTTGAGGCGACCGGCCAGGGCGGCCTCGTTGGCGATCAGCTTGCGGTAGGTATTGCCGTGCTCGGTGTCGGACAGGATCTCGGGCTTGAAGACCTTGATCGCCACCTCACGATCGTTGAATGTGTCGTAAGCAAGGTAAACAATGCTCGTCGCGCCCCTGCCGAGCTCTCGGGTGATTTCATACTTTTCTATACCGACTTCAGCAGCTTGCTCCATATACCGCGGGCTCCTGGTGAACAACAGACAATGCAACCGGCTTGTCAGGAGTGTGCCTGACGCCGGGTGCAGCGGTCAATCGTTTGGTCCGGTCGCGTCACGATTTGCAGAAAAGCATTTCCGAATGGCACCCCGAACATGGGCGGATGCCTAGCCCGGGCGGAACTGCTTGCGGTATTTGAAGGCGGCGTCGAACAGATTGGCGCCTTCGCCGATCTCCGGATTGGCGTCGATCAGCCGGTCGAGCCAGGCCGACGTGTCGTGCTGCGGCCAGCGCTGGGCCAGCTCGCGGCGCATGGCGCTGATGCGGCGTGCCAGGTGCAACCAGCGGTCGGGCGCCGCCTGCTTCAGGTAAAGCAGCGAGCTGATGTCGGCCAGGGCTTCGCCCCAGGTTTCCAGCGCACCGCTTTTCACCACCGAGAGATAGCCCTGGATGCTCATGTCGGATTGCCTGTAGGAATCGGGCAGTACCTTGTCGAAGCGCTGGCGGACATAGGCTTCGCGCTGTTCAACGCAATGCGCCATCTCGTGCACGGATATGGCGCGCATGATCGGTGGCAGGTCGCGCTGGCCGAGGCTGGCAAAGAACTGGGTCAGGCCGTCTTCCGGCCGTGTGTTGAAGAACACCACGCAGGTGTTGGTTTCGATGTTGAGTCCGGCCGAGAGCAGCGGACGCGTCAGGCCTTCCTTTTGCGCATCGAGCACCTTCAACTCCATGCCTTCCGCACGAACCACGCCGGCGACCTCGTCCAGCGCCTGACGGAACTGGTGCTCCGTGGGATAGCCGGCGGCGTCCGCGCCCATTGCGCAGCACAGGCCCAAGGCCACGATCAGGCGGCGCACGGCCGGCATCACTGCATCTCCGGTGTGCCGGGGGCGACGCCGCTGCGCGCCAATTGGGTGTCGGCGCGCACCGGCAGCAGTTGGGCCAGCACGCCGCGGCGCGCTTCGTTGTCGAGCACCGCCAGGCTGCGGACGCGTCGGTAAAAGCGCGGCAGGTCGCGATTCTCCTGGTCGAGCAGGGCCTCGAAGGCCGGCACCAGTTCGCTGTAAAGCGAGAGCGACGCAAGTTTGGCGTTGTTGATATCCTCGGCAAAAAACTTGTCGTAGCCTGCGTAGCCGCCCCAGCTTGCCTTCAGCGCGGCGTAATTCCGGCGCAGTGCGGCCAGCAACCCGGCCTTGGCCTGTCGCTGCCGGTCGGCGGAGTCCGCGATCTTGTACAGCGACTGAAGCTGCTTGCGGTAATCGCGCATCAGCCTGGCGAATTCTGCCTTGCGCTGGCGCTGGGCCTCGAAGACCGGGCGCCGGTCGAGCGCAGTGGAGCTTGCCAGCCAGCGCCGCATGCCTTCGTTTTCCACTGCCGTGGCGAATGACTCGTTGAACGTCGAATCGTCCGGCACAAAGATTAGCTGGTGCGCCAGTTCATGAAACACGGTGCGCGCGACTTCCGGCGTACCGTTGCGCAGGAAGGTGCTCAGCACCGGGTCGTCCAGGTAGCCCAGCGTCGAGTAAGCGGGCACGCCGCCGACATGGGTGTCGTAACCTTCCTGGCGCAGTTCCGCGGCGAGGCGTTCGGCGTCCTCCCTGGCGTAGTAGCCGCGGTAATTCACGCAGCCCACCAGCAACATGCACCAGCGCTTCGGCTCCAGCGAAAACTCGGGCGCGGCGAACACGTTCCATACCACGTAGGGTCGCCCGACATCGACGTAGCTGCGATAGCTGTTGTTGTCGGGCAGTCCCAGTTCCCGGCTGGCGAATTCGCGTATGGCCTGTACTTCCTCCAGCTTCTTCCTCAGTTGCGGATCGCTGGCCGGATCGCGCACCAGCTCGCTGATCGGCTGGGCCGCACGCATCACCTCGAAGTGCCCGCCCACGGCCTGGACGTAGTAGCCGAGGTTGCTGCAGCCCGCCAGCAGGAGGGCCAGCAGCAGCGGGACGACGAATTCTGGGAACCTGCGCATCGGGTGGAGTCTCCGCAAATGCCGCGATCCGGGCGGTGCATATGGGCGTCGCGGCCCTTGCGCCAGCCTGCACATCGCAGTGAAACCGATGCTGCGCCGATTGGCTTCCTGGCCATATCAGCAGGCAGCGCGACATTCTGTGAGCGGGTGAGAAACCCGGCGTAGGAATCACCCTACACAGAGGCGAGGCCGTTGATCCGCTGCCACCATGAATGGCCGATGGAAACTGTGCGCCAGCGCGCAGACCGGCGCCGGGATTTGCCTCAGGCTCAACCTGCTACAGGTTTGCTGTTTTTTCTTCCATACTGCGGTGCATGCTTTGAAGGGATATCCCCATGCAAGACCTTGTCCCGTCTCCGACCGACGTCCACGCCGCGACGACACTCAAAGCCCTGCGCCGGTCGGAAAGCCGCTATCGGCGGCTGTTCGAAGCCGCGCAGGACGGCATCCTGCTGCTCAACGCGGATACGGCC
>JAUYSD010000239.1 GCA_030696505.1 Sulfuritalea sp. | reverse complement strand
GGACACCTACAGGGCGTTCAAGTGCCCACCTCCAAAGGCGAACGGAAAGCCCCGACGCCAACAGGAATCACGACTCGCGCTGACTCGTCACGAGCTGCATAAAGAGTACTTCGCATCGGCCCATATCCGGTCTCTTGAGCTCGCCGGCGAGGCGTTTGATTTTCACGTCGCCGCCAACCTGCGTCAGCTCTTTCTCCATCATCGTCGCCCGGTGACACTGCCGGCGGAACTCAAGGAAGAGATTCTCGAAAAATTCCGGGCTGCTCTGGCAACCGGCGTGCCACCAATTGAGGTCCTGCTGATCTACACCGAGCGCGGCCGCTGCACGCTTCATCAGTGTCGCGACCTCTTTTATCAATTCGTCTGGAATCGCGAGCTTCGTCTCGACTTGTTCCAGCCAGTGCTCATTGATCGACCGATGCATGCGGAAGAGCGCGACGTTATCGAGATCTATGCCGATTGGTTTAAGGAGTACCAGCCATGCATATAGGAACGCAGCTAGTAGCCCCAGAGGGCTTCGACCAACTTGTCCAGGGCGTTACGTACCACTTCCTCAAGAGTGACGCAACAAATCGTCGTGTTTTACTGGTCCACTTCGCGGTCGCCAAGTCTTTTAAGCAGACCAAAGCCAACCTCATTGTCATGAAGCGAGATCGCTTTGAAGCTGGCATTAGCGATGAAAAGATTGTTCCCCTTGCCGTCCAATCCCCGCTCCCGCCATGGCTAAAGGAAAAGGAAGGTATCGATTTGTCGAGCCTGGATCTCTTCCATCCCCGGCTAAGGATTCCGTATAGGTCACGGGTCGAGGACCGCCTGCTATCAATCATTTCGGCGCTGAAGAGCGTTGAAACGATACTGACCGCACCCAACCCCGCCGCCGAAATCAATCGGCGCGCACTGTTGTGTGACCCGATTCAGCATGAGACGCGCTTCCGCCTTCGACTTCTGACGTATCTTTGCTTCGGCTGCAACGTTTGGTCCCTGCTGCCACCTTTTCATCGGGCGGGCCACTGGCCCCGTTTCGATCATCCAAGTACAAAATTTGGGGCGCCCTCAATTGCCTACGGTTCCCGCTACGGCTATCCGTCCAGTAAAGACATGGCCGAGCGATGCGTCCTCTGCTACATCATGTACGCGAAGGTCGGAATGACGATGACCGAGATCTATCGGCTTTCGATGACCGAACAGTTCAAGTGCAAGACGATGACATTGGACTCTGGAATGGAAATTCACGTGCATCCGAAAGGTGAACCGTTTCCGACCTACTGGCAGTTCAAGTACCGCATCCTAAAAGAGTTCGGCCTGGAACAAGTACAGAGAGCCCTATATGGCGATGTGCGGCATCGTGCGCGACTTGCCGCGACCAAAGGCCACTTTTCCGAGGAAGTGGCCAACCTCTACGAGAAGGTTGAAGCCGACGGCTACTTCACCAGCGAGCGGCCCAGAGGCTACATCGAAGGAGCCAGCCTGAAGCCGCTTTGCGTGGTTGTTGGCCGGGACGTACTGTCCGGAAAGAAGCTGGGCATTGGATTTTCGTTCGGCGCCGAGCGTAGTACCGCGTACCGAATGATGTTGTTTTGTATGGCCGTGCCAAAGGCCTTTTTCTGCATGCTGTTTGGCATTCCATTCCACAAAGGTGAATGGAATAGCGAGGGGATTCCTTCGCATTTTGGCGTCGATCGTGGGCCGGGTGCGCGGCAGGCGCTGATTGCCGATCTCGAAAAGCGCTTTCCGATCAAGGAAATTGCACCGTCATGGTCGCCCCAGTCGAAAGCGACCATCGAATCTTCGCATCCGCGAGATCTAAAAATGGAAGGGCAACCTACCTACATTCTGAGCAAGCTGACACCGGTGCAAATGGCGAAGAAGGAGATTCTGCGTCTCATCAAGTACAACCACACAGCCGACATGTCCGATCGAATCGATCCGGACGGCGATCTGGCATTCGTTCCGCCAAACCCGATCAGTTTGTGGAACTACTATGACGGAAGGTTTCGCAATGACGCCCAGCCAATGTCAATTGACGAAGCCGTCCGCACCTTTCTCACGCCGGTGGACCTCTCGCTACGGGACGACGGGGTATGGCTGGAGAGCAGGCGATTCAACTCCCCGGAACTCGAGAAGACAGGCATCTATGCAAAAGCGGCCCGCTCCAACGAAGAAGCGCCGAAGCTCCAAGGTTACCTATTGGATTTGTGCGTGCGCTACCTGTGGGTCGAAGTTAACGCCCGACTGTATTTGGTCGAAGCCAAGCTACGCAATCGCGGCAATCAGGAAACGCTCTGGACGTCGTTCGAAGAACTGAAGCAGTGGAGCGACGCGCGACGCAAAGTCGATTCAGCATTCGGGGTGCACCAGCATGCCGCATCTTCAAAATACATGAACCGGTTCAGAGAGGCTACCGGCAAGTCCTGGAATAGCGGCGTGCGGCGCACGGGCAAGGCCACGCGTGATGCAACGGCGCGGCAGGAGGAAGCCGAGGCCAAGCAACACACGTCTGCCCGGAACGCAGCATGACCGTGCCTGCAGACAATCCGTGGGCGGCGCGCTTTGCGCCACTGCTGGACAGGAATGAGATTGTGAGGCGAGCAACGCGTACGCCGACCCCGCTCGGGGATATCTCAAAATTGACGCCAAAAAGCGCCCGGAAGGAACTCGCGAAGGTACTGGAATCGGTCTATTACCCGACAGCACAAGGTGTCGACATCCTTCTTGACTGGGCGGGCCTTGCTTATCAGCATTGCCTTGACTACTACCCCAGTAAGTCGTACTACAAAAGCTGCATCTATTCCGAAGAATCACCTTTACCTGAGTTCTCATTCCCATATTGCCTTACGGGACAGGCGGGTTCGGGCAAGACCGAACTCGTAAAGGCATTCGGCCGAATCCAGGAACTGGCAAGTACCATCCAGATTGATCCGGAGCATTCACCCTTTCCGCTGGAGTCGGTGTGGAGCATTACGATTCATGCCAATGCAACATCCAAGGATGTGCTCAGCACCTTGAGCGGGGGTGTCGGCTCTCCACGCGATCTGGTGCAGATGTGCCGGCGCCGGGCCTACCGGGATGGCGTCGCCTTTCTGCTCGAAGACGAATTTCAATTCGCGACCGGGAGCAGTAGCGCGAACGCGAGGGTGACCCAAATGCTGCTGGCAAGCGGCTATATAGGCTTGCCCAGTGGCATCGTGGCGAACTTCAGCTTGCTGCACCGGTTGATGAAGCGCCCAGCGGAAGATCGGCACCGGCTGCTCTCCAATCCCATTGTGCTGCTTCCCGAACACGCCGGGAGCGAGGACTGGTACAAGACGCTCGATGCTCAACAGGCGGCGGCCCCCAATATTCTGGTCTTCGATACCAAGAAAGACGGGCCGACCATCCATCGTTATTCGGCTGGGGATCTGCGTGCCGAGGTGGCTTTGCTGCTCTGCGCCTATGAAATCGGTAGAGCGTCCAACGGCGTGGCCGGCTTGCGTGAAATCGAAGCGGCTTACCACTCCACACAGTACACCGCCTATCGGCGCGACGTGGAAGCGATCACACAGTTATCGCTCGGCGATCGCAAGATGCGCAAGATGCGACCGGATCTCTGGTGCCCGCTCGACCTGCCGGCTGACGCCACCGCCAGGTTTGCGACCCGTGCAAGCGAAGCACGACAGGAGCGGACTGACGACCAGGCGACCCGTGACTCTCTGACCGCGGAAGAACAAGCCGCGCTCGCGGCGAAGGAAAAGTCCAATCAACCAAAGAAGCATGGGACGAGCGGGCAGGTGGTCCGGCTGAATAGGAGGGGCCCCGCTACCGCCGAAGAACTTCAGGCCAATATGGCCAAGTTCCGCGATCGACTCTGAGACGAAAATCGAGAGAAAGACTGCAACTCAGCAACCATCAAATGTATGAGGCTAACTGTTGTCTCTTAGGGACCAATCAATAAATGAGAGTCCAATGATCAGCAATCCACTCCGTAAAGAAACAATTGAACGCTGCATTCTCAGCTACGTCCAATTTGCCCAACTCGGAATGACGATGACAACAGTTTTTCGCATCGCTATGGCCGAGGAATTTGGATCCACGTGGGTGTTGATGAACGCTAGCAACGCAATGTACGCCCACCCAAACGGTGGGTCGTTTTCCAATCTACATGACATCTATGTGACGCAGGAGGGCCGTACGTGAGCCTCACGGAGGTGAGTTCCTACTTCTGCGGCGGCAGCTATGCTCCATTGCTGTTCTCTCTGGCAATTCTGGTCGTATCACTCGTAATGCGAGGTAATCGCGCCGGACGGACCGATGCCGCGACCCAGGAGAATGACCCTGCGGTAGTGCCGGTCGATGGCCCGCATCCCGGCATCGGCCCGACCGAGTATGCCGATGTCGCGGAGCAGCAGGACGCGCTGGAACGCCTGTGTCGTCTGCCACAGGTCCGCCGCCTGTCGGACAATACGGTGATCGACTGGGGATCCGGCGCAGAGCTGACGCCCTGCGACTGCTCCAGGCCGCCTTTGCCTCATTTGATGGTGTCCTGGAGGAAGCACCGGACGATCGGCCTCCTCACGAAGAGCGGCTTGGCCCACTATGTCGCCTATCAGGAGCGCGTGGCCGACACCCTGCTGGCGCTGCTTGCTGTGCGCGTCTCGCGGTCGGGGAGCGCGGCCGACACCGTTGAATTTGCAGAAGCCGGGGTATCTCCTACGTCAGAACCGAACAACGGTAATCCGGACATCTCGCCTGCTCCGAAGGAGGCACACTGATCATGGCCCACCTGCCCGAAGTCTTTGCCAGTCCGCTGCGTCTCGGCACCACGCCAGTCACCCTCGCCGTGCTCTTCTCCGAACCGCTGCTGTTCGCTGCCCACTACGCCACCGTCGCCGACATACTGAGCTGGCCCGACGAGATCGAGGCCACACTGGCTCATGTGCGCACTCGCTACGGCGCACACGATGCCGTGCTCGACCTCATGGACACCTTGCGCGGTCAAGTGCCGATGGCCCTGTCGGCCGACCTCGCCCGGCGCATGGCTGAAGGCCTCGAACTTCACACTGCACTGAAGGATAGCCAGAACATCTATCGAAATGCCTGCACCGAGTGTCTGGAGCGCCACGCCCAAGGGCTGACGATCGTCGTCTATCCCGAGGAAATCACCCCCGGCGGCCGACTGGCGCTCCTGGCCCGCCTGCTGGCATTCTCTCCCGCACAAACCCAGGTTCTGGCCTATGCCCTGGCCTATACCGTGGTGCCGGCCCTGCAACTCTTCACGCGCATGTTCTCCTTGCAGCGCTGGAGTCGTCCGCTGTTCTGGCAGACCTTGCTCGATCTGGATGCCGAGGCATTGGCCGCGGCGCTCTCGGCCACCGGACGCCTCGCCGGCTCGGGATTGCTGCACGCCACCGAAGGCATTCCCCGCCTGTCGGAGTTCTGGGTGGAACTGCTGGTCAAGACCGGCACGCGCTTCGAGCACAGTCTCCTGCAAGCCCTGGTGCTCAAGGAGTCTCTTGGCGGTGCGGCCCGTCTGCCGGCCGACGACCGTGAAATCCTGCAAGTTCTCCTGACGCGCCGTGAGCCCGGCATCAACGTCCTGATCCATGGCAAGGCCTCGGTCGACAAGCACCGTTTGGCCGATACTCTGATCCAGGGCGTGGGCGCCCGCGCCCATACCCTGGCGACCGACATTCCCGAGAAGGATCAGCCGGCCGCTGTGATGGTGGTGCAGCGGCTGCTGGCCGACCATCCGGGGCGAGTCGTGCTGGTCGTGGAAAAAGCCCATGCCGTCCTGACGCGCGTGATGCCCGACGTCTTTGCCTTCCTGGGACTCTCCGACGAGAACGAAGAGCCCCGGCCCCTCGATGAACGCCTCCTGGCCGAGAATCCCGTTCCGACTC
>JAUYSD010000036.1 GCA_030696505.1 Sulfuritalea sp. | reverse complement strand
CTTGAGCGCCTGCTCGGCGGAGCGTTCGGGGTTCTTCAGCAGGCGCTCGCGGATCGCGTCGATTTTGTTGCGCGCGGGATCGCGCTCGTTGCCGGCCAACTGCTCGTTGATGGTGATCAGGATATGGCGCAGCTCGCGCGTCTCGGCGCGGCGGAAGCGGTCCTTGTGCATGAACCAGAAAATCTCGACTTCGGTGTCGCTGACCGCCGCGGCGCGGGCGCCGACTTTATCCAGCACCGCCTCGACCACCATGTCGCGTTCCACGGCCTGACGCAGCGCCGCGGCATCGAGGCCGATGCGTTCGAGATCGGTGCGGAAATCTTCCTCGTTCTCGTAGCGACTGCGGATTTCCGCGAGGCAGGCCTCGATCGAGGCCGCGGGCAGGGCCACGCTGCTCGCCTCCACCGTGTTCAGGATCAGGGTCTCGATTTCCTGCTGCTGCGCGGCGACGCTGCCGACGCGCTTGAGTTCGTCGGCCGCCAGTGCTTCGAGCGGCTTCTTGAACAGCCTCTCGGCGAGCTTGAGCGCCAGATAGACGCCGACCGGTTCAGGCATCGGCGGCCTCCGCGTCGCTCAGTGCGGATTCGGGCACCAGCAGCGGGTTGCCCGCCAGGCAGTCGAAATGCACGTGGTAGAGCACGCCGCGGGCTTCGTCGCGTTCGATGTTGAGCACTTCGCCGCGGCTGGCGACGGGCACCCGGACTTCGCCGCGGATCGCCAGCGCGCGTGCGGCGCGGACTTTCTGCCGCACCTCGAAGCGGCTTTCGATCCAGGGTTCGTCCGGTCCGATCAGCTCTTCCTCGCGGCAGCCGACGACGCGGCCCTCGTCGAGGAAATGCACCGAGTAGATGATCTGGTCCTGGAGGAAGGTGCCGACATTGCGCACGTGGCCCACGCGGCCGCGGCGAACCAGCAACTCGCCGGTGCCGATGCCGGGGAAAGTACCGTCATTGCGCACGTTGCGCGTTACGCGAACGGCATCGCCGTAGTCCCAGCGCGGCAGCATGATCGCTTTTCAGCCGGTCAGCGATGACAGCGGCACGAAGGACGAACCCTCGGCCTTGCGGAACACCGCGAGCACTTTTTCCTGCTGCGCGCTGGAGTCGACGAAGTCCTCGTAGGCGCGCAGCAGCCAGCCGCGCCAGGCGACGTACTCGGGCGCCCTGCCGGCTTCCTGCTTGGCCAGGTAGTCGTGATAGCGCTGCAGGATGTGCAGGCGATTGACCTGGACCACGCGCGCATCGAAGGCTATGCCGAAATAATCGAGAAATTCCTCGGCGCTGCCCAGATCGGCCAGGTCGTCTTCAAAGCTGTCGGCTTCGCAACCCATGATGTGCTCCTTGAAGTGAAATTATTGGGGCGCGCTGGTCCTCGCGAGCAGCAAAAACATTCGGCAAAGGCGTGACGCCGAATGCGTCGCGTTGATCGACTTCGGTGCTCCTGGCCGGTGCCGGCAGGCCGCGCAGATCGCGCATTTCGGTCTCCAGCGTGTCGATGCGATCGAGCAGGCACTGAATGGCCTTGCCCACGGGATCGGGGATCAGATGGTGGTCGAGGTTGATCGCCGTGGCGCCAGCGCCAACTCTTGGCAGGGATTCGGTCGCGCCAGCGCCGACCAGGCGCGCCGGAATGCCGATCGCCGTGCGCCCCGCCGGGACTTCGCCGATCACCACCGAATTGGCGCCGACCCGCGCGCCGTCGCCAATGCGGATCGCGCCGAGGATCTTGGCCCCGGCGCCGACCACCACGCCGGCGCCCAGAGTCGGGTGGCGCTTGCCCGGGTTCCAGGTGGTGCCGCCCAGCGTGACGCCGTGGTAGAGCGTGCAGTCGTCGCCGATTTCGGCAGTCTCGCCGATCACCACGCCGGCGCCGTGATCGATGAAGAAGCGGCGGCCGATCGTGGCGCCGGGATGAATGTCGACATTGGTCAGCAGGCGCGCCAGCCAGCCCAGCCAGCGCGCAGCGAAGCACCAGCCGCCCTGCCACAGCCGATGCGCCGGACGGTGAATGAGCATGGCATGAAGGCCCGGATAGGTCAGCAACACTTCGATACGCGAGCGCGCCGCCGGATCGCGGTCGAAGACGCAAGCCAGGTCCTCGCGCGCCAGGGAGAGCAGGCCGGGGGCGGGTTCGACGTCGGCCGGCGCCAGCGCGAGGGTGGACGACAGGGCCAGACTCATGTGCCCGCTCCCAGCAGGGCAAGCAGGTCGGCATCCGTCGGCGGGTGCTTGGCATTCGCGACGAAGGCGCGCACCCGGCGCAGCAACTCGCGTGCGGCCGCCTCCGACAGGGGATGACCGAGTTCGGCCATCACCAGTTGCACCGCCCGCGCCCCCGAATGCTTGCCCAGCACGATGCGATGCCGGCGCCCGACCAGACCCGGATCGAAGCCTTCGTAATTGGCCGGGTCCTTCATCAAGCCATCGACGTGGATGCCGGCTTCATGGGTGAAGGCGCCCTCGCCGACGATGCTCTTCTGCCAGGGCAGAGGCCGCCCCGAGGCGATCGCGACGCGCCGCGAAATCTCGGGGAAGCCCTTCAGCTCGATGCCGGTGTCCATGCCGTGACAGACATGCAGGCCGAGCACGACTTCCTCCAGCGGCGCATTGCCGGAACGCTCGCCGAGGCCGTTGACCGTGGTGTTGAGGTGCGTGGCGCCGGCCTTGGCCGCCGCCAGGGTATTGGCCGTGGCCATGCCGAGATCGTCGTGCGCATGCATTTCGATTTCGAGGTCGCAGGCCGCGCGCAGCGCGGCGATGCGCTCGTAAGTGCTGAAAGGATCGAGCACGCCCAGCGTGTCGGCAAAGCGGATGCGCCGCGCACCGGCGGCCTGCGCGGCCTCGGCAATCGCCGCGAGCAGGTCGTGATCGCCGCGCGAGGCATCCTCGGCACCGATGCCGACATCGAAGCCGAGATCGCGCGCCAGGCGTACGTGCTCGACGATCGCCGCCAGCAGCCAGGATCGGTCTTTCTGCAATTTGGAACGCAGGTGCTGGTCGGAGGCCGGCACCGAAATGTCGATCAGTTGCGCGCCAAGGTTGGCCGCCAGCAGGATGTCCGCACGATGCATGCGGCTCCAGACCATCAGCCGCGCCTTCAGGCCCAGGGCCGCAACGCCGCGGATGCCCTCGCGCTCGGCGTCGCCCATGGCCGGAATGCCGATCTCCAGTTCCGGCACGCCCAGGGCATCGAGCCCGCGCGCGATGTCCAGCTTTTCGTCGAGACTGAAGGCCACCCCCGCCGACTGTTCGCCGTCGCGCAGGGTGGTGTCGTTGATGACGATGTGGGGTCGGTGTGTCGCAGTCATGATGGTCAGGCCATGACTAGCAAGTTGGGTGCCGAGCAAAAACCCGCTTTAAATCAAATGGGTAAACAGGCTCGGTGAGGAATTGTCGGGTTTGCGACGATATTCAAAGGTCCAGTTGCAACGTCGCCAGCCGCGCATACAGGCCGCCCTGCTTGCGCAGGTCTTCCGGCGTCCCCGTTTCGACGATGCGTCCGCGTTCCATCACCACGATTCGGTCGACCTTTTGCACGGTGGCGAGACGATGGGCGATGACCAGCGTGGTGCGGCCCTCCATCGCCGCGTTGAGGCCGCGCTGCACCAGGATTTCCGATTCCGCATCGAGGGCGCTGGTGGCTTCGTCGAGCAACAGCAGGGGCGCGCCCTTCAGGATGGCGCGGGCAATGGCGATGCGCTGGCGCTGACCGCCGGACAAGCGCGTGCCGCGCTCCCCGAGAAAGGTCTGATAACCCTCCGGCAGGCGCTCGATGAATTCGTCTACCAGGGCCGCCCGCGCCGCCTCCATGACTTCGGCATCGCTCGCGTCGGCGCG
>JAUYSD010000308.1 GCA_030696505.1 Sulfuritalea sp. | reverse complement strand
TCGAACACGAGCGCTTTCTCCTGCTCGAACAGGTCCTGATCGACATACGCCCGTCGCGGCACCCGAAAGGCGCCTTCGCGCACATCAAGCAGCGGTTTCATGATCAGAACCTCCCGGAAGTCCGCCAGCGTGCTGGGCGACGTTATTTGCAAACCGTCCACCCGGATTGTGATTGAGCTGGAGTATGTCCGTCAACATCTTATGGCGTGGGCAACCAAACAAACGTCGCCGGACACTGCCCAGCGAAAAGATCAGATGACCATTGTGCCAGGGCAGCAACAACTCATGCTCAATGCCGCGCTTTCGGACCCGCCCGTTTTCTTGCGCTAAGGGAGGTCGCATTTCTCGGCGGCGGCTGCATGCTGCATAATCGCGGCGCTAAATGCGGGGCCCAGTGAGCATGCAATCCAAGTTGACGAGCGTCCGGACGCCGCTGAAGGCGAGACGCGCTCAAGCTGAGCGCAGCGAAGCCATGCGGCGTCGCCTCCTGGAAGCAGCCACGGCGGTACTGAAGGATCGGAGCTTGGCAGGGTTCAGGACAGCAGAAGTCATCGCGCTGGCAGGCGTCTCGAAAGGGGCGCTGCTGCATCACTTCCCGACCAAAGTCCAGTTAATCGTCGCGGTCTTTGAAAGAATCTACGATGAGATCGACGACACCGCGCGAAGCCTCCCACCGGGATCCACGCTCCAGCAGGCGATCAATGCGCTGATTGCCGATAGCCACGATTTCTTCTTCGGGGAATCGTTCAATGTGAGTTTAGACATAATGATCTCGGCCGCCCGGGATCCGGAGCTTAGGGACGCAATCTTCGACGTGGTCAGGCGGTTTCGTAAGCAGACGGAGGAAATATGGACCGCGCGACTGACGGCCTACGGACTAACCCGCGACAAAGCCCATGACGCGGTGTGGCTAGTCAACAGCACCGTCCGCGGTCTCGCCATGCGCGCGCTGTGGGAGCCAGACCTGCCACGGTTTCAACGTCTTGAACGCGTGACGGCGGCCATCATCGCTAGGCATCTCTCGGTTCCGGAGGAAGCTATCTAAGGGATGTGAAGGCACTGTCAGATCGAACGCTCAGGATCAGGAGATGGGCCGGTGGGTGAACAACCGGACTGAGAAACTCTCACCAGCCGTTCCGACGACGAGAGCGGGCGATGCTCAGGTACCGGAGGATGAACACACTCCAGAAGTTCGCCTCAGTGCACGGCGAAGTCCACTTCAATCAGGAGTGCCACTTAACCAGTCGGGAGACCTACAAGGCCAACCGCTCAGCCGCCCTGGCTGAGCGGTAGTCACTCATGGCCTGAGGCCAGAACGCCCTGCCCTCACTCCGCAGAGTGGAGACAAGTTGCCGTTGGACTGACAGCACACCGCCTCGCGGCTGACCTCAATCCCGAGCTGGGCCAGCAGTTCCTCGACGTCCCGGATGCTCAGCGTAGACCTGAAATAGAGCCACACCGCATAGCGGGTCACGTCCGGCGGGAACCGGTACCGCTTGAATGAGATCGGATGCATGGCCCCTCCCAGGCTCGGCCTGTCCCCTAGGCCCAAACCGGAGACGTTCTATCGTTTGCCTGACAGCACCCCTCCGGCGCCTCCTGAAGGTGTCTTTATTCTGCCGCTCTCCTTCGCTCGCCCCAGGCGGCGCGTCTCTTGTTACCTGAAACCCAGTCGCGGAGCCCAGGAAGACGGACTCGCGTCATTGCTTTGACAACACCCGCGCACGGCTAGCGGACGCGTTCAGGCCACTGCTGCCTCGGCTTTATCGTGGGAATCCAGCACACCAGGCCGAGCGGACGCATCGACGCGATCTATTCGATTGGCAGGGCAGAAAGCATCGGATGGTAACACCGAAGGAACGCGTCAACGCCCGTATCGGCAATCTGGTCAATCTGATCATCGCTGAGAGGATCGATAGAGTTCGTAAGAAGTAGATTTGTCACTCCACCATCTACGAGTATCGTAAACGTCTTTGCAGCAATAAACGGGTCACCTCTTAGCAAAAATCCAGCATTCATTTGTTTTTCAAAAATATCCGCCAGACGGCGGTGACTCGGCAAGTGCGATGTCTCGTAATATTCTTTTCCAGATGAAACATTTTTACTTTCGGCGATTGTCACTCTGCGATTTTGAATTATTTTTGGTGAAAGCATCAAGTGTAAGTATGCTTTAGCGTGTTTTCTGAGTTGAGCGTAAAACGAGCCATCGCCATTGAATTCACCAAGCAGCGTATCAGTCTGACTTTTCCATTCCTCACTAATAGCTTCCCTAAACAACTCTTCTTTTGAATTAAAATATTTGTATATGGTCGCCTTGGACGTATTCACATTGGCGGCGATATCGTCAATATTGGTTCTCGAAAAGCCCTTCTCTTGAAATATCGCCGCAGCAGCGGACAATATCGCCTTCCGCCTTTTCTGTTGGGAAATTACACGGCCATTCATGTTCTCGAAAAACTCCTCCGCAGGATCGAGCTGGGGATTGAATCCAATTCACACACCCGCACCCTGAAGCGCAACGGCGAACGTCGGCATGGGCGGATCCAACGCTATTTCGGGCGGAACCGCCTGCGCCCAGCCCCTAACGGCGCCAATTTTCCGGCAAGCGATAAACCACTCCGATCTTCGATCCCATTTCGCGAGATATCTCGCCAACGAACTCGCACGGCGCCGGTCTGCCGTCGCGGGGTAGCGGGAAGCAGACGCATCCAGATTGCACGGGTGCTCTTAAAAGAGTCCCTGACGGGCGAGCGGACGACGATATACATTGGACCACACAATATCACACCTATAGACTGCCGAAGCGACTCAACTGATGGAATGCGTGGTAGAGTTAAAAGTCGGATTACCACCAGCGGTATTGATTTCATATTTACAGCACAGCCGTAATAATTACCGATAGGGTCGACGGCGGTATCAGTTAGGCGCGCGCCTTGTTCCCCAGCCAGGCCGTCGATCACCCCAGCCGCGGCATGCGTGAGCGAGGCGCAGAGCTCTCACCTAGGCAGCTGGCGCGCGCCCTCACGCTCTGGCTTGATCGAACCGGACGGCCCCCGCGCTACGCTCGAGCGTTTTGGTAACGAATTCGACTTGGCTGCGTTCAACCGGTCTGTTAGGTCCGTACTGTACGTTACAGTTTCTATGAAAACTAGGGATCGGCTCGCTTTGTCGAGCTGACATACATTGGGGGGGGACTATGGCCATCTTTCACAAGCGTGCGGCGCTGTGCAGCACGGCGATCTTTCTGGCGCTTTCGGCCGCACCAGCGGGAGCTCACGCTCAGACTAAGAACGCGGAACGGACCGCGACCGACACCGCTTCGAGCGTTGCGGAAGTCGTCGTGACCGGTTCGCACATCGTGCGTCGCGACTATCAGGCTGAGAGCCCGATCGTCACCCTGTCGACGGAGAGCCTCAAGCAAACGGGGCTGGTGGCGCTCGGCGAGTCGCTCAATCAGATGCCACAATTCGCGGCCACCGCCAGCGCGACACAGAGCGGCCAGGGAGGCTTCGCCAACGGCGGCCGTACGCTCGCCAACCTGCGTGGGCTGGGGTCCGCGCGGACGCTGGTGTTGCTCGACGGCCGCCGCATCCAGCCCTCAGATATCTACAACGTGGTGGACCTGAACATCGTCCCCGACGCTCTCATCGAGAATGTCGAGATCATCACCGGCGGCGCCTCGGCGACCTATGGGTCCGATGCGTTGGCGGGTGTCATCAACTTCAAGACCAGGCAGAGTTTCAGCGGACTGAAGGCGACGGCGCAATTCGGCGGCACGACCGACGGCGGCGGCGCAAACCAATCGTACACGGCCACCATCGGCGCCAACTCCGCGGATGACCGCGGCAATGTCGTGCTGTCCCTCGGCTACACCGATCGAAGCTCGATAGGCTACCCGCAGCGGAAGGGCTATGAGCACCTTGCCTTAATCCCGTTCCCTGGAACGGGCGTCGTGTTCCCTAACGTCGCCAACCTACCGACACGGGCGGGGCTCGATCAGGTTTTCGCGAAGTACGGCACGGCTCCCAATACGGTGCCGACCTCTGCCTCCTTCGGTTTCAACAACGACGGGACCGTCTTCAACACCGGAAGACCTGTCCAAAACCTCAAGCCAGCGCCGGGCGTGGACAATGTGCTTCTCGATGGCGCGGTGAACACGACCGGGGCCCAGTTCCTTCTACTGCAAGCTCCGCTCAAGAAATATAATATATATACCGCCGCCCACTATGATGTTGCCCCAGGAATTCAAGCCTACGGCAATGCATTCTATTCAACCTATACGACGGAATTCGTGAGCGGTTATCTGGCCACCCTCCAAGTCCCAGTAACAAACCCATTCATACCTGCGGACTTCCGGCAGCTATTGGCTTCCCGGCCCAATCCGAACGCGAGTTTCACGTATCTTTCGTTTTCGCCCCTTGCCAGCGTCTACCGCCTGACAGCCGAAGCGGATGTCTGGCAGATCACCGGAGGGCTGCGAGGCAACCTGCCGATTCGGGACTGGACCTACGATGTGAACGCCACGACCGGCCGATCGACGACGACAGAGAACAATAACGGATTGCCCGATCGCGCGCGGTTCAACGCGGCGGTGAACGCGGCGGACGGCGGCGCGAGTCTCTGCGCCGGGGGCCTCAATCTCTTCCCTTTCAATACGCTTTCGCCGGAGTGCAGGAAGGCTCTGCTCCGCCCCGTCACGACGAGAACCCAGGTCGAGCAGGACACGGTTGACGCCACGGTGCAGGGCGGTCTCTTTGACCTTCCCGCAGGCGAACTGAGGTTCGCCGTCGGCGCATCCTATCGTAAGAACGCGTTCGACTATGCCCCCGACCCCGCCCTCCAGATCGATCCGGTGACAGGGTTGCAGGGAATTAACGCCTCACTGAGCCCCCCGGTATCGCCGGGCGGCGGCGCCACCAGCAACACCGACATCTACGGTGAACTGCTCATTCCGATCCTGTCCGACATGCCGTTTGCCAACCGCTTAGAGGCGAATTTGGGCTATCGCTACTCGGACTATGACATCAGCGGTGGCGTGAGCAGCTACAAGGCCGACGGCAATTGGGAGCCTGTGAAGGGGGTGCTGATTCGTGGCGGGTATCAGCGCTCTATACGCGCCCCGTCGCCGGGAGAGCTCTTCGCCCCCTCGGCCCGGTCAAGTGACAACATCGGCACCCCGCAGTCTGGAGGTGGCGATCCGTGCTCGATCAACGGCAAGGCGCGAACTGGGCCGGACGCCGCGGCGGTGACGGCCCTCTGTGTCGCGCAGGGTGTTCCGGCAAGCCTAGTCGGCAACTTCGTGAACACGGCGACAATCGTCAGCACCAACACGGCGGGCAACGTCAATCTCACGCCTGAGACCGGATCAAGCTGGACGATTGGAGCAGTCCTGCAGCCGTCCTTTGCAAATCCCTGGATCTCAGGCATGTCATTGTCTGCAGATTACTATAATATCCAGATTGAGGACGCCATCGGAACCGTTCTTGGCGGTGGGATACTTAATAAGTGTTTCAATGTAGACGGAAGCAACCCCACATACGCTCTGTCGAATCAATATTGCCAACTCATAGAACGTGACCCCACCGGCCAATTTGGCAGCGTCCTGGGCGCGATCCGCGGTGTCAAAAAGGCGACTTTGAACCTTGCCGACTACGAGATCGCCGGTGTCGATGTTCAGCTGGATTGGACCATCAATCTTGCCGATGTCGGGTTTGAGCAGATTCCGGGAAGGGTGAAACTCAATACGGTCGTTACCAACCTGCGGAATTACAAGCTGCGAAACACGGAGCAGGACCCCAGCATCGATTTCATCGGCACGATCGGCAACAACCAGATCGGCGGCTATTCGCATCCCCGCTGGAAGACCGTTTCGACCCTCACCTACGGCACTGACGAACTGCAGGTCGGCGGACGCTGGCGTCATATCTCGGAGATGGGCAACTCCCTCAACGTAAATACGACCCAGACGCAGACCGGAACACCGAGCGTGGACTACTTTGATCTCTTCGGAAGTTATATCCTCAATGAAAATTTCACGATCCGAGCCGGGGTGACCAACGTGGCCAACAAGCGGCCGCCGTTTTACTCGAACACCTATCCTTTTACTGACGGATCGACGTTCGATAGCGTTGGACGCAGCTACTACATTAGCGCAACAGCAACATTCTAGGTTGTTGCGCGAAAAGCAGCGCGAAGCCTTCGTCCATGTTGTGTAAAAAATTCTACCGCGTCTGATGCGTGATCTTGAATCAACATTGGCGCCTTGCGAGGTCAGCAAATGAAACGAGCCCTGCTAGCCGCGACTGTCGTCGCCATGTGCGGCGGCACCGCCGTCTTCGCCCAAATGGACGG
>JAUYSD010000302.1 GCA_030696505.1 Sulfuritalea sp. | reverse complement strand
CTCGCCGCGGTCACGGAAATGGATTCGTCCTGCCTGGCGGTTGTGTTTGCCTGGATGCGTGCCGCCAAAGCCGCCGGAAAGTCCTTGAGTCTCCTGAATCCGCCCCAGAGCCTGCTGAGTCTCGCTGCCGTCTACGACGTTGCCGACCTTCTACCGCAGCACTGAGAGCTCTGACCTTAGCCTTCGGCTTGGTCTCGCGTAATGTCCGCCGCAATCCGCATCACACAGGTCTCCAAATGCTTTGGCAGCGTCCGGGCGCTTGACCAGGTCGACCTTGAGGTTCAGCGGGGAGAGTTTTTTGGCCTGCTGGGCCCCAATGGAGCGGGCAAGACCACCCTGATTTCGGCGCTGGCCGGGCTGGTACGCGCCGATAGCGGCAGCCTGAACGTGATGGGCCACGACGTGCAACTGGACTATCGTGCCGCTCGACGCCTGCTGGGGGTGGTGCCTCAGGAACTGGTCTTCGATCCGTTTTTCACGGTGCGGGAGTCGCTGAAAATCCAGTCCGGGTACTTTGGCATTCGCGACAACGACCACTGGATCGACGAGATACTCGAAAATCTCGGCCTGACGTCCAAGGCCAATGCCAATATGCGCATGCTCTCGGGCGGCATGAAGCGGCGGGTGCTGGTCGCCCAGGCCCTGGTGCATCGGCCGCCGGTCATCGTGCTGGACGAGCCGACGGCGGGTGTCGACGTCGAACTGCGGCAGACTTTGTGGGCTTTCATCAGGCGGCTGAACGAGGCCGGCCATACCATTGTTCTGACCACGCATTATCTCGAGGAGGCCGAAAACCTGTGCAATCGCATCGCCATGCTGAAGGCCGGCCGCGTCGTCGCGCTCGACACCACGGCGCAACTGTTGCGCCGCTTTTCCACGCATTGCCTGCGCTTGCGCACGGACGGTGCGATACCGGCCGAGCTCGCCCGTGGCGCGGCGCAAAATGGCGGCTGGTGGTCCTTGCCCTTCGACGCCTTCGACCAGGTCGAGCCGATGCTGGCGAAGATACGCGCGGCGGGCTGCAGGATAGACGACCTCGAAATCGGCAAGCCTGATCTCGAAGAAGTCTTCGTTCGCGTCATGCAGGGGCAACACGAAGGTCAGGTGAGCTGAGATGGGCCACGGCTTTTCGACCCTGTTCTACAAGGAGGTGCTGCGCTTCTGGAAAGTCGCCTCGCAAACCGTCGGGGCGCCGGTACTCACGGCGCTGCTCTATTTGCTGATTTTTTCTCATGTACTGGCGGGGCATGTGCAGGTGCATGGCGTCGTCTATACCGCCTTCCTGATTCCCGGGCTGGTCATGATGTCGGTGCTGCAGAACGCCTTCGCCAACTCCTCGTCGTCGCTGATCCAGTCCAAGGTCACGGGAAACATTGTTTTCGTCCTGTTGCCGCCGATCTCCTATCTGGAGTTCTACCTGGCCTATGTCCTGGCTTCCGTGGTGCGGGGTCTGGTGGTCGGCGCGGGCGTCCTGCTGGCTACCTTCTGGTTCGCACCGCTGGACTTTGCCGAACCCTGGTGGATTCTCGTCTTTGCCCTGATGGGTGGCGCGATTCTCGGCAGCCTCGGCGTGATCGCCGGCATCTGGGCCGATAAATTCGATCAGCTCGCGGCCTTCCAGAACTTTCTGATCATGCCGCTCACCTTTCTGTCCGGTGTGTTTTACTCTGTTCACTCGCTGCCGCCTTTTTGGCAGCAGGTGTCGCACTGGAACCCGGTTTTCTACATGATCGACGGCTTTCGCCACGGCTTCTTCGGCGTCTCCGACACTTCGCCGTGGTTGAGCCTTGCCGTGGTCGGCAGCTGCCTGGCGGTGCTGACCGCATTTACCCTGAATCTGCTGAAGCGCGGCTACAAGCTGCGAAATTGAGGAGTTATTTCCATGCTAGACCCCAAACAAATCGAAACCTGGATCGCCGCCGGTCTGCCCTGCGAGCATCTCTCCGTCGACGGTGACGGCCATCATTTCGCTGCCGTCATCGTCAGCGGCGAGTTTGCCGGCTTGAACCGCGTCAAGCGCCAGCAGCGCATCAACGCAATTCTCAAGGCGCGTTTCGACTCGGGCGAACTGCACGCCCTGTCGATGCAGACCCTGACCCCCGAGGAATGGAAAGCCAATGGATAAGCTGCTGATCGCGGGAGGCGTTCCGCTCTCGGGTGAAGTGGCGATTTCCGGCGCGAAAAATGCCGCCCTGCCGCTGCTGTGCGCGGCGCTGCTGACCAGGGAAGCGGTGACCTTCACCAACGTGCCGCACCTGAACGACATCGGCACGATGTTGAAGCTGCTGGAACAGATGGGCGTCAAGGTTGCGCGTGAAGCGGCAAGAGTTGGCGCTGGGGACACGGTGACGCTGGATGCTTCGGGCCTGGACAACGCTGTCGCGCCCTACGAAATGGTGAAAACTATGCGTGCCTCGATCCTGGTGCTGGGGCCCCTGGTGGCGCGCACGGGCGAGGCCAAGGTTTCGCTGCCCGGCGGCTGCGCGATCGGGGCGCGGCCAGTGGATCAGCACATCAAGGGCCTCACCGCGATGGGCGCCGAGATTGCGGTGGAACACGGCTATGTCCATGCGCGCGCCACCCGGCTGAAAGGCGCCCGGCTGTTCACCGACATGGTCACCGTGACCGGCACCGAGAACCTGATGATGGCCGCCTGCCTTGCCGAGGGAGAGACCGTGATCGAGAACGCGGCGCGCGAACCGGAAGTGGTGGACCTGGCCAACTGCCTGATCGCCATGGGCGCGCGGATTTCAGGCGCCGGCGGCGACGTGATCCGCATCCAGGGCGTCGATGCCTTGCACGGGGCGACGCATCGCATCATGCCCGACCGCATCGAGACCGGAACTTATCTGTGCGCAGCCGCCGCCACGGGTGGCGAGATACGCCTGACCGGCGCCTCGGCCACCTCGCTCGATGCGGTGATCGACAAGCTGATGGATACCGGCTGCGAAATCGTCGCCGAGCGCGATGCGATCCGCATCAAGGCGCCGCGGCGCCTGACCGCCGTCAGCATCCGCACCGCGCCCTATCCGGCGTTTCCGACCGACATGCAGGCCCAGTTCATGGCCATCAACGCCGTGGCCGAAGGCACTGCCGTGATGCGCGAAACCATATTCGAGAACCGCTTCATGCATGCGGTGGAACTGATCCGGCTCGGCGCCGACATCAAGATCGACGGCAACACCGCCTTCGTCAAGGGGGTTCCTAAACTCGATGGCGCGACCGTGATGGCCACCGACCTGCGCGCCTCGGCCAGCCTGGTCATCGCCGGCCTGGTGGCGCAGGGCGAAACCCTGATCGAGCGCATTTACCATCTCGACCGCGGCTACGAAGGTCTGGAGCAAAAGCTGGCCGCTTTGGGCGCCAACATTCGCCGGGTAAAATAGTCGCATGAGCGGAATAACCATCGCCCTCTCCAAGGGCCGCATCTTCGAGGAAACCCTGCCGCTGCTGGCCGCGGCGGGCATCGTGCCGGCCGAGGATCCCGAAAAGTCACGCAAGCTGATCATCGGCACCAATCGCGATGACGTGCGCGTGGTCATCGTGCGCGCTTCGGACGTACCGACCTATGTGCAGTACGGCGCGGCCGACCTCGGCATCGCGGGCAAGGACGTGCTGCTGGAGCATGGCGGAGTCGGGCTCTACCAGCCGCTGGATCTCAACATCGCCAAATGCCGCATGTGCGTCGCGGCGCCGGCCGGCTTCGATTACGCCGCTGCAGTGCGCCGCGGTGCGCGTCTGCGCATCGCCACCAAGTACATCGCCGTGGCGCGCGAACATTTCGCCGCCAAGGGCGTGCATGTCGATCTGATCAAGCTCTATGGTTCGATGGAACTGGCGCCGTTGGCAGGGTTGGCCGAAGCGATCGTCGATCTGGTGTCCTCCGGCGCTACGCTGAAGGCCAACAATCTGGTCGAGGTCGAGCAGATCATGAGCATTTCCTCGCGTCTCGTGGTCAACCAGGCCGCGCTCAAGGTCAAGCGGGAGTTATTGCAGCCCGTCATCGCCGCCATCGAAGGGGCAATCCGATGATGCGCCGCTTGTCGACTCTGGATACGGGCTTTCTCGCCACGCTCGACGCGCTGCTGCATTTCGACCATTCGACCGACGATGCCATCGAGCAGACCGTCGGCGAAATCCTCAGGCGCGTGCGCAGCGAAGGTGATGCGGCGGTGCTCGACTACACGCGCCGCTTCGATCAGCTCG
>JAUYSD010000198.1 GCA_030696505.1 Sulfuritalea sp. | reverse complement strand
AGAACGCCGGCCGCCGCAAGAGGCTATCAGGCCGCAGCAGCCTTCTTCGACATCAGCGTGTAACCGAACAGCGCGGCGCCCAGGGCGCCGGCGATCTGGCTGTCGACCTTGGTCTCCATCGCCTTGATGCCGAGGATCCTTTCGATGCGCTTGACGACGCCCGGGTTCTTGGCGATGCCGCCGGTGATGAAGAAGCCTTCCTCGACGCCGATGCGCTCCAGCAGGGACACTACGCGCTCGGCCATCGCCTGGCAATACGCCGCGATCACCTTGTTCTTGGTGTAGCCGGCCTTGAGCAGGCCCAGCGCCTCGGACTTGGCGAACACCACGCAGACCGACGAAACGGCGGCCGGCTCGACATCGACGTCGAAGGAACGCGGACCGAGTTCGGCGATCGGGATCTGCATCAGGTCGGAAATCACTTCCATGCCGCGACCGGTGCCAGCCGCGCACTTGTCGTTCATCAGGAAGTTGGTGACCTTGCCTTTTTCATCGCAGTGGATGGCCTTGCAGTCCTGGCCGCCCATGTCGAGAATGGTGCGCACGCCGTTGCCGCCCATGTAGTTGGCGCCGCGGGCATGGCAGGCGATCTCGGTGATGGCCTTGTGGGCGAAGGGCACGTTGACCCGGCCGTAGCCGGTGCCGACCACGTAGTGGATGTCTTCGAGCTTCATGCCGCACTTGTCCATCACGCCTTGCAGCGCATTGGTGGCGGAATCCGGCGAATTGTTGCCGGTGCGCATGCTGTTGAAGCCGTAGAGTTCGCCGTCGACCACCAGCACCGCCTGCGACGATACCGAACCGACATCGATACCGCAGGTGATGATCTTGGCCGTCTTCCAGTCCTTGGTCTCATCGACCCAGGTATTTTCCTGCCAACGCCAGAATTCCTTCTTCTCCGGGACCGTTTCGGCAACCGCGGGGGCTGCTGTCACTTCTGCATTCATGTTCTCGCTCCTTGTCCGTATGGGTTCATCCGTAGCGGCGAGGTCAGCGTCTCTTGCTGGCCCGCCCGCTACGCAGGGGTTTCATCAGTGCTGACGCTCGGCGGCAATCATCGCGCAACCCAGCGCGCTGATGTACTCGGGCATGTCAGGCAGGGAAATCGCATCGACGCCCATCGCCACCTTCAGCGACTGGACGAAGCCGGCGTTATGCACCATGCCGCCGATCAGCACCACTTCACCTTCGATGCCGACACGGCGCACCATGGCGCAGACGCGGCTGGCGACGGCATCGAGCACGGCCTTGGCGATGTCGTTCTTCGGCGTCGAGGAATGGATCAGCGAGACCACTTCGGACTCGGCGAACACCGTGCATTGGGCGTTCATCGGGATCGACTTGTCGGACTGCAGACTGGCCTCGCCGAATTCCTTGAGCGTCATTTGCAGCGCACGCGACATGGCTTCGGCAAAAGACCCGGCACCGGCGGCACATTTCTCGTTGCCGGCAAAGTCGATCGCGCGGCCTTCGGCGTCGGTCTTCATGCCACGGCCCTCTTCGGCACCGACATCGACCACGGTGCGCGCCTGCGGGTACATGAATACCGCGCCCTTGGCCCCGGCGGTCATTTCCGTGATGCCTTCGGTGGCGAAACCCACCTGCTTGCGTCCGGCGCCGGTGGCGAACACCACCTTGACATCGTCACGCTTTAGCCCGGCGGCAGCCAGGGTCTCGTCGTAGGCCTTGTCGGCCGCCACGTCCTGATCCAGGTCGCCCGGCATCATGATGTGCACCTTCTTCACGCCGTATTTGAGTTGCGGCGCACCGTCCACCTTGAGTTCCTCAAGCAGCACCACCTTGATGCTGCGCGAGCCCATATCGATTCCAGCGGTAATCATCGTAATTCCTCCTTTTTGCTCTCGATTAGATCAGGCAGCCTGGCGACGCAGACCGAGCTGTTCCATGAAGGCGTCGACCCGTGCCTGCGTGCGCACTTCGTCGAACTCGCGCTCGTCACCCATGTTGCCTTCGAAGGTCATGATCGGCACGCCGGCCTTGGCGATGCCGCCGCGGTTTTCCATGATGCCCAGGCTGAGGCCTTCGCAGCCGCGATTCAGGTGCAGCATGACGCCGTCGACCTGCCATTCCTTGATGATGCGCAGCATCATGGCGGTCTTCAGGCGCGGATCGAAGAAGTGCTGCCACTGCGGCTTGGACAGATTCCAGTCGGCGTAGAGGCGCAGCACCGTGTCGCGGTCATTCATTTCGACACCGTTTTCCCAGGGCAGGGAGCGGCCGCCCCAGCTGCCGTCCGGCTTGTCTTCCCAGATGCCTTCGAGGGCGAAGGTGTACAAGGAACCGATCGACACCGCGCCGTAGGTTTCCAGATAGCGGAAGATCTTGAGGAAGGACCAGGGCGGCTGCGTGTCCGACATCATGCGGCACTTCTCATTCGGCACGGCGGCGATGCCGCGCGCGACGCGATCCTTGACCTCGTCGTAGAGCTCGTCGTAGAAGTCGGCACACCACTGCGAGGACTTCGACAAGGTCGCCAATACATACAGCGAGTACATGGTCTTTTCGTCGAGCGGCGCCGGCTTGACCTTGTTCAGGGCGCAGATATCGGCCCAGCGGCTGGTCGAGCGCATTTCGTTCTTGACCGCCTTGATGAACTTCTCATCGTCGAACTTGCGGCCCGTGGCCTTTTCCATGAACTCGATGCTGTCGTGCAACTGATTGGTGACGTAGTCGAGGCGCGCCGCGTTCATGTCCTTGTAGGGACCGACGCCGACGTCGACGTAGAACTGCGGCACCTGCTCTTCCTTGGCGACGTGCTGGTACCACTTGGAGTGGGAACAGCAGATCTGCGTCTGGAAAATGAAGTCGGGCTTGGGGAACTTGCCGCCATACAGGTATTTGTCGAGGTGCATGCCGCCCCAGTAGATACGCATGTAGGAGCACAGGTCGCGGGCAAAGCCCACCGACTCGGCGGCGTCCATGCATTCCTTGGCGAACTTCTTGTCGTGCGCGACAGCCGCCGCGTAGGGCTCGCCGGTCAGCGAATAGACGTCGTCGCCGAGGCCGGCCGGCAGGGCATCCAGCGCCCAGGCCGAGCCCGACCAGCGCAGGCCGCCGTTGTCCTTGGCGCGCGCATAGTTCTGGTAGTACTGCTCGCGCAGTTGCTTGGCCTTGCCCCACAGCTTGAGGGATTCGGTCGGATACTTGTTCGGTGCATTCATCTGCTTCCCCCTTGGTCTAGAACAGCTCTTCGTCGCTCATCGTCTCGAGGAATGCCTCGATACGGATGCGGAAGGGGCCGATCGGATTGGTAATGTCGAATTCCAGGAACAGCGTCGGGATACCGTTGCTCTCAAGGTGCGCCTTCAGGTCAGGATAGTCGCCCTCGTGCGGATCGCAGAACTTCTGCTGCAGGAAGATCGCGGCGCGCGCGTTGTAATCCTTGGCCAGACCCAGCACATGGTCGAAGCGCGTGTGGGCCGGGTAATCCTTGGTCGGGCAGGCCGGACGGTCGCAGTAGCGATCGGCGATCGCCTTGATCACATCGTCCTCGGGCTTCGACTCGTTCCAGAAGTAGCGGGTGCCGGAACACTGATCGTCGATCACGATGGTCGATCCGACCGACTCGACCATGTTCATGAAAGCGAGGTCGTCGTTTTCCGAACCGATGGTCATGAAACGCACGCCTTCGGGACGATTCAACTGACGGGTAGGCAGTGCGGCAAGGACCTTCTTCAACATCTCGTTATGCTCGCGCTTGTCCACAAACTGCGCGGTAATCGAGGCGTAGAGCGCTTCGCAGCCGGTCACCTGCGGATTGGCGACCTTGCGGTACTCGAACAGCTCGCGCAACAGGCGGCGGTTTTCGTCGACCACGGCCAATGCTTCCCTGAGCATGTCGTCGGTCAGCTCCTTGCCGGTCAGGGCCTGGAGGAAAGTGCGGAAGGACTGGAGTTCGTTGTAGTGAGCCTTGCGTGCATGCGCCGACTGGACTTCGTTGGGCATCGCCACGTAGTAGTCCCATTCCACGGTCGGCACATTGCTGCGCCAGGAACTGAAGGTCTGCCGATACTGGATGCAGGACTGCGTCAGGGTAACGCCCTGGCAGTAATCGTAGCGGCCGAGCAGGCCCTGGGCCAGCGAATCGCGGCAGAAGGGACAGAACATGCCGAAGATATGCGGCTCGGTCACGTTTTGCGGTTCATGTGCACCGAGTACGCGCACCGGCAGCATGCCGCAAGCGATCAGCAATTCCTCCGCAGTATAGGTACACATCGTAGCCACAACCTGCCCACCGGTGCGCTGCTTCCAGTCGCGTGCGTAGTCGTGGCGATTCTCATACCAGCCCTTGAACTGGTCGAACAAACCATCAGCCATTTGTGCCTCCTTTTTGGCGATCCATCACATCGTGCTCCGGACGCGCCGTTCTATTAGTGGATTTGGAACTATTGTTCCATCACTGAACCATACTGCACATTCCGGAGCGGAGTATGAGATAAAAAGACCATCTCGTCAATAGCCCCATGCAATATTTTTCCTACTCCTCAGAACAGAGTGTCTGTCCTTTATTTTCAATACCTTGTAAAACTTTATTACCTGCTTTTACATTAGGTTTAAAAAATTATTTTTACATTGCCCTGGAGTATGTACTATAGTGCACCTACCTGAACGTTGTTCCGGCTGCGGCCTCTGCGGTAACGCCAATGAAGCAGGCGTTTGCTGCCCTCGAGAATCCGCTTCGTGTTCACCAGACCGAAATCACTGGGCTGACAAAGATGCAATCGACCGATAAGACCGAAATGCTTGGCGCCATGCGCTTCTTTGATGAGGCGGCGGACACAGAGTTCATACAATCGCTGGGAATCCGCGTCCGCGAGTCGCGCGCGCGGCGCGGCATGTCGCGCAAGTCGCTGGCGCAGAGCTCGAATGTCTCGGAGCGTTATCTGGCGCAGGTGGAGAGCGGCGAAACCAACCCCTCGATCATGGTCCTGCGCCATGTCGCCCATGCCCTTGGAATATCCCTGGTCGAGCTGCTGGAGCCGCAGCAGAGTTCGCCGGAGTACCGGCTGATTTCGCGCTTCCTCGAACAACTCTCGCCCAATCGCCTCGAAGAGGCCTTGCTGCGCCTGATGCGCGATTTCGGCAACGAAGACGCCTCGCGCCGCAAGCGCATTGCCCTGGTCGGCTTGCGCGGTGCCGGCAAGTCGACGCTTGGCCGTGCGCTCGCCAGCGAACTTGCCCTGCCCTTCGTCGAACTCAACAGCGCCATCGAGGCCGAGGCCGGCATGAGCCTCAACGAAGTGTTCATGCTCTACGGCCAGCCCGGGTTTCGCCGCCTGGAGCGGCGCTGTCTCGAGAGTTTCATCGCCCAGCACGAAAGTGCCGTCATCACCGTCGGCGGCGGCATTGTTTCCGAAGCCGAAACCTTCAATCTGCTGCTGATGAATTGTTTCACCGTCTGGGTGAAAGCGACGCCGGAAGAACACATGTCGCGCGTCGTCGCCCAGGGCGATTTCCGTCCCATGGAAGGCAATACCGAGGCAATGGAAGACATGCGCCGCATCCTCGTCGCGCGCGAGCCGCTGTACTCCAAAGCCGATTTCACACTCGACACCACCGGTCGGAGGCCGGAAGACTGTCTCGTCCAGTTGCACCAAGCCATTACCACCTGAATCACCCGAATCACCTGAAACAGCCACTTAAAATCAAGGAGAAGCGAATGACTTATCCGGCAGCCCCCCCGCAGACCATCACCTACGACACCCATCCTGACCAATACAAGCACTGGCGCCTGTCCTGCAACGGGCAGATCGCGACGCTCCATCTCGATATCAACGAGGATGCAGGCATCAAGCCCGGCTACAAGCTGAAGCTGAATTCCTACGATCTCGGCGTCGATATCGAACTGTACGACGCGCTGCAACGCATCCGTTTCGAGCATCCCGAAGTGCGCACTGTGGTCGTCACCAGCGGCAAGGACCGGATCTTCTGCTCCGGTGCCAACATTTTCATGCTGGGCCTGTCGACCCACGCCTGGAAAGTTAACTTCTGCAAATTCACCAACGAGACGCGCAACGGCATCGAGGATTCCAGCCGCCACTCCGGGCTCAAATTCCTCGCCGCCTGCAATGGCACCACGGCCGGCGGCGGCTACGAGCTGGCGCTGGCCTGCGACGAAATCATCCTGATCGACGACCGCTCGTCGGCGGTCAGCCTGCCCGAAGTGCCGCTGCTCGGTGTCCTGCCCGGCACCGGCGGCCTGACCCGCGTCACCGACAAGCGCCGCGTCCGGCGCGACCACGCCGACATTTTCTGCACCCTGACCGAGGGCGTCCGCGCCCAGCGTGCCAAGGAATGGCGCCTGATCGACGATTACGCCAAGCCGCAGGCGTTTGCCGAGAAGGTGCAGCAACGCGCCGCGCAGCTCGCGGCCCAGAGCGACCGCCCCGCCGACGCCAAGGGCGTCACCCTGCCTCCGCTCAAGCGCCGCATCGATGAGACCGGCTATCACTACGAAACCGTCGATGTAGTCATCGACCGCAAGTCGCGCCGCGCGACGCTTACGGTTGCGGCGCCGTCCGCGCAGCCGGCAGACGGCATCGAAGAGATCCTTGGCGCAGGCGCCGCCTGGTGGCCGCTGCTGATGGCGCGCGAACTCGACGACGCGATCCTGATGCTGCGCACCAACGATCTCGAAATCGGCACCTGGGTGCTGAAAACCCGCGGCGACGCTCAGCACGTACTGGCCGCCGACGCCGCACTGGTCCAGCACCAGAAGCACTGGTTCGTGCGCGAAGTCATCGGCATGCTGCGCCGGACGCTGGCGCGCCTCGACGTCACCTCGCGCACCCTGATCGCGCTGGCCGAGCGCGATACCTGTTTCGCCGGCACCTTGGCGGAGCTGCTGCTGGCGGCCGACCGCAGCTACATGCTGGCCTTGCCCAACGACCCGCAGCAGGAAGCCAAGGTGACGCTGTCGGCAATGAATTTCGGCAGCTATCCGATGGTCAATGGCCAGTACCGCATCGGTGCGCGCTTCTACGGCGAGGAAGGTCCGATCGCCGCCGCCAAAGCCGCGACCGGCAAGCCGCTGGGCGCTGCCGCCGCCGCCGAACTCGGTCTGGTCACCGCCACACCGGACGATCTCGACTGGGAAGACGAAATCCGCATCGTGCTCGAAGAGCGCGCCAGCCTGTCGCCGGATGCGCTCACCGCGATGGAAGCCAACCTGCGCTTCGGCCCCGGGGAAACCATGGAGACCCGCGTCTTCGGCCGCCTCTCGGCCTGGCAGAACTGGATCTTCATCCGCCCCAACGCGGTCGGCGAAGCCGGCGCCTTGAAGGTCTTCGGCAGCGGCAACAAAGCCAAGTTCAACTGGGAACGCGTCTGACGCGCCCATCGGAAATCACACAGGAGAATGCCATGAGCATCGATTACAGCCAGAAAATCCCCAACAACGTCAACCTCAACGAAAACAAGACCCTGCAGCGCGCGCTGGAGCACTGGCAGCCGGAGTTCATCAACTGGTGGAAGGACATGGGTCCGGACGAGTCGCAAGGTTTCGACGTCTACCTGCGCACGGCCGTCAGCGTCGATCCCGGCGGCTGGGCCCACTTCGATTACGTCAAGATGCCCGACTACCGCTGGGGCATCTTCCTCAATCCGGCCGAAGAAGGCCGCAAGGTGAATTTCGGCGCGCACAAGGGCGAAGCCGCCTGGCAGGAAGTCCCGGGCGAATACCGCAGCAATCTGCGCCGCCTGATCGTCACGCAGGGCGACACCGAACCCGCCTCGGTCGAGCAGCAGCGCCACCTGGGCCTGACCTGCCCCTCGCTTTATGACATGCGCAATCTGTTCCAGGTCAACGTCGAGGAAGGCCGCCACCTCTGGGCCATGGTCTACCTGCTGCACGCCTACTTCGGCCGCGACGGCCGCGAGGAAGCCGAAGCCCTGCTCGAGCGCCGCTCGGGCGATGCCGACAATCCGCGCATCCTCGGCGCCTTCAATGAAAACACGCCGGACTGGCTGTCCTTCTTCATGTTCACCTACTTCACCGACCGCGACGGCAAGTACCAGCTCTGCTCGCTGGCCGAATCCGGCTTCGACCCGCTGGCGCGCACCTGCAAGTTCATGCTGACCGAGGAAGCGCACCACATGTTCGTCGGCGAATCCGGCGTCGGCCGCGTGATCCAGCGCACCTGCGAGGTCATGAACCAGTTGAAGACCGACGACGTGGCGAAGATCCGCGCCGCCGGCGTGATCGACCTGCCGACCATCCAGCGCTACCTGAACTTCCATTTCAGCGTGACCATGGACCTGTTCGGCGCCGATGTCTCGTCGAATGCGGCGACCTTCTACAACACCGGACTCAAGGGCCGCTACGAGGAAACCAAGCAGGACGACGACCATCAGCTCAGCGATGCGAGCTATCCCGTGCTCGAAGTCGCCGACGGACAGCTGCTGACGGTCCAGGCGCCCTACCTCAACGCGCTCAACGAGCGCCTGCGCGACGACTATGTGCGCGATGCCGTCGCCGGTATCGAACGCTGGAACAAGATCATCCAGAAGGCAGGGATTCCCTTCGTCCTCGGTGCGCCGCACAAGGCCTTCAACCGCAAGATCGGGCCGCTGTCCGCGGCCAAGATCTCCCCGGCGGGCAAGGTGCTCTCCGAAGCCGAATGGACGCACCATCACCTGACCTGGCTGCCCTCGATCGAGGACCGCGCCTTCGTCAGCTCGCTCATGGGTCGCGTCGTGGAACCGGGCAAGTTCGCCAACTGGATTGCGCCGCCGGCACGCGGCATCAACAACCAGCCGGTGGACTTTTCCTACGTCCGCTTCAACTGATCGATTTGCGCTAATCTTTCGCGTGCGGGCCGCAGCGGCTTGCGCTCCGCGCGCGACGGTTCTCCGTCAACTGACGAAGCGGACTGAACGAAGGGAATCCCTATGAGCACGGCTTCGACAACGCCGGTGACGATCATGCGCCAGCACCTGATCGATCCCGAAATCTGCATCCGCTGCAACACCTGCGAGGAAACCTGTCCGGTCGATGCGATCAGCCACGACTCGCGCAACTACGTGGTCGACGCGGCGAAGTGCAATTACTGCTACGACTGCATCTCGCCCTGCCCGACCGGCGCCATCGACAGCTGGCGCAACATGCGCGCCGACCTGGCCTACCCGATCGCCGAGCAACTGCTGTGGGACACCCTGCCCGCCCAGGTCGCGCTCGACGAGAGCACAGGAGTTGGTGCTGGCGATACGGCGGCGCTGCCCGACGACGTGGCGAAGATCGCCGCGGCCTCTACCGCGGGACAGGGCGGCATCGCGCCGCCGCCGTGGTCGGCCGCCCACCCCTACGTCAATCTCTACTCGATCCAGAAGCCCGCGGTGGCCACGGTCAGCGGCAACTTCCGCCTGACGGCCGAGGACGCGTCGAGCGACATCCGTCACATCGTGCTCGACTTCGGCAATGCCTCGTTTCCGGTGCTCGAAGGCCAGACCATCGGCATCCTGGCGCCGGGGCTCGATGCCAACGGCCGACCGCATCACGTGCGCCTTTATTCGGTGGCCAGCCCGCGCGACGGCGAAAGGCCGCGCTACAACAACCTGTCGCTGACGGTGAAGCGGGTCACCGCCGACCACGAAGGCGCCGCGGTGCGCGGCGTGGCATCGAATTTCCTCTGCGACCTGAAGAAGGGCGACCAGGTCAATGTCGTCGGCCCCTACGGCACCAGCTTCCTGATGCCGAATCACGCGGGCAGCAATCTGCTGATGATCTGCACCGGCACCGGTTCCGCGCCGATGCGCGCAATGACCGAACGCCGGCGGCGGAAATCGGTCCCGGCCGAGGACGGCAAGCTGATGCTGTTCTTCGGTGCCCGCACGCCCGACGAACTGCCCTATTTCGGTCCGCTGACGCGGCTGCCGAAGGACTTCATCGACATCAACCTGGCGTTTTCGCGCGTCCCCGACCGGCCCCGGCAGTACGTCCAGGACCTGATTCGCGCCCGCGCCGACGAAGTCGTGCGCCTGCTGCAGGACGAGAACACCTACTTGTATCTATGCGGCCTCAAGGGCATGGAGCAAGGCGTCGACGCCGCCATCAGCGAGGTCTGCGGCAACCACGGGCTAGCCTGGAAAACCCTGCAGGCAGCGCTGTTGCAGCAGGGCCGCTACCACGTCGAAACCTATTGAGCGTTGCGCGCGGCCGGCGGCAAACCGCGCCGGCCGCCGCGCCTGAATCGCCTGGCAGCAGTTCGGCCGGTTTCGTCGCGACCGATCAGGAAAGCCGGAAGCGGCTGACCATGGCACTGAGCTGGCCGGCGAGATTGTCCAGCTGACCGGCGGTCGCGGTGGCCTCGTTGACCACCATGGAATTCTCGCCGGCACGCTGGGCGATGAGCTCGACGTTGCGGGCGATCTCCTGGCTGGCGCTGTCCTGCTCGTTCATGGCCAGGGAAATCTCGTTGATACGCTGGGCCACACGCGTGGCGCCTTCCTGAATCCGCGCCATGGTCTGACCGGCCTCGCGCGTCAGCTCGACCCCATGCTGGACGCGCTTGACGCCGGACTCCATGCGTTCCACGGCACCCTGGGTTCCGCTCTGGATGGCGCTGACCATGGTGGCAATTTCCTGGGTCGAGTTGGCGGTCCGCTCGGCGAGCTTGCGCACTTCATCGGCGACCACGGCAAAACCGCGACCGCTGTCGCCCGCCCGCGCTGCCTCGATGGCCGCATTCAGGGCCAGCAGGTTGGTCTGGTCGGCAATCTCGCGTATGACCTGGACGATGCCCGTGATCCTCGACGACAGTTGCCCAAGTTCGTCGACCGCCTGCGCCGAGCTGGTTACCGCGCCCGAAATCGCTTCGATCTCGATCACGGTCTGCGATATAACCTCGCCGCCGCGAACCGACAATTTCCCCGAATCGGCCGACACGGCAAGCGCCTCACGGGTGCCACGGCTGATCTCGGCGATGCTGGTGGTGGTTTCTTCCATGGTTGCCGCCATGCTGGCGGTGGCATCGTTCTGTTCGCCGGTCGCCGTGGCCAGATGTTGCGAGGACGCAAGCAGCGCCTGCGCCGACTGCTTGACGCGGTCCGCCGTATCCTTGATGCCGTGGATCAGCTCGCGCATCTGCGAAATCATTTTGTTGACACTGACTGCCACGGCCGCCAGTTCGTCCCTGGACTCCAGGTTTGCGCTGCCGCTCAGATCGCCTTCGCCGATGCGCAGCACCGTTGCCGACAATGAACGCACCCCGCCCATCACCGCGAGATAGGCACCCACGCTGAGATAGAGGTACAACAGCACGGCGACCGCAACCACGCTCATGCTGAGGTAGATGCCGATGCGCAAACTGGCCAGGCGCTTTTCCACCAGGCGTTCGGCCAGCGGCAGCATGGTCTTGGTCAGCTCGGCGAACAGCCCGCTGGTGGCTTCCTGTCCGGATTCGGAAAGGGCATCGCCCGTGACATAGGGATCGGCCAGCAGGTTGCCCTCGGCCATGGCCGTGATGATGCCGAAGTTCTTGTCGACATTGGCCTCGACTCCCTTCAGTTCCTGGACGATGTCCGGGTTGTTCTGCGCCGCCCGCTTCAGGCTGATGAGGACGCTGTTGCGGGTCTCCTCGACGGCCCCCATCCATTTCGAGAACTGGGCGCGCTCGCCATCGTTGGGCTTGCCGCGCAACAACACTTCGGTGCCGACGTCGCGGATGCGCGAAAGCTGGTCGAGCATGGCCGGCAACTGCAGCACCGACGCCGACACGATATACAGCGTATCGAGCGAGGAATCTGCCACCAGTTGGCTTTCGTCCGCGGTGTCTCGTATCAGTTGGTTGATCGCGGCAAGAGCGGCGGCGTGGGTATTCAGGTTCAGCGTGGGCGGCTTGTCTTTCCAGTTCGGACCCGCTGCCGCCGTCCAGGTGATCTTGACCTGCTCCAGCGCCTTGTCGAGTTTCAGCTTGCTTGCCTCGCCGGCGACCGCGACCTCCAGCTTCTGCAGCTTGTCCGCAACCTCGGCTTCGATCGCCACGGCCTGCTTTGCCGACGCATCGGCCGACTCCTTGCTAGCCAGTGCCAGTGTGGTCAGCGCGCGATGCTGCTCGATAAGTTGCTTGGCTTCGAGTGCCGGCTTCAGCAGCTTCAATCCGGTCAGTTCATTGGTCGCCTGGCCGATGGTGGTGTTGGTCATGGCGATCAGGCGCACCAGCAGGAGGGCGATCGCGATCGCACTGAGGCCGCCCATCAAGGCGAACTTCTGCTTGTACGGCAGGCGATCCATGATCGCCTTGGCGGGTCCAAAAATCAGCATGTTTCACCCCACAAAATCGTTATCTCGTTGGCCTGCCGGGCACCCCGGCAAGCAGAAGCGTCGCAAAGCCCACCGCGACATGGCACCGTGCCGACCCGCAACGCCCGTGATTCACTACGGCGTCCGCAATCCGCGCAGACGCCGTGTCGCCAGCGCCAACTCTCTAGAACTTCAGCGCAATCAATGCGACTGCCGGCACAAAGACCAGCAACGCGATTCGCATCAGATCGGACAAAAGAAAGGGCACGATACCCTTGAAAGTCTCTTTCATCGACGTGTCCTTGGCCATGCTGCTGATGATGAACACGTTGAGGCCCACCGGCGGGGTGATCATGCCTATTTCGACCGCCATCAGGGAAAGGATGCCGAACCAGATCGCCTTGGACTCCATGTCCATGCCCCAGTAGTCCAGACCCATGACGATGGGAAAGAAGATTGGCACGGTGAGCAGGATCATCGAAAGGCTGTCCATGATGCAGCCGAGCAGGATGTAGATGCAGATGATGACCAGCAGGATCAGCAACGGCGAGTAACCCAGGCCGACGACCCACTTGGAGAGTTCGGCCGGCATCTGCGTCAGCGCCAGGAACACGTTCATGATGTCCGCGCCGAGCAGGATCAGGAAAATCATGGCGGTGGCCTGCGCAGTGCCGTAAACGCATTCGAGGAATCCGTGCTTGCGCAAGCCGCCGGATTTCCAGGCGACGTAGCCGGTGGCCAATGCGCCTATCGACGCCGCCTCGGTGGGCGTGAAGAAGCCGCCGTAAATGCCGCCGATCACGGCCGCGAAGATCACGAGAACCGGCCAGGTTTCAATCAGCGCGACCAGTCTTTCCGCCCAGGTGGACCGCTCCCCGGCGGGCGCGGCGGTCGGATCCACGCGCGCGGAAATCGCGATCACCAGCATGTAGCCGGCCATTGCGATGAGGCCGGGAATCACGGCGGCGACGAACAGCTTGGCGATATTCTGTTCGGTCAGGATGGCGTAGATCACCAGCGGCACCGACGGCGGGATCAGGATGCCCAGCGTACCGCCGGCGGCCAGGGCTGCCGTCGCCAGACGTCCCGAGTACTTGTGGTTGCGCAGTTCGGGCAATGCCACCTGGCCCATGGTCGCGGCGGTCGCCAGCGAGGAACCGCAGATGGCGCCGAAGCCGGCGCAGGCACCGACCGCAGCCATGGCCATGCCGCCACGCCAGTGGCCGATAAAGGCATTGCCGGCGCGAAACAGGGCCTTGGAAAGTCCGCCGTGAGTTGCAAACTGCCCCATCAGCAGGAACAGCGGCACCACCGAAAGATCGTAGATCGAGTAACGCGCCCAGGCCGCCGTCTTCATGTAGTTCAGCAGGGTTGCCGGGCCGGCGATCCACATGTAACCGACGGAACCCGCCAGCAGCATGGCCATCGCGATGTGCACGCGCAAGGCCATCAACAGCAGCATCAGGCCACCGATCACCATTCCCTGTTCGATGCCGGTCATGCACGCGCTCCCGTCAGATCGATCCAGGCCGTGTACAGTGCGGCGCAGCCAAGCAGGAAGAAGGACGGCACCATAGGCGCGTAACCCCACCAGGTCGGCAGATTCAACAACATCGAAGCATCGCCGTTTTCGCGCAGTTCGAGCATGCCCAGGCTGATGCGCCAGGCAAAGACAAATGCGGCAACGGCCAATATCAGGGAAGCAATCACGTCGAATACCCTATTGACCTTGGCCGGCAGGCTGACGGTGAAGAAATCGACAATGATGTGACCGCGGATCATTTGGCAAAAGGGCAGCGACATCGTCACGGCAACGGCCGACATCATCTGTACCAGCTCGTAGTCGCCGAGGATGGGCTTGTCGAACAGCGAGCGACCGACGATGCTGGTCAGCGACATCAGTGCCATCAAAATCAGCATGATGCCGGCGCAGATCGCAAAGAAGCGACAGCACGCATTCAAAACCCTGCCGACAAGGGCCTTAGGGCGCGCATCGGAGTCAACAAAAATGGCGTCCGCCATTACTTTCTCCTGGTTTGGGAAAACATCACCAGCGATGCAAATCCGCTGGCGAGAATGCCGGGCGCCGACACAGGTCGGCACCCGGCAGGACCGCGTCTATCTTTACTTGGTGTACTTCTTGATCAGGTCGCGGGCGGCTTGCAGCGTCTTCGGACCGTCGTGACCCAGCTTGGTGACGTTGGCGGCCCATTCGTCGTCAAGGCTGTCGGTCGCCTTCTTCCACTTGTCGAGTTCCGCGGCGGGGATCACGTTGATCGTGACGCCGGAGGCCTTGACCTTTTCGCGTCCCGGGCCGTCGTCGGCTTCCTGCACGCGGCCAGCCATGGCAGAGAACTCCTGACCCGAATTATTGTCGATGACCTTCTTCAGGTCAGCCGGCAACGAGTCGTACTTGGCCTTGTTCATGGCGATGGCGAACACCGTCGTGTAGAGCGCGTTGTACTTCGGATCGGTCTCGGCCGCGAACTTGGCCAGCTCGTTGACCTTGATGCTGGGCACGACCTGGTAAGGAATCACGGCGCCTTCGATCACGCCCTTGGACAGCGCCTCGGGAACCGCCGGCACCGGCATGCCGACCGGCGTGGCACCCAGCATGGCGAGCATCTTGTTGGTCAGGCGCGTCGGTGCACGGAACTTCATGCCCTTGAAATCGCCCATGACCTTCATCTGCTTCTTGGTGGTGAACAAATAGCCGGGGCCATGGACATGCATGGCAAGCAGATGAACGTCCTTGAACTCATGCTTGGAATACTGTTGATAGAAGTCCCATGCAGCGCGGCTGGTAGCCTCGGCATTGGTCATCATGAAGGGCAGTTCGAACACTTCCGACATCGGGAAGCGATTCGCGGAGTAGCCGAGCACCGTCCACACCACGTCGGCGACGCCATCCTTGGCCTGGTCGAAGAGTTGCGGCGGGGTGCCGCCGAGTTGCATCGCCGGGTAGATCTGGCACTTGATCCGGTTGTTGGATTCCTTGGCCAACTTTGCGCACCAGGGCTCGAATACGCCTACCTGGATAAACGTCGTCGGCGAAAGAAAGTGATGCACCTTCAGTGTGACTTCCTGGGCCTGGACTGCCAGCGCGGTGCCGGCAATCGATGCGGCGACCAGGGTTTTTGCCAGTAGCTTCTTCATCTGCATCTCCTCTTTGGTTGGCTAACAAAACGCCTTATTGAAATAACATGGGTACTACAAAAAAACCAAACATCCCTTATGCCGAATGTTGCCGAAGCCTATCGATCTCCCCTATCGAGAAATAAGCTTCCTGAATCCATTTGGCACAAATACGCACTATAGTGCATCGTTGCCCCGGTGCGTCGCGAAGAATAATACATCAATTGCGCTGGGGATAATAGACTGAAAGCGGCTATTTGGGCCGCCGATCGATCACCCGGCGGGCCTTTCCTACCAAGGTTCTTTCGACCTTATCGGTTTCCACGACATGGACATCCGCAGAGACGCCGACCAGCGCCTTGATATGGTGTTTCACGTCGGCGCCGATTTCCCGACGCCTGGCCTCGCCGATCGAGTCGGAAAGGTCGGCACGGACCTCGACATAGACGTCCAGCTGGTCGAGGTGGCCTTCGCGCGACACCTGCAACTGATACTGGGCGCAAAGATTGGGGTTCTTGAGCAGGATTTCCTCGATCTGCGTCGGAAACACGTTCACGCCACGGATGATCAGCATGTCGTCGCTGCGGCCGGTGATCTTCTCCATGCGGCGCATGGTGCGGGCCGTGCCCGGCAACAGCCGGGTCAGGTCGCGCGTGCGATAGCGCAGGATGGGCAGGGCTTGCTTCGACAGGGAGGTGAACACCAGTTCGCCCATTTCACCGTCGGGCAGCACCTCGCCGGTTTCCGGATTGATGATTTCCGGATAGAAATGGTCTTCCCAGATCGTCGGACCGTCCTTGGTTTCGGCACACTCGCAGGCCACGCCCGGACCCATGACTTCGGACAGGCCGTAGATGTCGATGGCCTGGATGTTGAGGCGCTCCTCGATCTCGCGCCGCATTTCGTTGGTCCACGGCTCGGCGCCGAAGACGCCGACGCGCAGGCTGGTTTCCCTGGGATTGAGCCCCTGCTTGATCATCTCGTCGGCGATCGTCAGCACATAGGAGGGCGTCGCCATGATCACGGTGGGCTTGAAGTCCTGAATCAACTGCACCTGTTTTTCGGTCTGCCCGCCGGACATCGGGATCACCGTCGCCCCCAGGCACTCGCCGCCATAATGCGCGCCGAGACCGCCGGTGAACAGGCCGTAGCCGTATGAGTTGAGGATGATGTCGTCGGCCGAACATCCGGCGGCACGCAGCGAACGCGCCATCAGTTGCGCCCACATCGCGATGTCCTGCGCGGTGTAGCCGACCACCGTCGGCTTGCCGGTGGTGCCGGACGAGGCGTGCACGCGCACCACGTCCCTCATCGGTGTCGCGAACATGCCGTAAGGATAGGTGTCGCGCAGGTCGAGCTTGGTGGTGAAGGGAAACTTCGCCAGGTCCGACAACTGCTTGAGGTCGTTCGGGTGCACCCCGGCGGCGTCGTACTTCTTGCGATAGTGCGGTACGTTGTCGTAGGCGTGCTTGAGCGACCACTGCATGCGCTGCAACTGCAGTGCCTGCAGTTCGTCCCGGCTTGCCTTCTCAATCGGTTCCAGGCCGCTGCCCGCCAAATCCTGCTTGCTCATTGTTCTTCCCCCTAAGCGCTCTGTCGATGCGCCATCTGTTTTACGAATGCGAGATTTTCCACGACCTTGGCCTGAATGTGTGAAATCTGATCGGGACTCAGGTGACGGAAGCGCCCCATGGCCTTCAGATACTCGGTCACCGGCAGCGGATCATCGACCGGCCGGGTGAAACGCAGGCCGTCGGTCCGGTTGTACTCCCACAACATCACGAAATTGGTCTCGACCGCCTTGCGCGCGACTTCCATGTTCTGGTCGGTCGGGAAACGCCAGCCCGTGGTGCAGGGCGAATACACATGCAGGTAGGCAAAGCCGCGCTTGGAGGCCTGGATTGCGCGGTCGAGCTTGTCGTAGAGGTCTTCCATATAGGCGGTGGACGCCGTCGCGACATACTCGCAGCGGTGATTGACCATGATCAGCGGCAGATTCTTGGCGTCCTGCGTCTTGCCCTGCGCGGGCATGCCGCCCGAGCCCTTGCCGATCGGCGTGGTCGACGTCCAGGCGCCATAGGGCGTGCAGCTGGAACGCTGCATGCCGGTGTTCATGTAGCCCTCGTTGTCGACCACCATGAACAGGATCTGCTCGTTGCGTTCGGCCGCACCCGACAGGGACTGGAAGCCGACGTCCGAGGCACCGCCGTCGCCGGCGATCGCCAACGCATTGACCTCGCGGCCGACCCGCTTGTACTGACGCTTGATGCCGGCCAGCATGGCCGCGGTATTGGTCAGCAGCGGATGGAACACCGGGATCTTGGTGCCGGTGGTGCCGTTGAAACCGACCGAACCCATGCCGGGCACGCAGCCGGGCGGCGTCGCCAGCACCGTCTCCGGGCCGACGCGGCGCAGGGTATGGCGCATCAGCAGCTCGGTGTTGCAGCCCTGGCAGCCCGCCAGACCGGGGGCAAACAGATCTTCCCAGTCGCCCACCTCGTTGTAGATGCGCGAGGTGGTGACATAGGTCAGCGCGTCGTGCGGGCAGGCCGGCACGCAGGCCGGTGCGCCGTCACAGGTATCGCACTTGGCAACGTGACCGGTGCCGGCGTCGAGCGCGATGCCGGCATAGGCGCAGCCGACGGTGCATAGCAGGCAGTCGACGCACTTGTCGCCGTTCCAGTCGATGACGCCGCTGGCGTAGTTCTTGGTCAGCGCCGCGGCCGGGCAGACGGTGACGCACTTCGGATCGGCGCACTGGCGACAGAGCGCAAGTTCGAAGCCGTCATCGGCGCTGCCGACGATCTGGATGCGCGATCGCGCCGTGTCGCCAACGCCAACTTTCGCCGTGGCGCAGGCCGTCATGCAATCGCCGCAACCGTCGCACTTGTTGGCATCAAAGGCAATGGTGTTGTAGGCCCCTCCAAAATTCGCCATGCTTATCTCCACGTCTTCGACATGATTTCGCGGCCGACTTTCATCGGTTCGGCGAGGAAGCGTTGCTTCACCGGCGACAGGTCGATCCGCCGCAGGATCAGCTGGCACATCACGCCGCCATCGAAGAACTCATTGACGCCGTAAATTCCGGTCAGCCGGTTGTCGGCACTGAAGATCGCCTTCAGGTAACGGCCGCTGGCTTCATCGAAACGGGTCACCATCTCACCGCCTTCGGGCACACGGCTCGAGCCGACCGAAATCGCGTGACGGCCGAAGAAGTGATAGGTGTTGAGCGGCACGCCGCCCGGATACTGCTTGAGGCCCGGATCGCCGGCCATCGCCATGCCGGCGATGCGACCCTGTTCGGTGGCGTCGGGCAGGATCGCGTTCATCACTTTGTCGTCGGTAAAGAAACCCTTGGCCTGGGCGCAGTCGCCGGCGGACCAGACGTTGGGCACGCTGGTCTGCATGCTGTCGCTGACCAGGATGCCGCGGTCATGCTCGACGGCGCTGCCGGCGAGGTAGTCCATGTTCGGCCGCACGCCGGTGGCGACCAGCAGCAGGTCGGCTTCCAGCGTCGTGCCGTTTTCCAGCGTCAGCATCGCACCGACGGCAGACGGCGCGAGCTTGACCACGCGGCTGCCGGTGAGGATGGTCGCACCGTTGTCGGTGAAGGCCTTTTCGATCAGCCCGGCTGCGATCGCATCGAAGTAACCGTCGGTCAATTGCTTGGCCATTTCGACGATGGTCACCTTGGCGCCGGCCTTGACCAGGTTCTCGGCGGCATGCATGCCCACAAGACCCGCGCCGAGCACCACGGCCTGCTTCGAGTTCTTGATCGCGGCATTGAGTTTCGTCGCATCGTCCAGGGTGCGCAGCACGTGATAGGAAACCTGGTCGAGGCCGGGAATCGGCGGGATGGCCGGCGAGGCGCCGGTGGCGAGCAGGATCTTCTCGTAGGCGATTTCGCTGCCGTCAGCGAGTTCGGCCGCATTGCGCTCGGCATGCAGCGCCTTCAGCGCCGTGCCGCGCTTGAGTTGTACGCCAAGCCTGGCGAAGAATTTTTCGTCGCGCAGGAAAATGCCATCGGGCGCGAAACGGCCCGAGACGACATAGGGCAGGACGGTCGGCGAATACGGCAGATGCGGGTCGCGCGTCAGCAGCGTCAGGCTGCCTTCCGCATCGTGCATGCGGATTGCCGTCACGGCTTCGAGTGCGGCGTGGCTGCTGCCGACCACGAGGTATTTGGTATGTTCCGTCACTTGGTCCCTCAGTCTTTCTCGTTGAGCCAAACGGGTTCGATCGGTGCGGGAGCGCTCAGCAGCTTTTCCGTCGCCTCGATGACGCGATGGAAATGGCCGACCGTGATGTCGGCACCTGCCAGGCCGCCGATGAAACTCATCGACGGAATATGGCGCCCGAGGCGATACAGCACGCCCATGGTCTCCTGGTACATCGGACCGCAGTTCCAGCGGAAGCCGACCGAACGATCGACCACGCCGACGGCCTGCACCTTGTCCAGCGACTTCATCAGCGCGTCCACCGGGAAGGGGCTGAAAGTCTTGATCTTGATCAGACCAACCTTCTTGCCGGCGTCGCGCGCCTCGTCGATCGCATCCTTGGCGGCGCCGGTCATGCTGCCCAGGGTCATGATCGCGTAGTCGGCACCTTCGAGCCGGTACTCCTCGACCAGCGGTGCGAAGGAACGGCCGAAGCGCTGCGCCCACTCGGCGTGCACTTCCTCGATCACGCGCAGCGAGTTCTGCATGCCCTTGCACTGGCCCTTGCGATAGCGAACGAAAGTCGAAGGCCCCTTGCCGCCCGAACCGCCGGTCAGCGGATCGACCGCCATCGGCCGCAGCGGATCCAGCGCGACGTGCCAGTTCACGTCCTTGACGCCCATGAAGGCGTCGACCTCAGCCTGGTCCGGCAACTCGACGCGCGAGGTGCCGTAGGAAAGATAGTTGCCGTCGAGGCAGACATTCACCGGCAGCATGACATCGTGATGTTCGGCAATCTTGAAGGCCATGATCGTGGTGTCGAGCACTTCCTGCACGGTCTCGCAATACACCTGCACCCAGCCCACCTCGCGCACCGTCATCGCATCCTGATGCCCGCCCCAGACCGACTGCGGCGTGATGCCGTCGCGCGTGACGATGGACATCACGATCGGCAGGCGCATGCCGGAGGTGCGGAAATACGGTTCGAACATGAAAGCCAGGCCGGGACCACAGGTCGCGGTATAAGTCCGCGCGCCGGCCAGTGCGCCGCCCTGCAGCACCGACAGCACCGAATGCTCGCCTTCGGCATCGACAATGTCGGCATCCATCTTGCCGTCGGCGATCAGTTTGGCGACGTGCTCGACCAAGGACGACTGCGGCGTGATCGGATACACGGCGACCATGTCCGGGCGCGCCAGCGCGACGCCCAGCGCTGCGGCTTCGTTGCCTTCGACCAGCATGACCTTCTGCTTGGCCGGCTTGGTCTGGCTCGGTGTTTCGAGGATGGCGGTAGTCATGCGGCCTCCGAAGCGTAAGAGTTGGCGCTGGCGGGACGGCGATTCAGGCTCATGTGGCCTCCGGGATCATGGTGATCGCGCGCTGCGGACATTCATTGGCGCAGATGCCGCAACCCTTGCAGGTTTTCAGGTTGAAGTCGAACCAGGCCGCCTTTTCCTCGACGCATTGCACCGGGCAATACAGCCAGCACACGGCGCACTTGACGCACTTGTCGCGATTCACCACCGGACGCATGCTGCGCCAGTCGCCGGGCAGCATCGGGCTGACCTCGGTGGCCACCGGGCACAGGTCGTCCGGCACGTTGGCCTGTTTCATGTCGAACAGCGGATAGCTGTCATGCCGGCTCATGCTGCAACCCTCCGCTCTATGCTGTACACGGTCGTCTCGTTATAGCCGCGTTCCACCGCGACCATGTTCTGCTTGAGGCCGGCATCGCGGAAGTCGGAATCTTCCAGCGAGCGCTGCAAGGCGGCCAGCGAAACGATGCCGGTCGTCTTGGCGAAGGCGCCGAGCATCAGCGTATTGGTAATGGGGCGCTTGAACACTTCGAGCGCAATCCCGATCGCGTCGCACAGACCGACCACACCCACCGTGTCGGCCAGGACCACCTCCGCCAGCGGCTTGTGCGTGGCCTGCACCAGCGTGCCGCCGGGCTTGAGGCCGCTGAAAATATCGACCGACTTCGCCAGCGTCGGATCGACGCAGATCAGGCAATCGGGCGTATAGATATTGGTCAGTTGACGGATCTCGCGATCACTGCAGCGCAGGAAGGAAACCACCGGTGCGCCGCGCCGCTCGAAACCGAAGGATGGGATCGAGACCGCGTACTTCCCCTCCTCCAGCAATGCCGCCGCGAGCATCGAGGCCGCCGTGACGGCACCCTGACCGCCGCGGCCATGAAAGCGTACTTCGTACATCCTGTCTCCTCCAATTCGGCGTGACTGCTTGGTCCCGCCTCTTGTCTGCTTCCCTGAAACCGATTATCCCGTTTTGGTACCCGGAGTGACCTTCCAGCCGGGCTTGGTGGCCGCACCGGCCGGCCCGCGTCCGCGCACCGGCAGGCGCGACAGCGCCAGCCCCTGGGTAAAAGCCGCACGCCTGACCAAGGTATACTTGAGGAACCAGCCGCTGGCAACCACCATGATCCCGGCTGCAAAGGCCAACCCGGCCCGCCCCGGCATTCCGGCCAGTGCCGCGGCAACGGCAAGTGCCGGCAGCACGTGGCCCAGCACCACAAACCGCGCATCGAGCCCGCTCAGCACCCGCAACGCGCCGTCGGGTGCGCCGTCGGCCACCAGTCCGCCCAGATAGGCCTTCCAGAACCAGACGCGGATGGCGATCAGCGCAATCAGCGCAAGCAAGGCCGGCGCGGCGAGCGCGGCGGAGGAAATCGAAACCACGCAGGCCAGGAAGCCGCCGCCCTCGGCCAGACCGGTGGCCACCATCAGCGCAATGCTGCGCGGATGCCGCCACGCCGGTATGCCCTTGTTGGCCGCCAGAATCCGCGCCTGGCTATAGAGAAAGCCCAGCCCAAGAATACCGGCCGCCACGACGAACACCGGGTGCAGCGTCAGCAGCGCCAGGGCGCCGAAGCTGAACAGCACCAGCGCCACCACCGCCTCGCGCGTCATCCACGAGGTGGAGAAATGCCGATAGACGTTCAATGCACGCCACGGCCGCCCGATCTCGAACCAGACGCAGGTCAGGCCGCCGCCGATCAGCATCAGGCCCAACAGGATTGCGCTGCGGGTGACCTCCGGCGCGAAGCCGGCAGCGAGCGAGGTAGCTAGCGAAGTTAGCAGCAACAGGCCGCCGCCGGCACCGCCGGCGATGAAATTGCTCGCCGCACGCCAGTCCCAGTTGCGCTGCTGTTTGGGGGACGCCAGATTGGCGGCGCGAAGGATAGGATTTTTCATGACTGATCCCAGATGTAGTACACGCCCGGCTCGGTGCCCAGTTCCTCGTGCATGCGGTAGTGCTGCGTCTCTTGCAGCAGGCGGCTGACGCTGCTTTGCGGGTCCTCGATGTCGCCGAACTGCATCGCGCCCGAAATGCAGGAATTCACGCAGGCCGGCGTCACCTCGGGATCAACGCCCGGAATCTGTCCGGTGATCGCGGCCAGATCGATACGATCCACGCAGAACGTGCATTTCATCGAGACGCCGATCCGATCCGGATCGAAGCGCTTGGCCTCGGAAGCCATCGGCATGTCGCCGTAGGCGAAATGCGATTCATGGACGATGGAACGGGCATCGTAGGGACAGGCCATGACGCAGTTGGCGCAGCCGATGCAGAGATCGTAGTCGATCGCCACCAGGCCGTCGGCGCGCTTGGTGGTGGCCCGGGTCGGGCACACCGCCTCGCAGGGCGGGTTGGCGCAATGCATGCAGGCCACCGGCAGGAAAGTGCGGCGCACGTCGGGGAACTCCCCGCTCTCGATATCGAGCACGCGCCGCCACTGGATGCCGGGCGGCGTCGCGTTGGCGCCCTTGCAGGCCGCGGTGCAGGTCTGGCAGCCGACGCAGCGGCGCAGGTCGATGCTCATCACATAGCGCGTCATGCTGCCACTCCTTCCACCTTGCGCACACCGACCCGCACGATGTCGGCACCGGAACCCGTTGCATCCGTGAGATCGATCGACATCGGCGCGATGGTATTGAGACTCGGCGCCCCGATGGTCTTGGCGAAGGGCGTCGCCCAGTGGTCGAACTGGCCGATGATCACCAGGGTATCCGGGCGGATGCCCTGCATCAGCGAGGCCTTGCCGTAGGTGGCGCCGATGTGGCTGCGCACCTCGACGCGATCGCCCTCGGCAATGCCGAGGCCCGCCGCGGTCTTCGCGTTCATGATCACCCCGGCGTGGCCGCGCAGGTTCTGCGCCACTTCGTGCATCACCTCGATCGCGGCATTGCCACCGGCGTGGTACTGCATGCTCTTGGTGGTCAGCAGCCAGAACGGGAAGTCCTCGATCCTGGCGCCCGATTTTTCCAGGTTGCGGATCCAGCGCCCCGGCACGTCGTGCCATTCCGGCAGCGCCGTGTATTCGGAAAGCTGCTCGTCCCACCAGTTCATCTTCTGCTCGTGCAGGCGACGGCCGAGTTCGCGGCCGGTGCGCAGCAGGCGCTCCTGGTAGGGCAGTTCATAGCGCAGACCGAGCTTTTCCATGGTCGGCGTCAGATACCACTCCAGGCGCGACATCGGCACGGCATAGAAGCCATGCTCGCGGAACCATTCCAGGTCGTGCTCCTCGCGGCCTTCCGAAAGCGTGACCGTGGCGGCGCGGCAGACCGCATCCCATATCTGCTCGGAGCCCGGTTCGCTGGCCGGATCGAGGCTGAAGTCGTAGCCCTTGCCCTTGAGCGGCGAAACACCCGAGACGCCCTTGTTGATCGCGCCGAAATACGGTTCGAGCAAACCGGTACGCTTGGCCAGTTCGGTGGTGATCCAGGTGAAGTCGCGCGCCTCGCCCTGCGGCTCGACGGCCTTCTGCCGCAGCACCACGCCCTTGTAATCCCAGAACTGCTCCATGTACTTGGTGCCGCCCATGCGGATCATCTGCGTCGATTCGAGATCGGTCGCCTCCGGCAGCAGCACGTCGGCCATATAGTTGGTCTCGTCCACCGTGTAGGCGACGCAGGCCATGAACGGAAACTTTGCCGCGACCTCCGCCAGATGCTTCGTGTCCCAGAAGGAGATCGAGGGATTCGAGCGATACACCAGCCACACGTCGGGCAGCGTCGGCATCGGCATCGACCAGTCGTCGGGGCGCTCGCCCTGGAACATCCAGGCCAGTTGCGTCGGGCCGAGCGCCTGGCTCCAGGCGCCGTTGTGGCCGACGATGGGCACCAGGGTCTGGTGCAGATTGCGCGTCGACGGCGCCGACTGCCATTCCTCCTTGGTGGTCGGATTGAAGTACTGCACCATGAAACCGTCTTCGCCGGGCTTCACGGAAAGATGGCGGTTGTCGCGCGACTTGTTGAGTCGCACCGTGGTGCCGACCAGCCCGCCGGGATTCTCCAGCGCGCCGACCAGGGCCGCCAGTACGGTGCGCGCCCAGCAGCACTCGAAAGCGCCCCAGCCGTTGTTCACCGACTTGCCCAGCGTCACGGCGACCGGCCGCAGCGGCAAGGTCTGGCCGTCGATCACGATGGTTTCGCCGATACTCGCGGCTTCGAGGTATTCGTTGGCGATGCGACGTATGGTTTCGGCCTTCACGTCGCAGATGGTCTCGGCCCACTCCGGCGTGTACTTGTCGATGTGCTGCGACAGCATTTCGTAGGCGGTCTTGCCTTCGACGTCGGAATATTCGCGGCGCTCCTTGTCGGCATCGACCACCACGGCGTGAGCCAGTCGATAGCTGCCGGCCACCGCGGGGCGCGCGCCGACTGCGTCGTGCGGCACGGCGGTAGCGGACACTTCGTCCCAGACCAACGGCTTACCGCTTTGCGGATCGCGCAGGTAAAGGCCGTCCGGCGCCACCAGATAGGGCGAGGCGGTGCGGTCGCGCAGGAAGGGAATGTCGAGCTTGGCCAGGCCGTTCTCGCGCACCAGGACGTGGATCAGCGCGAACAGAAAGGCCGGATCGGTCTTGGGCCGGATCGGCACCCATTCGGCGGAGCAGGCGCCGGTAGCTGTCAGGCTCGGCTCCACCTGGACGCGCTTGTAGCCGCGCACCCGGGCGTCGGCGTGGCGGATCACGGCGCAGGGGCCGCCCGTGACATCGACGTTGGCGCCGACGGCGATCACGTAGCGGGCGTTCGGCGTGTCGGAAGCGACGGTGAAGCCGCGATGCCAGAACTCGCCGTAGAGGTGCTCGGAATGCACGCACTTGACGCCCTGGCCCGAGCCGAAGCTGAAATCGACCTCGCCCCAGGCGGCCAGAAAGGCCGGGAAGGTGCCCATGTAATTCGACGGCGTGCCGCCGTGGCCGAGGCTGACGGCGACCCGCGGCAGCCCGGCCGCGTCGACCAGACCCTTGGCGCGCACGGCGTTGAGTTTTCCCGCGACCAGATCGAGCGCCTCGTCCCAGGAGATCGGCACGAAGCCGGGGTCCTCGTTGCGGCCCTTCTTCGGGTTGGTCCGCTTCATCGGCGTCAGGATGCGGTTCGGGTTATAGGTCTTCTGCACCAGGCCATAGGCCTTGACGCAGACCTTGCCCTTGGCCGGATGGATATCCGCGGCGGCGAAATTCGGCTCGATTTCGGTGGCGACGCCATCGACCACCTTGACGCACATGAAATCCGGACCTGAGACGCAGTTGTAGCATAAGGTCGGAACGTGTTTCACGGATTTCGGCTGGGCTGCTTCCATGCTCATTTTGCTCACCTGTTTCCTCGACTTAATGAACGCGTTCCGGATGCGAATAGACGCAGTGGCGTTCGCCGCGGACAAAGCCGACCAGCGTCACCCCCGAGTCGATCGCCACCCTGACCGCCATACCCGTAGGGGCTGAAACCGCCGCGACCACGGCAATGCCTACGGCGGCCGCCTTCTGCACAATTTCGTAACTGGCGCGACTGGTCATGAGTACGAAGCCGCCATCGAAGCCCCTGCGCTGCGCCGCCAGGGCGCCGATCAGCTTGTCCAGCGCGTTGTGGCGGCCGACGTCCTCGCGCACCAGGGCTACGCCGCCGTTGAAGTCGCACCAGGCGGCGGCATGCACCGCACCCGTCAGCTGAAACAGGTGCTGCATCTCCTGCAGGCGCGACAAGGCGCGCGGCAAGGCGCCGGCGCCCAGCACGGCCGAGGAGCGAACCGTAGCGGCGCGCTTCGCCAACTGGTCGAGACTTTCGGTGCCGCACAGGCCGCAGCCGGTGCGCCCGGCCAGGGTCCGGCGATGTTGCTTGAGCACATGGGCGCGCTCGGCGGACAGCTGCATGTGCACTTCGATGCCGTTGGATCGCTCGAAGATTTCCAGATCGTGAATTTCGCCCGGACGTCCGACGATGCATTCGCTGAGGCTGAAGCCCAGCGCAAAGTCTTCCAGGTCGGTTGGCGTGGCCAGCATCACGGCATGCGAGATGCCGTTATAGACCAGCGCCACGGGCACCTCTTCCGCCACGGTTTCCGCGCAAGGCATGGCAGCGCCATCCACCCAGCGCTGCGCGCCGTAGCTGTTATGTGCCTCGATGCCTGGACCCGCCTCTGATTGCATTGCCCGCCCCGTCACGTGGTGCAGGAGCAAACTTGCCCCCACTGGCAATACGATACACTTTTGCCGGAATGAAATCAATAATTCTGTATCACATTAGAATTACCTTATACTGCATACGGGATACATACGCATCCAATACAATGGCCGGCCGGCAAAAACACGCTGCCACGGACACCGGATCGAGCCGCAACCCACACAAACGTCGAATGGAAAAAATGTGAAGAGTCGACACATCAGCCAGTGGATCAAGGATTTCCTGGACAAGCATCCAAGCCGCGCCAACTCCCTGATCATCACGATCTACGGCGACTTCATCGCCCCGCACGGCGGCACGGTCTGGCTCGGCAGCTTCATCCGCCTGGTGCAACCGCTCGGCCTCAACGAACGCATGGTGCGCACCAGCGTCTATCGGCTGTCTCAGGAAAAATGGCTGGTATCCGAACAACTCGGGCGCAAGAGCTATTACAGCCTCACCACCTCGGGCCGCCGTCGCTTCGAACACGCCTATCGCCGGATCTACTTCGCGCCGCAGGACACCTGGGCCGGAGAGTGGCAACTGGTGCTGATTCCCGGATCGCTGGGCGGTACGCCACGCGATGCCCTGCGCAAGGATCTGGCCTGGGCCGGCTACGGCACGCTGGCATCGGGCATTCTGGCGCATCCTTCGGCCGACACTGAAGCGCTGCTGGATATCCTGCAGGAGAACGGCGCCCACGACAAAGTGGTGGCCATGAAAGCGCAGAACATCAGCGCATTGACCAGCAAGCCGCTGCAGGAACTGGTCCGCGAGTGCTGGAACCTGGATACCCTGGCAGCCAGGTACCTCGACTTCATCGAACTTTTCAGGCCGGTGCTGCGTACCATGCGCGCCGCCGGCAAGCTCGATCCGGAGCAGTGCTTCATGGTGCAGACGCTGCTGATGCACGACTTCCGCCGGGCGCTGCTGCACGATCCGCAGCTGCCGGCACAGTTGCTGCCCGCCAACTGGAGCGGCGGCATCGCCCGCCAGTTGTGCCACGACCTCTACAGCCTGACCTATCCGCTCGCCCAGCAGCACCTGCTCTCGGTTTGCGAGACCGCCAACGGCCCGCTGCCGCCGGCCGCGCCGTATTTCTACGAGCGCTTCGGCGGCCTCAAGCTGCCCGATACCGCCCCCTGATTAAGATCAAGCTTAAAATTGTTGGACCTCAACCGATACATTTTTAGTTAATTTTATTGATTATTCTGTATCTGTTATAGTTAGCCCCCGGTATCATCCTGCCGACCACGCCGCACCAGGGGAGTCTTGCCATGCACCAATCGCCACAGTCCGCGAGCGACGTCGCCGCGACCCTCTTTCGCCAGGCCGCCGCTGCGGGACGCGGAACGCTGGACAGCACAGAGCTGAATGCCCTGCTCACCAGCCTGGGTATTGCCTTCGCCGCGGAGCCCACAGCAGAATTGCGGCCATCCGCCGTCGATCTGCGCATCAGCCTGAACAACACCCGCGAATTCGGCATGGTCATCAGCGCCGGCATGGGCGGCCAGGATGCCGATCTGGACGAGGGCAATTTCAGGAAGGACCGCGCATCGGTTTACGCCGCGACCGAGCTGACGAATGCCGCCGACTTCCTCGGCCTGTTCAAGCGCACGCTGGCCTGGCAAAGGCTGGCCGCGATCGCCAGGCGCGATGGCCTGCCGCTGCCGGAGCGGCAACTCGCGGCCTGTTTCGAGGCCCTGCTCGCGCTGGCCGCCACTTATGCGCCGGGCAAGCCCAACGCTCCCTTCGTGCTGCGCAACCTGGAACTGAATCCGGCGCATGCCGGCGACCGGCTGATCGTGCGCCAGGCGCAATGCGAGTTCGGTGCCGCTCGTGCCGTCCGCCTGCCGCGACCGATCGGGAAGATCGAAAAGCTGATCCATCCGCAGTCGATCGGCATCATCGGGGTCTCGTCCACCAATATGAACTTCGGCCGCATCATCCTGAAGAACCTGATGGGCAGCGGCTACGCCAAGGAACGCATGTGCATCATCCGTCCCGGCGAAACCGAGATCGACGGCGTCAAATGCGTCGAAAGCCTCAAGGCACTCGATCACAAACTGGATCTGCTGATCGTCGCCGTGGCCGCCAGCGCGGTCTATGAACTGGTCGACGAAATCATCGAGACCGACTCGGTCGAATCGGTCATGCTGATCCCCGGCAGCCTCGGCGAAACCAAGGCCAGCCGCGAGCCGGCCGCCGCGCTGGCGGAACGCATCAATGCCGCCCACGGCAAGCCGGGCGGCGGCCCGGTGTTCCTCGGCGCCAACTGCCTCGGCGTGGTCTCGCATCCGGGTTCCTACGACTCCTGGTTCATCCCGCTGGAGCGCCTGCCCAAGCCGCAGAAGAAGGCCGAGCGCAACTCGGTGATGCTGAGCCAGAGCGGCGCCTTCATGATCACCCGCATCAGCCAGAATCCGTGGCTCGACCCGCGCTACATGCTGGCGCTGGGCAACCAGACCGACCTGACCCACGGCGACATGCTCAGCTATTTTGCCGAGCTGCCCGAAATCGAGACCATCGGCATCTACATCGAGGGCTTCAAGGACCTGGACGGACTCGACTTCGCCAGGGCGGTGCGCAAGGCCGTGGTCAAGGGCAAGCAGGTGGTGGTTTACAAATCCGGCAAGACGGCGCCCGGCATGGGCGGCGTGATGGGCCACACGGCGTCGATCGCCGGCGGCCCGATCCTGTTCGAATCCGTGGTGAGGCAGGCGGGCGCCATCGTCGCCGAGGACTTCAACAGCTTCGACGACCTGTTCTACATCGCCGGCGCGCTGCATTCCAAGAAAATCGGCGGCAACCGACTGGGCGCGATCAGCGGCGCGGGTTTCGAGGCGGTCGGCATGGCCGACTTCATCGAGTCGGATACCTTCGCGATGGAAATGGGTGCGCTGCAAGCCGGCACCGTCACCCAGCTCGAAGAAATCCTGCTGGCGAAGAAACTCAACGCGCTGGTCGAGGTCAGGAATCCGATCGACATCAATCCCGGTGCGGATGACGAGGCCCACCTGCAGATCGTCGAGGCCTTCCTGCAGGATCCGGAGATCGACGCGGTCGTGGTCGGCCTCGACCCCACCGCGCCTTCGGTGCGCGCCCTCGAATCGAGCAAGCTGCGCCCCGGCTTCGACATCACGGACCCGAAGAGCACCGTGCATCTGATGCCGCCGCTGGTCGCGCGCAACGACAAGCCGGTGATCGGCATCGTCGATGGCGGGCAACTGTACGACGCCATGTCGGCGCGCCTGATGGACCAGGGCGTCTGCATCTTCCGCAACTGCGCGCGCGGCACCAAGGCACTGGTGCGCTATGTCGAGGCGCGCCTGTATGCCGACGCCCTGAGAACCCGCAACTGAACACACCGGCAAAACCGACAAACGAATTACCACTGGAGTGACACAGCATGAGCGATACCCTGAAAGCCGGCCTCACCGCCACCCGCCGCGTCGAAATCGACCGCGATCGCACCATCAGTTTCATGGGCGACGACTGCCGCGTCTACTCGACGCCGAACCTGCTCTACGACATCGAAATGGCCTGCCGCGATCTTCTGCTGGCAAACATCGAAGCGGGCAAGGATTCGGTCGGCACCCGCGTCGAGCTGGACCATGTCGGCGCCACGCTGATGGGCATGTGGGTCGAGATCACCGTGACGCTGACCGAAGTCAACGGCGGCGCCGTTTCCTTCGACTTCACCGCGCGCGACGCCGTGGAAGAAGTGGCCCGCGGCAAACACAACCGCTTCATCGTCGGCATCGAGAAGACTGCACAGCGCCTGCAGGCCAAGCGCGCCAAGGCCGGTTGATCGCCGCCTGAGCGGCAGGCAAGAGTTGACGCTGGCGCCACAGCGGCGCCAGCAGCCAAAGCGCAGCGGGCTAGTCCTCGACGACGCCGGGAAGGTTCAGCACGTCGGTAAAGCCAAAGCGGCGGAAGTCGCGCACCCGCATCGGGTATAAAATGCCATCCAGATGGTCGCATTCGTGCTGCACGACGCGCGCATGGAAACCATCCACCGTGCGTTCGAAATGCCGGCCGGCCTCATCAAAGCCGGCGTAGCGCAGCTTGCTCCAGCGCGGCACCCAGCCGCGCAGGCCGGGAACCGAGAGGCAGCCTTCCCAGCCCCCCTCCTCTTCGTCGGAAAGCGGATCGAGCTGCGGGTTGATCAGCACCGTATCGGGAACGGCCGGCGCATCCGGATAGCGGGGATTTGCCATGCCGCCGAAAATCACCACGCGCAGATCGACGCCGATCTGCGGCGCGGCAAGCCCGGCGCCGTCAAGATGCGCCATGGTGTCGCGCATATCCTGCAGCAACTCGTGAAGCTCCGCAGCAGCGAAGTCCGTTACCGGCTGCGCCACGCGCAGCAGGCGCGGATCGCCCATGCGCAGGACTTCTCGAATCATGCCTCGCAAATCCCCTCGATGATCCGGCGCACCCGCGCCATGGCCAGATGCAGCACGGCTTCGAGGCTGTCGAACTTGATGCCGTGTGCGGAATCCGCGCGTCCGGCCGCCCAGTTGGATACCACGCACAGCGCCGCGTAGGGCATGTCCAGTTCGCGCGCCAGCCCGGCTTCCGGCATGCCGGTCATGCCCACGATGTCGGCACCGTCACGCTCCAAGCGATCGATTTCCGCCGCGGTTTCCAGCCGCGGCCCCTGGGTCGTCGCATACACCGCACTGTCGAATATTTTTTCGCCGACCCGCAGCGCCACGTCGAGCAACAGCTTGCGCACCGCCGCATCGTAGGGCTCGGTGAAGTCGACATGCACCACCGGGCCGTCGTTGCCTGACTGAAAGGTCATCTCGCGGCCCCAGGTGTAGTCGATGATCTGATGCGGCACCACCAGGGAGCCGGGGCCGAAATCGCTGCGTATGCTGCCCACCGATGCCACCGAAACGACCTGCGTCACGCCGGACGCCTCCAGGGCATGCATGTTGGCGCGGTAATTCACCAAGTGCGGCGGGATGGTATGCCCGTAACCGTGGCGCGCGAGAAATACCACGTCCTGGCAGCCGACGCGGCCGAAGGTCAGCGGGCCGGAGGGCTCGCCATAAGGCGTGCGCACTATCTCGCGGTGCGATACGTCCAGATTCGCCAGCTGGGTCAAGCCGCTGCCGCCTATGATGCCGAGCATAAAAAATCCCCTGAAAATTCAATCGGAACAAGAGCGTGGGCGTGGTAAAATATTCGGCTTTTCCGCATCGCAACAACGCCAATACGCCCCTATGTCCCGCGCCCTCAGAAACATCGCCATTATCGCCCACGTTGACCACGGCAAGACCACCCTCGTCGACCAGTTGCTCCGCCAGTCCGGCACCTTCGCCGCCCACCAGGCGGTCACCGAGCGGGTCATGGATTCCAACGATCTCGAAAAAGAACGCGGGATCACCATTCTCTCGAAGAACTGTGCCATCGACTTCGAGGGCACCCACATCAATATCGTGGACACCCCCGGACACGCCGACTTCGGCGGCGAGGTCGAGCGCGTGCTGTCGATGGTCGATGGCGTGCTGCTGCTGGTGGACGCCGTCGAAGGTCCGATGCCGCAGACCCGCTTCGTCACGCGCAAGGCGCTCGCCCTGGGCCTCAAGCCGATCGTCGTGGTGAACAAGATCGACCGTCCCGGCGCCCGCCCCGACTGGGTCATCAGCCACACCTTCGACCTGTTCGACAAGCTCGGCGCGACCGAGGAACAGCTCGATTTCCCCGTGGTCTTCGCCTCGGCACTGAACGGCTTCGCCATGCTCGACGCGACCAAGCCCGGCACCGACATGCGCCCGCTCTACGAGGCCATCGTCAAGCACACGCCACAGCCCGACGTCGATGTGGACCAGCCCCTGCAACTGCAGATCTGCTCGCTCGATTACAACAGCTATGTCGGCCGCATCGGCATCGGCCGCATCAAGCAGGGCCGCATGAAGGCCGGCCAGGAAGTCGCCGTGATGTACGGCGACGAAAACAAGGGCAAGTCGAAAATCGGCCAGATCATGATGTTCACGGGCCTGGAACGCGAACAGGCGACCGAGGCGGAAGCCGGCGACATCGTGCTGGTCACCGGCATCGAACAAGTCGGCATCGGCGTCACCATCTGCGACCCGGCGGCGCCGGTCGGCATGCCGCCGCTGGTGGTCGATGAACCCACCCTGACCATGAACTTCCAGGTCAATACCTCGCCGCTGGCCGGCAAGGAAGGCAAGTACGTCACCAGCCGCCAGATCCGCGAGCGCCTGCAAAAGGAATTGCTGTCCAACGTCGCCCTGCGCGTCGAAGAGACCGGGGATGCCGACGTATTCCTGGTCTCCGGCCGCGGCGAACTGCACCTGACCATCCTGCTCGAAACCATGCGCCGCGAAGGCTACGAGCTGGCGGTGTCGCGCCCGCGCGTGCTGTTCAAGGAGATCAACGGCGAGAAGTGCGAACCCTATGAATTACTGACCGTCGATATCGAGAACGAGAATCAGGGCGGCGTCATGGAAGAACTCGGCCGTCGGCGCGGCGAGTTGCTGAACATGGAGTCGGACGGCAAGGGCCGCGTGCGCCTCGAATACCGCATACCGGCGCGTGGCCTGATCGGCTTCCAGGGTGAATTCCTGACGCTGACGCGCGGCACCGGCATGGCCAGCCACATTTTCGACGACTACGGTCCGATGGCCGGCATCATGGCCGAGCGCCGCAACGGTGTGCTGATTTCCCAGGATGACGGCGCTGCCGTCGCCTATGCCCTATGGAAGTTGCAGGATCGCGGTCGCATGTTCGTCAGTCACGGCGATCCGCTCTACGAAGGCATCATCATCGGCATCCACAGCCGCGACAACGACCTGGTGGTGAACCCGATCAAGGGCAAGCAGCTGACCAACGTGCGCTCCTCGGGTACCGACGAAGCCGTGCGCCTGGTGCCGCCGATACTGATGACGCTGGAGTCGGCCGTCGAATTCATCGCCGACGACGAACTGGTCGAAATCACGCCGAAGTCGATCCGCCTGCGCAAGCGCTTCCTCACGGAAATTGAACGCAAGCGCGCCAACAAGGCGTCGGCGTAAAAAAACGGGAGCCGCGGCTCCCGTTTTCTATTCAAGAGTTGGCGCTGGCGATACGCCGATCCCGGCCTAGCTCAGCGCCTTCAGCGCATCCGCGTAGTTCGGCTCCTGGGCGATCTCCGGCACCATCTGGGCGTGGATCACCTTGTCGTTCTCGTCCAGCACTACCACGGCACGAACCGTGAGGCCGACCATCGGACCTTCGGCAAAGCCCACTCCCCATTGCTTGAGGAATTCAGGATGGCGGAAAGTCGACAAGTGAGCGACGTTCTTCAGGCCTTCCAGTTCGCAAAAACGCTTGGCGGCAAAGGGCAGATCTCCGGAAACGCAGAGTACGACGGTGTTGGCCAGCTCGCTCGCGGCCTCGTTGAACTTGCGCGTCGAGGTGGCGCAGGTCGGCGTGTCGATGCTCGGGAAAATGTTCAGGACCTTGCGCTTGCCGGCAAAGTCCTTGAGTGAAACGTCTGCCAGCGTGGCGCTGGTGAGTTTGAAGTCGGGCGCCTTCGCGCCGGCGGCGGGAAGATCGCCTTCGACTCGGACCGGGGTGCCGCGCAGGGTTATGGTTGTACTCATGGGTCGCTCCTGTTTTTGCGTTGGTTTAGGGGTAAAGGAAATAGTCTAATGTATCCGCGCCAGACCGGGAAGCACCGCGACAGCATTGGCCGTGGTCGCCGCGGCCACTTCCTCCACGGCGATGCCGCGCAGGCTGGCCAGGGTTTGCGCGATGCGCGGCAGTTGATCCGGCGTATTGCGGGCACCGGCCTTCCACTCCGGCGGAATGTCCGGCGCGTCGGTTTCGAGGACGATGGCATCGAGCGGCAAGGTGGCGGCGAGTTCCCGGATACGGCTGGCGCGAGGGAAGGTCATCGCGCCGCCGAAGCCCAGCTTGAAGCCCAGCTTGATGAATTCGTCGGCCTGTTGCCGACTGCCGTTGAAGGCATGCGCGATACCGCCGATCACCGGGCAAAGCCGCAATTGCTTGAGTATCGGGTCGATCGCGCGACGCACATGCAACAGCACCGGCAGGCTGGCGTCGCGCGCAATCCTCAGTTGTGCATTGAAGTAGAACTCCTGCTGCGCATCGTCGCGCGGCTCGACGAAACGATCGAGGCCGATTTCGCCGACCGCCAGGGGATGCTCGCGCAAAACCGTTTCGCGCAGGACGTCGAGATCGACTTCGCGGGCCCGCTGCACATACATGGGATGAATGCCATAGGCCGCACCGCAGCCGGCATGCTCACGACAGACCGAAGCCACCGCACCGAAATTGGCCCGCTCCACCGCCGGCACCACGATCAGCCCGACACCGGCCTGTATCGCCGCTGCCGCCACCGCGATGCGGTCGGCATCGAACTCGGCTGCATCGAGATGACAATGGGTATCGACCAGCATGAAGCAAACACCTCATTCGACTTCGTCGATCCACGCCTGCTGGATTGCTTCGAGCTTCTTTTCGCCGCAGTGGGTCTCGTTTTCCTCGAAACCGGGCAGCGCCATGACCCAGCGCATCAGATCGACAAAATTGATGCGCGTCGGATCGACTTCCGGGTGGGCTTCTACAAGGGCAATGGCAACGTCGAGGCTGTCGGTCCACTTCATTTCTTGGAATGCCCTTCCTTGACCATGTTGATGGTGTATTTCGGGATTTCTATCACCAAGGGTACCTTGCCGACCAGCGCCTGACAGGAAAGCCGCGAGTTGGGTTCCAGACCCCAGGCCTTGTCGAGCAGATCCTCCTCGATGTCCTCGGCCTCGGCGAGCGATTCGAAACCTTCGCGCACCACGACATGGCAGGTGGTGCAGGCACAGGACTTCTCGCAGGCATGTTCGATCTCGATATCGTTACCAAGCAGCGCATCGCAGACTGACGTCCCCGGCGCGGCCTCGATCACCGCACCATCAGGACACAACTCGACATGGGGAAGAACAATTATCTGCGTCATAGGGATATCTGATCAACATTCCGGCCGGAGAGCGCGCGCTGCACGCTCTGGTTCATGCGGCGCGCCGCAAATTCGTTGGTGGCGGC
>JAUYSD010000187.1 GCA_030696505.1 Sulfuritalea sp. | reverse complement strand
GGGCTGGGGGGAGGGTAGTCCAATGAGCGTCCTGATCCTCGGCCTGGCGCTGTTCCTCGGCGCCCATTCGGTGCGCATCTTCGCCGGCGGCTGGCGCGATGCCCAGCGCGCCCGACTCGGCGAGGCGCGCTGGAAAGGCCTGTTCTCGCTGCTTTCCGCCACCGGCCTGGGCCTGATCGTCTGGGGTTATGCCATGGCGCGCGCCGAGGCACCGATACTGTGGACCAGCCCGTCCTGGACGCGGCACCTGGCCGCCCTGCTGACGCTGCCGGCCTTCGTCTTGCTGGTGGCCGCCTACCTGCCGGGCAGCCACATCAAGGCGGCCATCGGCCACCCGATGGTGGCGGGGATCAAGCTGTGGGCGCTGGCGCATCTGCTGGCCAACGGCGGACTGGCCGACGCCGTGCTGTTCGGCGCCTTCCTGGTCTGGGCGGTCGCCGATTTCGCCTCGGCGCGGCGGCGCGACCGCATCGCCGGCACGACCTATGCCGTCTGCTGCTGGACGCGCGACGCCAGCGTGACCGCGATCGGCCTGCTGGCCTGGACGCTGTTCGCGCTCTGGGGCCACGCCTGGCTGATCGGCGTCAAGCCCTTCGGCGTCTAGGCGTCGAAAGCCTGGCTACCGTGCCATCAGCACCAACTTTTGTATCTGGCTTAAAGAGTCTGGCGCATCTCCTGAGCCTCCCACCTCTGAAAATGGCTGCTCGAAACCACTTGGAAAGACCTGCACGGCTCGCCGATCGAAAAGCTATAGTTACGCTTTCTTCCCTATTCAGCACAATTGCATGCTTACCCTTGCCGAAGTCAACTTCTTCCTAAGCACGAAGAAAAGCGCCATTTCGGTTATTGACTGGCGGCCGGGAATTTCGAAGAAAGAAGCACATTGGTGGAAGTGGGATTCTGCAATCGAAGTCGGAGGCGTAGTTTCGGAGGGCACTCGGATAATCTTGCAGTGGCGACCTGCTGCAGGAGCGGCGCTGGAAAAATACAGTTGCGGGCTGCTGTATCAAACCGAACGCGTCTATGCCATTGACTTTGAGCCGGATGGACAGCACACGAACAAAGTGGGTAAGGGGCGCCCATATTACGGAATGCGTTTGGGGCCCGGAACACATGAACACACGTGGTCGGATGGAGGCTATGGATATCTGGAGCCCATTAACGATTTCAAGGATTTTGCAACTTTGTTTGCGCATTTCTGCGCGAAGACGAACCTTGAGGTCGTTGGCGGATACCGACCACCACCCAGCCAACAACTGGAGTTGATATGAACTGCGCAAACCTGATCGAAAACCTGGGATTTGCCTGTGCGCCGCGTAGCAATGGCGCGCTACGCCTATGGTCACCCTTCACCTTCGACGACGGCGAACACCTTGGCCTGTTTCTGGAGCCTCTCGGAGATGACCGCTGGCTCGTCACCGATCATGCCGACACGCTGATGCACGCCAGTGCATTGGGGGCCAAGCTCAGCAAGCCGCGCTTGGAGGGTATCCGCAGGCGTTTCCCCGCGGTCGAATTGAGCGAGGGCGGGGCGCTACGCGCAACTGCGGTAGAAGCCGACCTGCCCGGCATAGTCACCGCCGTACTAAATACCGCAATAGCGATCAGCCACGCCGAAACACGCTGGCTACCGAAGGCCGGCGAAGAGCGATTCATCCAGAGTGTCGGCCGCGAATTGCAGTCTGTCGCCGGCGAACGCTTGCAGCGCAATGTCTCGGTGCAAGGAGTTTCCGGTCACCAACTCGAATTCCCCCTAGTGATCGACTTGCCGAGTGTTGGGCGACACTACATCCAGCCGGTGGCAAGCGGCGACGAGCATGTTGACTGGGGTAACGTCTATAAAGCGGGCGGCAAGATGCTTGATCTCAAGTCAGCGGGGGCTGACGAGCATCAGCGGATTGTCGTTATCGAAGACATGCCTGGCGACGAAGAACTCGGCAAGGCAATTACTTTCCTCAGCGTCACTACCTCTGTTCTGCTATTTAGCCATCGCGCACAATGGCTGGAGCGTTTCCGCCTCGCCGCGTAATAACCAGACTCAGAATCGACGCTCCAAGTAGATTCTCGAATGAGCCGTTCGGCATCTACTCGCGGTAGATGTCGATTCAAAGAGTCGATCCACCGCAGTTAAGCGTCGAAAGCCTCGCCGGTGGCGAAGAATCTGCCGCCGGCCTGGTAGTGGATGCTGCGCCGTGCCGCATCCGCAAACTGCCAGCGCCCATTGGCGAAGGCTTCCGGGTCGGCCCAGGCGGCGACTACCTGGCCGAGAAACAGGTCGTAAGTCTGCTGGATGTGCGGCTCGGCAATCACGCGGCATTCGAGCCAGGCCAGGCAGCCCTCGATCAGCGGCGCGCCGACGGCGCTGGCCGCCGCAGCGCCAACGCCAACTCTTGAAAACTTGTCGATCTCACGCCCCGATTGCGTGCCGACCGCCAGCGTCATCGCCGCCTGCTGTCTTGCGGGCACGTTGAGCACGAACTCGCCCGAGGCCTCGACCAGCTCACGTGTCAGCGTGGCTTTGTCGATCACCACGGCGACCTTGGGCGGATCGAAATCCAGCGCCATGTTCCAGGCCGCGGCCATCACGTTGCGCCTGTCGCCGTGCGCGCTGGACACCAGCACGGTCGGCCCGTGGTTGAGCAGCAGATAGGCCTTGGGCAGCGGTACCGCGACGCGCTTAGTCATGCTGCATTTTCCGCGGCGGCGCGGCGTGCGGCGAAATCGACGAACCACTGCAGGCTGGCGGGGTTGGCCATGGCGTCGGGATTGACGATCTTGTCCAGGGCATGGCCGAGCAGCAGCTTCTTCACCGGCAGCTCCATCTTCTTGCCCGACAGCGTGCGCGGAATCTCGGCGATGTGGAAGATCTCGTTGGGCACGTGGCGCGCCGACAGCGCCTGCTTGATGCGCTCCTTCAGCGTGGCGGCGAGCTGCGGCGTCAGCTCATGGCCGGGACGCAGCACGACGAACAGCGGCATGTAGGATTCGCGGCCGAGGAATTCGAGATCGACCACCAGGCTGTCGAGTATCTCGGGCAGTTCCTCGACGGCGCGGTAAAGCTCGCTGGTGCCCATGCGGATGCCATGGCGGTTGATGGTCGCGTCCGAGCGCCCGTAGATGATCGCGCCGCCGCGCGGCGTGATGCGCAGCCAGTCGCCGTGGCGCCAGATGCCCGGATACATGTCGAAGTAGCTTTCGCGGTAGCGGCGATCTTCCGCATCGTTCCAGAAGCGCAGCGGCATCGAGGGCATCGGTGCGCTACAAACCAGCTCGCCGACCTCGTCGATCAGCGGCCGGCCGGCTTCGTCATAGGCTTCGACCTTGGCGCCGAGGCAGCGGCACTGCATCTCGCCCAGATACACCGGCAGCGTCGGCACGCCGCCGACAAAGCAGCCGGCAAAATCGGTGCCGCCCGAAATCGCGTTGAGCCAAAGGTCCTGCCGCACGTGGTCGTAGATCCACTGGTAACCCTCGGGTGGCAGCGGCGAACCGGTGGAGCCGACGGCGCGCAGGCGCGACAGGTCGGCGACCTGGTTCGGTTCGACCTGGGCCTTGAGGCAGGAGAGGAAGAAAGCCGCGCCGGCGCCAAAGAAGCTCACGCCGGTTTCGCCGACGAAGCGCCACAGCGCATTCCAGTCCGGCCAGCCCGGGTTGCCGTCGTAGATGCAGATGGTGCTGCCCATCAGCAGGCCCGTCATCTGGCAATTCCACATGATCCAGCCGCTGCTGGAAAACCAGTGGAAGCGGTCCTCGGGACCGAGGTCGAGGTGGAATGCGCCGAGCTTGACGTGCTCGACGACGATGCCGCCATGGCAATGCACGATGGGTTTCGGCAGGCCCGTGGTACCCGAGGAATACACCACCCACAGCGGATGATCGAAGGGCACGTGCTCCACTGCCAGCGGCGCATTGCCGGCGGTCGCAGCCGCCCAGGTGCTGCAGTTGGCGAATTCGCCGGGATCGGCGGCGGCATCGAGGCTGGGCAGCAGCACCATGTGGTCTATGCTCGACAGTTCCGCCAGCAGTTCATGGATCAGCTCGCGCCTGTCATAGGCCTTGCCGCCGTAGCGGTAGCCGTCGACCGCGATCAGCACCTTGGGTGCAATCTGGCGGAAACGGTCGAGCACCGCGATGCGCCCCATGTCAGGCGAGCAGGCCGACCAGATCGCGCCGATGCTGGCCACGGCGAGGAAGGCGACGACGGTTTCGACAATGTTGGGCAGGTAGGCGACGACGCGGTCGCCGCGCGCCACGCCCATGCCGCGCAGGCTCGCCGCCAGGGCGCCGACCTGGCGCTGCAACTCGGCCCAGGAGAGCTCGCGGTTCTCGCCGGCTTCGTTGCGCGCGACGATGGCCGGGCGCAGCGCCGTTGCATGGCGCAAGACCTGGTCGACGTAGTTCATCGTGACGCCGGGAAACCATTGCGCGCCGGGCATCCGCGCATCGGTCAGGACCGCCGTGCGCGGCGTTGCGGCGGGGATAGAGAAATAATCCCAGAGCGCGCCCCAGAAGCCTTCGAGATCCTCCACCGACCAGCGCCAGAGCGCGTCGTAGTCGGCGAAACGCATGCCGCGTTCGGCCGCCAGCCAGTCGGTGAAGGCGGTCAGCTTGGCCGCGCGTATGGTGGCGGCCGATGGCTGCCAGGCCGGATTTCCCATGGCTGATTTCCCCCTCGTCTTTCAACTGATTTTATATGTCCCCGGCGACAGCCGGGGACGGTATCCCGGTGATATGTCCGCGGCGGCAGGCGGGGATGGTATCCAGGCGATAAGATAGGCTCATGCTCAAAGTATTTCTTTCCCTGGTCTGCTGGTGGGCCCTGCATGCCGCCGCCGGCGACCTGCCCGCTGCCGTGGCGCAGGCGCTTGGCGGCGCCGGCATCCCCGCGGCGGCAACCGCGGTCTGGGTCAGGGAAGTGGACGCCGTCCGGCCGCGCCTGGCGGTGAATGCCCGCGCGAGCCTGAACCCGGCGTCGACCATGAAGCTGCTCACCACCTTCGCCGCGCTCGACCTGCTGGGGCCGGCCTATGTCTGGAAGACCGAGGCCTTTGCCAACGGCATACAGAGCGGGGAAGTGCTGAACGGCGACCTGCACCTGAAGGGCGGCGGCGACCCGAAACTCACCTACGACCAGTTCGGGCGCCTGCTGCGCCAGATTCGCGCGCGCGGCATCCGCGAGATTCGCGGCGATCTGGTGCTCGATCGCAGCGCCTTCGCCATCGACGCGACCGACCCGGCCCGCTTCGATGCGCAACCGCTGCGGCCCTACAACGTCGCACCCGACGCCCTGCTGCTGAACTTCAAGTCGGTCAGGCTGCAACTGATTCCCGATCCGGCACAGAGAACCTTGACGATAGCCATGGAGCCGATGCCGACCAATCTCCACCTGGTCAACAAACTCGTGCTGGGCAACGGCAATGGCTGCGGCGAGTGGCGCGAACGCCTGCGCGCGGATGTCTTCAGCCATGGACCGAGCACGCGGCTGGTGCTGACCGGCGTCTATCCGCAAATTTGCGGCGAGCAGCGCTGGAGCATCGCCGTGCAGGAACATCCGGCTTTCGTGCTCGGCGTGTTTCAGCAGTTGTGGACCGAACTCGGCGGCAGCCTCGCCGGCGGCGTGCGCGAGGGCCCGGTGCCGGCCGAGGCGCGCGCGGTCGGCGTGCTGCCATCGGCAACTCTTGGCGAAGTGGTGCGCGACATCAACAAATTTTCCAACAACGTCATGGCGCGCCAGTTGTTCCTGACCCTGGGCATGGAGTCCGGACGCCGTCCGGCCAGCGCCTCCGATGCCGAGGCCGCGCTGCGGGCCTGGCTCGATGCGCGCGACCTCGGACTGCCCGGGCTGGTGCTGGAAAACGGCGCCGGCCTGTCGCGCCAGGAACGGATTTCGGCCGAGGGCCTCGGCCGCGTGCTCGCCGCGGCGTGGCGCAGCTCGGTGATGCCCGAGCTGATGGCCTCGCTGCCGGTCACCGCAACCGACGGCACGATGAAAAAACGCCTCAAGCAAAACGGCGTCGCCGGCCAGGCGCACATCAAGACCGGTTCGCTGGAAGGCGTGCGCAGCCTCGCCGGCTATGTGCTGGACCGGACCGGGCGGCGCTGGATCGTGGTCTTTTTCGTCAATCACGCCAACGCCGGGGGCGCCCAAGCGGCGCAGGACGCCCTGCTGCAATGGGTGTACGAAGGCAGCGGGGCATGAAACGCGTTGCGCTGCTGGCTGCCGGCTTCGCCTACATGGTGTTGCTGATCGAAGCCATCCGTGCCGCCGTGGCCTGGTGGCAGGGCGAACTGGCGCAGCCGGGCTGGAGCGACATCGCGCTGATCGCCGCCTTGCCGCTGCTGGTCTGGATCTGGTGGCGCTACATCTCGCCCTTCGGCCGCGACTGCCAAAAATGCGCGTTGCCGTCCGAGCCGGGCCCGCGCCGGGACAACTAGTTCCAGACCGTCGCCAGCAGTTGCGGCAAGACCTGCGCCGCCATGCCGGGCAAGGCCGTCACATGCGGCGTCAGGGCCGTCGGCTGGGGATTGACCTCGATCACCGTCGCGCCGCGGCGCAGGGCGCGCCAGGGCAGGCTGGCGGCCGGCTCGACTTCGAGCGAACTGCCGATGCAGAGCATGGCGTCGCAGGCATCGACGGCGCTCATCGCGGCGTCGAGCACCTGCGGATCGAGCATTTCGTTGAACCAGACCACGTCGGGCCGCAGGCGCGCGCCGCAACAGGGACAGCAGGGCACCGGACCGGCCGCCAGGCGCAGCCGGGCGAAATCCTCGCGGCTGGCCCAGGGGTCGCAGTCGAGCCGCGCCGCGTAGCCGTCGCAAACGCGGCAGATCACCGGCGGCTCGGCCGCGGCAAACGCGGCGTCCTCGTCGATGAAGGGCTTGAGGCGGAACAGGTTACCGTGCAATTCGATCACGTCACGACTGCCGGCCGCCTGGTGCAGGCTGTCGATGTTCTGCGTGACGACGCTGAGCCGCGGCAGCTTGCCGGCGAGCGCGGCTATTGCCCTGTGCCCGGCATTCGGCTGCGCCGCGCCGACGGGCGAGGCCAGATGCACATGCCAGTCCCAGACGCGTTGCGGATCGCGGCGGAAGGCCTGCGGCGTGGCGACCTCGGCCGGATCGGTGTGCGCCCAGAGCCCGGTGAGCCGGTCGCGGAAGGTCGGGATGCCGCTTTCCGCCGACATGCCGGCGCCGGTGAACACCGCCAGATGCTGCGCCCGGCGCAGGCGGTCGATCAGGCTGGCGTTCAGAGTAGCTATCATGGGCGATATCTCCACCAGCATTGTGCCATCCCGTGAAACCCAAACCGCCCGCGCCCTGCCCCTGCGGCCGTCCGCTGTCCTATGCCGCTTGCTGCGGCCGCCATCACGCGGGCTTCCCGGCCGCCGACGCCGAATCGCTGATGCGTTCGCGCTACAGCGCCTATGTGCTGGGGCTGGAGGACTACCTGCTGGCGACCTGGCATGCCTCGACGCGTCCCGCGGCGCTGGATCTCGAACTCGGGCCGCAGCCGAAATGGCTGGGACTGGAGGTCAAGGCGCGGACCGAAGCAGGCGACACGGCGACCGTCGAGTTCATCGCCCGCTGCCGCGTCGGCGGGCGCGCCCAGCGCCTGCATGAACAGAGCCGCTTCGTGCGCGAGGCGGAGCGCTGGTATTACGTGGACGCCGCAACGGACTGAGTCCGGCTCCAGGGCGATAGGTATAGCCATAACAATCAATCAACTAGCCGCGGCGGCCGGCACCTGAAACAAGTTGTTGCAAATATGCGTTGAACCGATCGCCACCGCCCCCATCTACTGGAACATAGCAATAACAGACATTCCAACGGAGCCGAACATGAAGTCAGATGCCATCCTGAAGTTTCTCGCTGATTCCCGCCGCTACCTCGACCGCTAGCGCCAACAGTTCTCCCGGCGGCTGGTTTTCCTCCTTCCAGTCGCCCGAAGGCTCCTTGCTTAGGAGCCTTCGCCCGTTAACGAGGACGTGACCCTGGACATCGAAACTCCAGCCATTGAAACCCTGCAATCCAGGAGCCGCAAATGACCCAGCGCGCCATGAGTCTGATGGACGTTCTCGCCCCACCCGGAAACAACTGGCTGAAAGAGCTATCGCGGCGCAAAACCGATCTGCCGCCCGGCGTGCATATCGTGCGCTTCAGCGACAGCGACGACGAAGCGGCAACGGATGAGGAAAGCGTCGGCGCCAAATCGCGGCGCCGGCAGCCGCGAGCTGCCTGAAAATTCGGTCGGCCGCGCCTAGAGCAGGCGTTCAATGTCGGCCGCGATGTCCTCGGGCTGGTGCGCCGAGGCATAGCGCGCGACCACCCGGCCCTCGCGGTCGACCAAAAACTTGGTGAAATTCCACTTGATGCCTTCGGTGCCGAGCACACCGGGCGCGCCGGCCTTGAGGAAGGCGAAGATCGGATGCGTGTCCTCGCCATTGACATCCACCTTGGCGAACATCGGGAAGCTGACCTCGTAGTTGAGGCTGCAGAATTCGCCGATGGCTGCCTCGTCGCCGGGTTCCTGGGCGCCGAACTGGTTGCAGGGAAAACCCAGCACGGTCAGTCCGCGCTCGCCATACTTCCGCCACAGGGCTTCAAGGCCCGCATACTGCGGCGTGAAGCCGCAGCCGCTGGCGACATTTACAAACAGCAGCACCCTGCCCTTGCAGTCCTGCATCGATCGCATGGAACCGTCAAGGGCCCGGGCCGACAATTTGTAGAGCGCGCTCACTGGACTGCCCTCCCCCCAGCCCCCAGCCCGAGGCAGGGGGTGACGGTGGTTCGCCGCTGCGCAGCTCCGCAGATTGGCTGCGCCGCCCTTGGGGCGGCCCGGCGGGCGGCGCTCATTTCGCCGGGTCGAGCTTGGCCGCGTAACGCTTGAGATCGGCCAGGCGCACGACTTCGAGCGCCGCGGCCGAGGTGGATTCGAGCACCACCAGCGGCGCCTTGCCGGCCTCCAGGGCTTCCTGCCAGCGCGCCGAACACAGGCACCAGCGCTCGCCCGGCTTGACGCCGGGGAAATCGAATTCGGGATGCGGCGTCGACAAGTCGTTGCCGCGCGACTTGGAGAACGCGAGGAACTCCGCCGTGGCGACGATGCAGACGCCGTGGTTGCCGATGTCCTCCTCGGTCACTTGACAGTCGCCGGTGCGGAAGAACCCGGTCATCGGGTCGGTGCTGCAGGGCTGCAGGACGCCGCCCAAAACATTCTTTGCCAGATCATGCATGTTGTTCTCCAGAGTCTTCCGGATTATTGACCACGGGCGCAGACATAGGTTTGCCGACGGCAAAAAAAATGGCCCGCGAACGGGCCATTTCCCTTTGCGTTGAATGGGCTTAGAGGCCGGCGTCGTCGCGCAGCGCCGCTGCGATTGGTCTTTGTCTGCGGCCGGCCCTGTGGGCCTTAACCTGCCGATGAAGCTGGCAGGTTAGCCTGCGACGAAGTACCGGCAAAGTTCGCTACGCGAACCGGCCTCACAGGCCGGCGTCGTCGCGCAGCGCCGCTGCTTTGTCGGTACTTTCCCAGGTGAATTCCGGCTCGTCGCGGCCAAAGTGGCCGTAGGCGGCGGTCTTTTCGTAAATCGGGCGCAGCAGGTCGAGCATCTGCACGATGCCTTTCGGCCGCAGGTCGAAATGCTTCTTCACCAGTTCGGCGATGGTCGCGTCGGCGACCTTGCCGGTGCCCTGCGTGGTGACCCAGACCGAGGTCGGCTCGGCGACGCCGATGGCGTAGGAAATCTGCACCAGGCACTTCTCTGCCAGCCCCGCGGCGACGATGTTCTTTGCCACATAGCGGCCGGCATAGGCGGCCGAACGGTCGACCTTGGACGGGTCCTTGCCGGAGAAGGCACCGCCGCCGTGAGGCGCCGCGCCGCCGTAGGTGTCGACGATGATCTTGCGCCCGGTCAGGCCGCAGTCGCCCTGCGGGCCGCCGACGACGAAGCGGCCGGTCGGGTTGACCAAGTACTTGATCTCGCCCTTGACCAGTTCCTTGGGCAGGATGGGCTTGATGATTTCCTCGATCACGGCTTCGCGGATCTGCTCCAGTTCGATGTCGGGGGCATGCTGGGTGGAGATCACCACGGTGTCGATCGAATGCGCCTTGCCGTCCTGGTAGCGGATCGTCACCTGCGACTTGGCATCGGGGCGCAGCCAGGGCAGGCGGCCGTCGCGGCGCAGCATGGCCTGGCGTTCGACCAGGCGGTGCGAGAGGTAGATCGGCAGCGGCATCAGCACCGGGGTTTCGTCGCAGGCGTAGCCGAACATCAGGCCCTGGTCGCCGGCGCCCTGGTTCAGGTTGTCGTCGTAGGCCTTGTTCACGCCCTGGGCGATGTCCGGGCTCTGCTTGTCGTAGGCCACCAGCACGGCGCAGCCCTTGTAGTCGATGCCGTACTCGGTGTTGTCGTAGCCGATGCGCTTCAGCACATTGCGCGCAACATTGATGTAATCGACGTTGGCATTGGTCGTGATCTCGCCGGCCAGCACCACCAGACCGGTGTTGCACAGGGTTTCGGCGGCGACGCGGGAATGCGGATCCTGCGCCAGGATGGCGTCGAGGATGGCATCGGAAATCTGGTCGGAAACCTTGTCCGGGTGGCCTTCAGAAACCGATTCGGAAGTGAAGAAATACTCGTTTGCCGTGTTTGCCGTGTTTGCCATGTGTCCTGCTCCAGAAACTGAAACGCCCCACAATTGGCGAGGCCAGCTATGGGGCGAGAGCAGGCGACGCTTTAGCGATATTTGTTTTCCGACCGCCGCATTTCCCCGGGGGTCTTCTCCGCCTCGCAAGTTGTCTTTTTAACTCGGCGGAACAGCGCGCATTGTAGGTCCGGACCGCGGTAGGCGTCAATCCGGACGAAATCAATGACCTTGCGCCACGGTGGCCTATTCCCGCTGCGGTTCCCTGCCGAATCGCCTCTGAATGGCCCTAAACTGCGGCCATGCCCTGGCTGCTCCAGTTCTGCGCCGCACGCGCCGCCTTCGCCACGATGTTCACCGCCTGGTCGGCGGTGCTGCCGCTGCTGCGCAGCGACTGGCAGATCAGCGCCTGGCAGGCCGGCATGGTGCAGTCGGCCTATCACGTCGGCTTCCTGATTTCGCTGTTCTCCGTCGGTTTCCTCTCCGACCGCCACGGCGCCAAACGCATCTACCTGCTGAGCAGCGTGGCGGCGGTGGCCAGCGGCCTGCTGTTCGCGCTGTTCGCCGACGGCTTCGTTTCCGCCTTGCTGCTGTATGGCCTCACCGGCCTGTGTTCGGGCGGCTCCTATACGCCGGGACTGGCCATCGTCGCCCAGCGCATTAAGCAACGCCAGGGACGCGCACTGGGCTACTACCTCGCCGCCGCCTCGCTCGGCTATGCCATCGGCCTGCTGATCGCCAGCGCCATGATCCCGCTCGCCGGCTGGCGCGGCGCCTTCGTCGTCACCGCCTGCTGCCCGCTTGCCGGCATGGTGCTGGGCTGGCGCGCGCTGCGCGACGTGCCCAACGTGGTCCATGCGCTGCCCGACGGACACGGCAACCGCAGCCGCCTGCTCGAAGTGCTGCGCAACCAGCCGGCGATGCTCTCGATCTGGGGCTATACCTTCCATGCCTGGGAACTGCTCGGCCTGTGGGCGTGGCTGCCGGCCTTCCTCGCCGCGGCGGCGATTTCCGGCGGTACGGCAGGCACCCAGGCGGTCAGTCTCGGTGCCACGCTGACGGCAATGACCTATCTCGCCGCCGTGGTCGGCAGCGTCTTCGGCGGCTCGCTCTCGGATCGCTGGGGACGCACCCGCGTGACATTGCTGATGTCGGTCGCCAGCCTGGCCTGCTCCTTCAGCTTCGGCTGGATGATCGGCGCACCGATGTTCCTGCTGGTCGCCGTGGCGGTGTTCTACAACGTCACGGGGGTCGCCGATTCCTCGATCCATTCGACCACCCTGACCGAACTCATCGATCCGCGCTACCTCGGCGCCGCCTATTCGCTGCGTTCGGTGCTGGGCTTCGGCGCCGGCGCGATTTCACCCTGGGTCTTCGGCCTGATGCTCGACTGGGGCCGCAGCGGCGGCAGCCTGCCCGATCACGTGGTGTGGGGGCTGGCCTGGTCGACGCTGGGTGTCGGCGGCCTGCTCGGTCCGGTGGTGATCTGGCGCCTGCGGCGGATGCCGGCGGCGATCAAGCTGGCCGGCGGCAAGCGCTAGCGCGTCGGGTGGGCGAAGCCGCGCTTGCTGGCGGCGATGAAGTCGGCGACTTCGGTCACGGCGGCGCTGCCCATGCCGCGCATGGCGGCCAGCGCCTGTTCCAGCGGCACGCGCGCATACAGCATCCGGTAAGCCTCCTTCAGCGCGGCTATCTCTTCCTTGCCGAAGCCGTTGCGCTTGAGGCCGACCAGGTTGAGGCCGCGGGCGCGGCCCGGGTTGCCGTCGGTGATGCAGAAGGGCAGCGCGTCCTGCACCACCTTGGCCGACAACCCGATCATCGCGTTCCTGCCGATGCGGCAGAACTGGTGCACGGTGACGGCCGCCGAGATGAAGGCGCGGTCATGCACCACGACTTCGCCGGCGATGCCGGCGGTATTGGCCATGACCACGTTGTTGCCGACCACGCAGTCGTGCGCGATGTGGCTGTAGGCCATCAGGAAACAGCCGTTGCCGACGCGCGTGACGCTGCCATCGCGCGAGCCGCGGTGCACCGTGACGCCCTCGCGCAGCCAGTTGTCCTCGCCGATCTCGGTATAGGAAACGCAGTCCGCCTTGAACTTGAAGTCCTGTGGATCGCCGCCGATCACGGCGTGCTCGGCGACGCGGCTGCGCGCGCCGATGCGCGTATGGCGTTTGATCACGGCATGCGCGGCGACCTGGCAGTCGTCGCCGAGCACCACGTCTTCCTCGATCACGGCGAAGGGGCCGACGCGGACGCCGGCACCCAGTTTCGCGTCGGCAGCGATTACCGCGCTGGCGTGAACCGTCATGCGAGCGCCTGGCGGATCGCGCCGACGATATGCTTGATCTGCTCGTCCTTCAGCATCGGCGAGATCGGCAGCGAAAGGCAGCGCTGGGCCGTACGCTCGGTCACCGGCAATTTAACGTCGCCGTGGGTCGCGGCGAACATCTCCTGCCGATGCAGCGGTACCGGGTAAAACACGGCGCAGGCGATGCCGGATTCGGTCAGCACTTTCTGGATCGCGTCGCGCTGATCGGACAGTATCGTGTACTGGTGATAGACATGGCGGCCATGGCCATCGGCGCAGGGCGTCTCGACCAGGCCCGCGAGCTGCTCGTTGTAAGAGTTGGCGATGGCGATACGGCGCTCGTTGAAATGGTCGAGGCGCTTGAGCTTGACGCGCAGGATCACGGCCTGGATTTCGTCCAGGCGCGAGTTGTAGCCCAGCACATGATGATGGTAACGCACCCGTGAACCGTGGCTGGCCAGCACGCGCATTTCCGCCGCGAGCTTGTCGTCGTCGGTCAGCATCAGGCCGCCGTCGCCGAAGGCCGAGAGATTCTTCGAGGGATAGAAGGACGTGCAGCCGATGTCGCCATAGGCACCCGACTTGCGTCCGGCATAGTCTGCGCCGAAGGACTGCGCGGCATCCTCGATGAGTTTCAGGCGGTGCTTTGCGCACAGGGCCTTGAGCGGCGCCAGCTGCACCGGCTGGCCGAAGATATGCACCGGCACGATGGCGCGGGTAGCGGGCGTGATCGCGGCCTCGACCTGGTCCAGGTCGAGGTTGAAGGTACGCGGATCGATATCGACGAAGACCGGCCTGGCGCCGCACATGACGATGGTCGAGGCGGTGGCGACGAAGGTGAAGGGCGTCGTGATGACCTCGTCGCCCGGCCCCAGGCCGATTGCGCGCAGCGCGATCAGCAGCGCGTCGGTGCCCGAGGCGCAGGAAATCGCGTGCTTGACGCCGGCATAGGCGGCGGCTTCGGCCTCGAAGGCCTTGACGTTGGGGCCGCCGATGTACTGGCAGGCGGCCAGCGCCTCGCACACGGCGGGTTCGATTTCGTCCTTCAGCAAGGCGTACTCGGCCTTGAGGTCAAGCATCGGGATGTTGTTCATGGACATGGGCTTCAGGAAAGCATCAGCTTCGGGAAAGGGAATTCTGGCGCGCGGCGATCATGCGGTCGATCTCCAGCGCGATGGCCAGCGCGTCGCGGCCCTCGCGGCCGCTGACCACCGGCGCAGTACCGTTCGTCACTGCGGCGACGAAGGCTTCGATCTCGGTCATCAGCGCATCGCCCGGCGGCTGCTGGAAGGTTTCGGTATCGATCGGCTCTTCGCCTTCGACCAGTGCGTCGCGTCTTTTGCTGATGCCGATGCGGCGGTCGCCGAAATCGACGGAAATGTATTCGTGGTGCTGGAACACGCGCAGGCGGCGCAAGGATGCGGTCGAAGTGCGGCTGGCGGTCAGGTTGGCGACGCAACCGTTGGCGAATTCGATGCGCGCGTTGGCGATGTCGATGCCGTCGGTCAGCACCGAGACGCCCGAGGCGCGCAGGTCCGCGACCGGGCTGGCGACCAGCGGCAGGATCAGGTCGAGATCGTGGATCATCAAGTCGAGCACCACCGAAACGTCGATGCCGCGCGCCTTGAACGGCGCCATGCGGTGGGCCTCGATGAACACCGGCCGCTTGATCTGGTCCTTCACCGCAAGCCAGGCCGGATTGAAGCGTTCGAGATGGCCGACCTGCAGCACCAGATGTTTCGCATCGGCCAGCGCGATAAGTTCGTCAGCCTGCGCCACGGTGACGGTGATCGGTTTTTCCGCGAGGACATGGATGCCGGCGGCGAGGCAATCGCGCGCCACGGCATGATGGGTTTCGGTGGTGCTGGCGACCGACACCAGGTCGATCTTGCCGCCGCCGAGCAGCTCACGGTAATCGGTGAAGGCCGCGACTCCCAGCTCTTGCGCCACGCGCTGCGCGGTTTCGGCATGGGCATCGACCACCCCGACCAGTTCCACGCCGCGGTTCGCCGCACTGAGCGCGGCATATTTCTGGGCATGGAAGCGGCCGAGATAGCCGACGCCGATTACGGCAGCACGAAGTGGCTTGGACATGACGGGGAAATCAGAGGGGTGGTTTGAGGGGCGGACAGTAGGCGATAATTCTACTTGCTTTGGCCCCTTCCCATTCTTCGATGCCCTCCCTGTTCCCCGTTGTATTCAAGGCGCTGGCCCGTTTGCCGCTGCCGCTGCTACACAATCTCGGCGCGCTGGCCGGCTGGCTGGCGTGGTTGCTGTCGGCCACCTACCGGCGCAATTTTTCGGTGCACATCGAACAGGCCGGCCTGACGCAGGCGAAGACGGCAGCGATCGCCGAGGCCGGCAAGGCACTGCTGGAACTGCCGAAGATCTGGCTGCGGCCGCAGGCGGAAATCGTCGAGCGCGTGGTCAGGGTGTCCGGCTGGGAACTGGTCGAAGACGCCTGGCGCGCAGGCCGCGGCATCCTGTTCCTGACGCCGCACCAGGGCTGCTTCGAGATCACCGCGCAGTACTACGCGGCGCAGAAACCGATGACCGTGCTCTACCGCCGCCCCAAGCAGGACTGGCTGGCGCCGCTGATCGAGGCGGGGCGCGGCGCCAACCTCAAGCTGGCGCCCGCTGACCTGTCCGGCGTGCGGCGCCTGCTGAAAGCGCTGAAAAGCGGTGAGGCCGTCGGCATGCTGCCCGACCAGGTGCCCGGCAACGGCGAGGGCGCCTGGCTGCCCTTCTTCGGCCGCCCCGCCTACACCATGACACTGGCGGCGCGCCTGGCTGAAACCGGCGCCACGGTGCTGCTGGCCTATGGCGAACGCCTGCATTACGGCGCCGGCTTCCATCTCAAGCTGTTTGCGCTGTCGGCGCCGCTGGCCGGCGACCTGACGCAACGCGCGACGCAGCTCAATCGCGAGCTGGAGACGCTGATCCGCCAGTGTCCCCAGCAGTACCTCTGGGGCTACAACCGCTACAAGGTGCCGGCCGGCGCCGAGCCGCCGCCCGTAGCCGATGCGCGCTCATAAGCCGCTCGACACCAGCGCGATTCCGGATAGCAGCAGCAGGCTGAAAATCAGCCTCTGAAAATCGTGATTCGTGAATCGGCGGAAGATTCGCGATCCCAGCCAGGCCGAAATGACGATCGGCAGGGCCGCGGCCAGGACCAGTCGCAGGCTGCGCGCGTTGACCAGTCCCGTGGCGAAGTAGAAGCCGACGATCAGGACCTGGATGCCGATGAAGAATGACTGGAAGGTTGCGCGCTGGATTTCCTTGTCCCAGCCGCGCAGGGCGCACCAGAGGATGACCGGCGGCCCGGGAATTCCGGTTGCACCACCCAGAATTCCGGCCAGCAGCCCGACTCCGCCGTCGGCGCGCTTGCCGCCATGGCGGAATACCGGCAGTTCCTTGATCCCCAGCATGACGCTGCAATAGACGATGAGAACGATGCCGATGCTGGCGCGAAAGGCGGTTGCGTCGAGCAGCGGCAGCAACAGCACGCCGGCCGGAACGCCAAGCACGCCGCCGATCAGAAAGGGCGTCGCCTGCTCGGCCCTGGGCCTGGTCCCGGCACTCGACAGCGAGGTGATCTGCCCCAGCAGCGAGGTAATGACAACGGTAGGGGCCAGCACCTGCGGCTCGACGACCCAGGCCAGCAGCGAGGTGGCGACCAGGGCGAAGGCGAATCCCGACAGGCCCTGAATGAACCCGGCCAGCGTCGCGACCAGAACCACCTGAACAATGACCGAATCCATGCCGGTCCGTTTTACTGCAGGGTTGGCGACGCGGCAGGCGATGCGATGAGTTGCGCGGCCTGCCGTGCCGGCATCCACTCCTCCCTGATCGGCAGCATCACGGGTGCAAAACGGGCAGTTCAGCCATGACAATCGGCATCGCTTGTCTGTATTGCCACGCTGACCATCTTTGCTATTGCCTGCGTCAGCTTGTGCCGATATTCGCTTGGCTGCGGCCAGCTCAGGTCGCGGTCCGTATACATCGGTGGATCCGAGAGAAATCCGACACACAGGAAGGGCGTTGCAGTCGCGATCGGCAGAGTCACCAGATCCTGAGTAGCACTTTCGAAATCCGGTCGATCGCGGTGCAAGCTGAAGTTGATATGAATGGCCAGCTGCGGGCGCCGGGCAAACGCGTCTGCCGGCTCCGGGCCATATATGCAGGCGGACGCACTGCCACCCCCATAGCCGAAATTCAACTGGATCACCTTGAGTTTCATTTACCCGCTCCCTGTGCTCAGTCCATGGGTTCGTGTTCGCGGACCTGCAGACCCAAATGGGTTTTGCCCGTATCGGCGATCTGCTTCGCGCGCCCGCTCATTTCACCAGCAGGCGTTTGATCTTCGCAAAAGAAAACAGGCCGCGCAAACGTCGATCGTTGCGTTCTGTCGTCTCCATCACCGGCAAGTGTGTTACCCCGGTTGCATGAAATATCTTCAACACGTCCCCCACGGTCGACTGCTCGATATCCTTGACGTCTGCCACACGCCAATCGGAAATGTCTTGCATGATGTCTCGCACCCGCACATCGCTGAGGCTGCCACCCGCAAAATGGACGTACCGTTGCGGCTTCTCACCCAAAATATCATGGGCGGTGAGCATCCCCAGAACAGCCCGCTTCTTCCCGTCGATAACGAAGGCGCACCTGACACCCGCGTGTTTCAGGTGCTTGAGCGCCTCATCGATGGCCTCGTCTTCAGGCACCGTCACCGAGGGGCGTGAACGGAAATCGATCATCACCGACATGGCCTGATCGTCCTCGCATGCATACCATGGGTCCGCGCCGGGAATGGGCAGGCTGGCGCAATCAACGGATTTCAGCTT
>JAUYSD010000179.1 GCA_030696505.1 Sulfuritalea sp. | reverse complement strand
TGGGCGCGCGGCAGAACGACGCCCTTGACGCCGCTTTCGCCTGGCTCGGCAACCATGGCGCCACCGAAGCCGCTGGATTCGTGCTCACCCCTCTGCTGGCCTGGGACGCCGACCGTCTGGGCGCGCGGCAGAACGACGCCCTTGACGCCGCTTTCACCTGGCTCGGCAACCATGGCGCCACCGAAGTCGCTCGGTTCGTGCTCAATCCTCTTCTGGCCTGGGACGCCGATCGTCTGGGCAATCGTGCCGACAAATTGATTTCATCGGTATTAGCTTGGCTTGCCACCTTTCACTCTGCGGAGTCGGCGGATTTTGTTCTCGTCGGCGTGCTCGACCGTCGCCAACCGGATGACTCCGCACGCCGACAGTGCGCCGCATGGGCCATGGCCTGGTTGGATCGGCACATCGAGACCGGCGACGCGACGCATCTCTTCAATACCTTGCTGAAGACCGCGAACTGGCATGCCGAGTCAGTGGATGTGCCGCGCATCATCAAGCTCGCGGGCCTTTGGCTCGACCGACACCCGACCCATGTGGAACGGCGATTCGTGATGGCCCGGCTGTTGCGCCTGCCGGAGCTACCGGATCGCGCCTGGCTTGGCGTCGCTGCCCGCGCTCTTGAGGAGCTGAATCTCCGTGCCGGCGATACGCAGGATGACTACATCTTAAGCAGCGTGCCCGTCCGATTGGCAGGATTGCGCAAGGAACACCGCGACCTCTGGTTGCGGCTTACGCAGCGTTGGATTTTGCATCACGGGACGGCCAAGGCAATTGGACGATTAATCTGGGATTGTCAGAAAAAGTCATCGCGACTAGTCGACGCCTACGTCGAATCCTTGATGTCGGATTGCCGCCAGCGCTTCGGCCCAGATTTCGAGGTTGGCCCCTAGCGGCGAATAATTCGCCTTTCCGCCGTGGCGCCAGCGCCGACTTTCAGGCCGGCGCTGGTGTTGCCTCTCCGGTTTCAGCCCGCCTTACATCGATCTCCGGTACTGGCCGCCGACCAGGTACAGGGCGTTGCTTATCTGCCCCAGCGAGCAATGGCACACAGATTGCCGGCGGGGAAGGCCGTGATGCCCTCGGCCAGCGGCCACGGCGGCTCGCTGCCGTGGCAGACGACGTACAGGTGATCGAGCTTCAGCACCTCTCGCGCCGAGCGCATGGAGGGCGTGACTGCCGGCGAGCGCGTCAGCTTGACTTCGAAACCGATGCGTTCCGTCCCGCGCAGGATCAGCAGATCCAGCTCGCCGCCGGTATGCACGCCCCAGAACCAGGCGCCGTCGCGCGCGACGCCGGACCGGCGGGCGAGTTCGAGGACGATCAGTCCCTCCCAGGAGGCGCCGCACTTGGGATGGGCGAGCAGGGCATCCTGGCTGCCGATGCCGAGCAGGCTGTGCAGCAGCCCGGTATCGGCGATATAGACCTTGGGCGCCTTGATCTCGCGTTTGCCGACATTGGCATGCCACGGCCGCAGGCGGCGAACCAGGAAGGTGCCTTCCAGCACTTCCAGCCAGCGCGACACGGTCTTGTCGGTGACGCCCATCGCACGCGCCAGTTCACTGCCGTTCCAGGTCTGTCCGTGGTAGTGGGCGAGCATGGTCCAGAAGCGGCGCATGGTCGCCGCCGGCAGGGCAAACCCAAGCTGGGCCAGGTCGCGCTCGAGATAGGTCCGAATCAGTGCGGCGCGCCATTCGGCGCTGGCTGCGTCGCTCGCCGCCAACAGCGCACGCGGAAAGCCGCCGCGCAACCAGCGCGCATCGATGTCGCCCGCGCCGATCTCGTCCAGGCCAAAGCCTTCGAGTTCGTGAAAACCGATCCTGCCGGCCAGCGACTCGGAAGCATGGCGCATCAGTTCCGGTGACGCGCTGCCCAGTATCAGGAAGCGTGCCGGGGAATCCGGGCGATCCGCCAGTACCCGCAACAGGGGAAACAAGTCCGGGCGCCACTGGATTTCGTCGAGCACCACCAGGCCGCGCAGCGGGCGCAGGGCGAACGCGGGATCGGTCAGGCGCGCCAGGTGATCCGGGTCTTCCAGGTCGAACAGCGCGGTCGGGCCCTCCCAGGCCGCGGCCAACTGTCGCGCCAGCGTGGTCTTGCCTACCTGGCGCGGACCGAGCAGCGCCACCACCGGGAAGTCGGCGAGCCGGCGGCGCAGGCGATCGAGGTGTGCGGAACGGGATTCCATGGCTGGATGCTACCATGAATATTCGGAGTGATACTCCGAATATTCATGGACAAGCTGCGGCGGAACGGAGTCCGATCGCCGTACGGCCAGCGCCGTCCGCAAGGGATACCGTCTCCGGCTCAGCCGGAGACATAACTCTTACATGCTGCGCCGGTACTGGCCGCCGACCAGGTACAGGGCGTTGCTTATCTGCCCCAGCGAGCAATGGCGCACGGCCTCCATCATCACGGCAAAGACGTTGCCGTTGTCGATCACGGCCTGGCGCAGCTTCGCCAGGCAGGCCTCGGCTTCACCGGCGTTGCGCTGCTGGAAATCCGCCAGCCGCTTCAACTGCGACTGCTTTTCGTCATCGGTCGAACGCGCCAGTTCGATTTCGCTGGCGACGCCGGAGCCATGAGGA
>JAUYSD010000137.1 GCA_030696505.1 Sulfuritalea sp. | reverse complement strand
CTTGGTGAGGATGTTCGAGATCGACAACAGGATCGTCGCCGAATCGTCCACCAGCATGATTGTGCTCATAATGCCCGTCCCCGTAGGTATTAAGCCCGCAAACTCCTGCATCCACCGGGAAAGGCAGCCGGAGGTTCGCGCCTTAGCGGGGGAATAATCTCAAACGACCCGAATTTTGTTTATCCGTGAATTACGCGGCAAACTGCGGTATCTACGTAGCGTGCCGGCCCGCGCTTCATGGCGCTCGCCGGACCCGCCGGAACCGCAGCGGCGTCCGGGTTACCGCGTGGCAAAATCCGCGTCGCGTACAGTACCACTCAAAATGCGCCTGCGTGCCGACCAAGGAGCAATCCCGGGGACGCCGCGGCTTCCGCCCGCTTGGGCGCAGCCGCCGGTACTCCTGCTGACAGGGGATGCGGCGCAAAGCCGAACCATTCATCCGCCTCGACGGTTTGCGACAAGTGGGTTTGCAGCGCATCGGCCAGGTGGTCGGCGGTCGGCACGCGCGCACTGCCAAGGTAGGCGAGCCGCACCCCAAGGTGCTCGTGCGCGGTGTGGCGCATGTTGTGGAAGATGCCCTGCGCCTCCTGGTCGCTGCGTGCCCGCGTGATCGCGACCTGGAATCCATCGCGCCCGCGTTCCTGCGCCAGACGTTTGATCAGGGCGTAGGCGCGGGTGATCGCCGAGCCTTGTGCCGCAACCACCACCGCCATGCGCGGGGCCGCCAGGGCCAGCGGCGAGAGTTGCTGGCCGTTGCGCGCGGCACAATCGATCAGTACATAGGAGCTGCCTTCCTGCAGCCGCCGGAAAGCCGTGTTGAGCCGACCTGCCTCGACGGCTGCGAGCTGATGGACCTCGTCGGCAAAGCGGGCGGCGCTCATCAAACTGAGCCGCGGAGCCACCGGCTGCACCAGGCGCTCGATGGCACAGTCGCCCCGTACCAGGTCGATCAGGTCGCGCCGCGCCTTGACGCCAAAGGCCGCATGAACATTGTCGGGGCCTGCGTTCTCGTCGATCACCACGACGGCCTCACCCGCCTCGGCGAGTGCGACGGCGGTGCGTACCAGCAAGGTCGTGCGTCCGCAAGCCTCGCGGCCCGAGACGAAGGCCACCGCGCGCGCCGGCCGCGCCCGGAACAAACGACGCAGCCCGGCGGCCTGATCCGCCATGGCGCCGGAATGCTTGTCAAGCAAGGGCGGCTCCCGCCTTGAGTGGCTGCCTGTGCGGGAAAGCCAGGGGAATTTCTTCCTTGCGCAGGGTGTGCGCCGTCTCGCCAGCGCCAACTTTGAAGGCCCGATGCAACAGATATTTGCGGTTCGGCAAATGCAGATCCTCGGGCACGCGCTGGCCGTTGCCGACATAGCTCAGGGTCAGCCCATGTCTCACGATGCAGTCGAGCGCCGGCGCCAGCGCAGTGGCTTCGTCGACCTTGGTCAGGATGCAGCCGGCCAGGTCTTCGCCGCCATAGGCGCGCACCACGTCATCCAGGGTATCGCCGCGGCTGCCCGCGTTCAGCAGCAGCAGACGATTGACTTCGCCGGAACGGGTCAGCATGGCCGCCTGCTCGGCCACCATGCGGTCGCGCTGGCTCATGCCGACCGTGTCGATCAGCACCATGTGCTTGTCGCGCAGGTCGGCCAGGGTACGCCGCAGGTCTTCGCCGTCGCGCACCACATATACGGGCACGCCGAGAATGCGGCCGTAGATGCGCAACTGCTCGTGCGCGCCGATGCGGTAGCCGTCGGTGGTGAGCAAGGCCAGGCGCTCCGCCCCGTAGCGCACCACGCAGCGCGCGGCGAGCTTGGCTGTGGTGGTGGTCTTGCCGACCCCGGTCGGCCCGACCAGGGCATAGACGCCGCCCCGGTCGATGAAATCGGCCTCGGACGACAGCGTGCGCAGGCGCCGATTGACAGCCGCCGTCAGCCACTTGCGGCCCTCGTCCTGCCCCAGGTCGGCGGCCATTTCCTGTACCAGGCGCCGCGTCAGGCTGCCGGAAAACCCGGCGGCCAGCATCTCACCGAGCAGCAGCGCGCGCGTCGGCGCCTCGCGCGCCATTTCGCCCCAGGCAAATCCCGCAAGCTGGCGCTCGAGCAAATCCTTGATGATGCGCATCTCATCCATGAGCTGCAGCGTCTGCGACGAAACCTCTGCGGTCGCCTTTGCCGCCGTCTCACCGGGGGCACGCGGCGCTACGGCGTCCGACGGCTGGGCACGGCCGGCGGCGGGACGCAGTGGAACATCCGACGGAATAGAGCTTGCCGCCGCGCCCGGCGGCTGTGTGCGCAATTGCGCGGCCGCTGGCGGCACTGGCGTTTTCGCCGCGGCGAAATCGACGCTGTCGTAAGGCGACCAGGCGCGGACCAGCGGCGGGTCGCGCGGCGCGGAGCGCTGGATGGCATTGCGCGCCGCCGACAGCGTCACGGTGTAGTCGTCGTCGGCAGACCCGCGCGGCACGGCGGTAGCCGGCGCTTGCGCCGCTGAAAGCGCGGGCCGCAGGTTGTGCGAAATGGCGTCGAGGCTTTCGGGCGACATCGCGACGATTTCCACACCGTTGTGCACGGCCTTGTTGGAAATCACCACGGCGTCCGGTCCGAGCTCTTCCTTCGCCCGTCGCAGGCAGTCGCGCGCGGTAGCGCCGACGAAGCGTCTTGCTGTCATTTTCTTGCTCCGATGATAGACGTCACCTTGATGATCTTCGAGTCAGGCACTTCGCCATTGGCAATGACCTTGAGTTGTTGCACCGCACGGCGCAGGAAGCGCGACAGGAGCCAGCGTAAATGGCCGGGCACCAGCAATACCGGCGGCAGGCCGAGGTCTTCCTGGTGCCGCGCGGCCGCAGCCGTCTCGCGCAGCAGGGTGTCCGCCAGGCCGGGCTCGATGCCTCCGGCGTCGGCGCCGCCTTGCATTGCCTGCGCCAGGATTCTTTCCAGCGATGGGTCGAGCGCCATGACCTGCATTTCGTTGCCGACCGGAAACAACTGCTGGACGATTGCGCGCCCGAGCGCAATCCGCACCTGCGCAGTCAGCTCGGTCGGGTCCTGCACGCGCGGCGCAATTTCCGCAAGCGTCTCGATGATGGTGCGCATGTCGCGGATATTCACCGCCTCGTCGAGCAGGTTCTGCAGCACGCGCTGCAATGTGCCCAGCGCCAGCTGTTTCGGCACGAGATCCTCCACCAGCTTGGGGTATTCCCCGGCAAGGTGGTCGAGCAGGGCCTGCGTTTCCTGTCGCCCCAGCAGTTCCGTGGCATGGGACATGATCACGTGATTGAGGTGGGTGGCAATCACGGTACTGGCATCCACGACCGTGTAGCCGAAGGCATGTGCCTGGTCGCGCAAGCTTGCGTCGATCCAAACCGCAGGAAGACCGAAGGCGGGATCCTGGGTCTGGGTTCCGGCCAGTGGCCCCGTCACTCGTCCGGGATTGATCGCCAGGTACTGTCCCGGAAATGCTTCGCCCTCCCCGATGGGAACGCCCTTGAGGGTCAGGCGATAGACGTTGGGCCGCAATTCGAGATTGTCCCGAATGTGCACCTGGGAAGGCAGGAACCCGATCTCCTGGGCGAACTTCTTGCGCAGTCCGCGGATCCGTTTCAGCAACTCGCCCGCCTGCCCACGGTCCACCAGGGGAATCAGGCGATAGCCGACTTCGAGTCCGAGCACGTCCACCGGGACCACGTCGGACCAGCTGGCCTCGACACTTTCCCCGGCTGGGACGCCAGCAGGCTGCACCATGGGCGGTGGCTCCTTGCCGGCCGCCGGCAGATGGCGCAGCTGCCGCCAGGCGAGATAGCCGAGGATGGACGCCAGCATCAGGAAGACCAGATTGGGCATGCCCGGAATCAGGCCGAGCACGCCGAGAATGACGGCCGTCAGGCCCAATACCATCGGATTGCCGAACAATTGCGTCACCAGTTGCTGGCCGATGTCATGTTCGGTAGCGACGCGCGTCACCACCAGACCGGCCGCCGTGGAAATGATCAGGGCGGGGATCTGCGCCACGAGGCCATCGCCGATGGTCAGCAGCGTGTAGGCCTTGGCCGCGTCGCCGGCGCTCATGTCATGCTGCAGGACGCCGACGATCAGGCCGCCGATGATGTTGATGAACAGGATCAGGATGCCGGCGACGGCATCGCCGCGCACGAACTTGGAGGCGCCATCCATCGACCCGAAAAAATCCGCTTCCTGTCCGACGTTGGCACGGCGTGCGCGCGCCTCGTCTTCGCCGATCAGGCCGGCGTTCAGGTCGGCATCGATGGCCATCTGCTTGCCGGGCATCGCGTCCAGGGTGAAGCGGGCCGATACTTCGGCAATGCGTCCGGCGCCCTTGGTGATGACGATGAAATTGATCAGGGTGAGGATGATGAAGACGACGATGCCGACTGCGTAGTTGCCGCCGACCAGGAAGTGGCCGAAGGCCTCGATCACCTTGCCCGCTGCATCGGGACCGGTGTGCCCATGCAGCAGCACCACGCGCGTCGACGCCACGTTGAGGGAAAGGCGCAGCAGCGTCGTGATCAGCAGGACGGTCGGGAAAATCGCGAAATCGAGCGGCTTCATGGTGTACATCGCCACCAGCAGCACCATGATGGATATCGCGATATTGAAGGTGAAGAAAATGTCGAGCAGGAATGGCGGCAGGGGCAGCACCATCATCGACAGAATCAGCACGATGAGCAGCGGCGCCAGCATCTGGCGGATGTTCAACCGACTGAGGAAGTCCTGCAGGGTCAGGCCGTCATTCATGCCAGCGCACCCGGATCAAGCCCATCGGGCACGGCAATCTGCGTTGGAACCGGAGGCAACAGCGAAGCCCCTGCGTTTGTCACATATTCGTCCATCTGATAGACCCAGGCCATGACTTCGGCTACCGCTGCATACAGGGCAGCCGGAATCGGATCGCCGACCTCCCCATGACGATACAGCGCGCGCGCCAGCGGTGCCGCTTCAAGCAGCGGCACCTGGTTCTCGCCGGCGATATCGCGTATGCGCTGGGCGATCAGGTTCATCCCCTTGGCCACCACCACGGGAGCCCGCATCGACGCCCCGTCGTACTTGAGCGCCACGGCGTAGTGCGTCGGGTTGGTCACCACCACGTCGGCTTTGGGTACCTCGGACATCATGCGGCCGCGCGCCATTTCACGCTGCTGGCTGCGGATGCGCGCCTTGAGCTGGGGATCGCCCTCGCTTTCCCGGTTCTCCCGGCGCAACTCCTCGCGCGTCATCTTCAGGCGGTCATGGTATTGCCAGAGCTGGAACGGCACGTCGATTGCGGCAATCACCGCCAAGCCGACAATCAGGGCGACGAAACTGAGAAACAGGAGTTGCGAAAACGTTGCCAGGCCGATTTCGATCGGCTGGACGATCAGACCGAAGAGGCGATCCTGCTCATTGCGGACGATCCAGTACAGCACGCCTCCGATCAGTATGGCCTTGAGGATGGCCTTGACCAGTTCGCCCAGGCTTTGCCAGGAAAACATTCGTCCCAGACCCTTGATCGGATCCATCCGGGTCAGGTCGAACTGAAATGCCTTCGACGACAAATTCCAGCCGCCCATCATGAAGGGCGTCGTGATGATGGCGATGAAAATGGCGAGGAAGATCGGGCCGACCAGGACAAACGCCTCCACGGTGAGTTCGAGGGCGCTTTCGTTCATGCGCGCCGGCTCGAACGCCGCATTCCGGCTGAAGCTCAATCCGTGCTGCAGCAGGCTGGCGACGCGATGCGTCATCCAACTGCCGAGGATCCAGAATACCCCGGCGCCAGCGGCCAGCACCATGAAAGCCATGAGTTCGCGCGAATGCGGAATGTTGCCGTCTTCCCGCGCCTGCTCCAGGCGCCGGGCCGATGCCGGTTCGGTGCGTTCGAGGTCGCTTTCTTCAGCCACGGAGTATCTCTCTCATGCCCGGGATTATTGCCGTCGGACAGATTCGAGAGGACGCGAACAGGCGCCAAAACCACTTCTTATTTGGCCCATGTTTGCCTTGCCGGCGTAAGCCGCCAAGGAATTGTCGCTTCTGGCCCGGCCGGTACAGTTGCCGGCGTTCGGCTCAGACTCTCCCTGATTCGCGGGCCTTGCGGTCGCGCTCCGTTTTGATGATGTAGCGCTGAATCAGCGTCGTCTTGGCCTGCGGCAGATTCGCGAATTCGAAACCGGCACGCTTGGCGCGAATGCCGCTGCGGGTAACGGTCTCGACCTGCCAGCGCAGACGCAGGGCGGTGACGATGCTCCCCGAATCCGGCAGCACGATGCTGCAGCCGGGGAGCTCGGAATCGGTGTCGAGCGCCAGATCCATGGGCAATCCGGCCAGACAAACGCCGCCAAGACTTATGTCGACCACGGACACGTCGATCGCGGCGCCCGATCCATTCTCGGTCGCCAGGGGAATCCTGCATTTCAGCGGCATGGCGATCGGAGTGATCAACCGGAAATATTCACGCCGCTGCAGCCGCAGTATGCTGTCGGGCAAAGGCGCATGGAAAGCCGGGCGCCCATCGGCTTCGATGGCGCTCAGGCTGCGCAGGATGAACTGGATTTCCACCCTGTCGAGCTGTGCGGTGCAAAACACCTTTTCCGCCTTCAGAGCCTTGCGGTTCATTTCGGAACTTGCTCCGAAATCGAACACCAGGCCATTGTCACCCCAACTGATCAGACTGGTGAGCACCATGTCGCGACCTTCGTTGAAGATCATGCTGATCTGCGACACATGGTCAGCAAGACCGCGGCAGACCGCAAACATCTCGGTCTTCGAACTCAGCAGGTATTGACTGTATTGGTCGCTCGGCAGGAACTCCGCAACACTTCGTTGCGCAGGCGTCGGGCTTGCAGGAGGAGATTCCTTGATGGGGCTGGTCATCGCTAAAGGCGGGGCAAACTGGGTGCGTGCCGAATTTTAGCCCGGATTGCCGACGCTGGCGGACGGCGTGAAGACCTGAGTCTCGCCGCGTTCGACCTGGTACAGCCAGGCCAGCAGTTCCGCCACGGCAACATACAACTGCGGCGGGATGTGTTGATCGAGATCGACCTTGGCAAGCAGCGCAACCAGCGTCGGCGACTCATGAACGTAGATTCCGTGCTCCTTGGCGCGAGCGATGATCTCCTCGGCAATCAGGCCGCGCCCCTTCGCCACCACTGTCGGCGCCTCGTCGCCGGCGGCGTATTTCAGCGCCACCGCCAAAGTCCGCTGGCTAACGTCGTCAGCCTTCATCATGCCTCGCCTGCGCCACCGTCAGTGCCAGACCCGCTGTCGCCAGTGCCCGCTGCAGGCCTGGTACAGCCAATTGCAGATCAGTCGCGCTGGCAGGATCCGCCGCCTGCAGGACAAGTTCCAGGTTTTGTCCGCTGAGCCGTATGCGTGCCTCTATCTCGCCGAGACGCGGCAACTGCAGCCGCAGCGTAGTGTGCCAGACAGCGGATTCCGCCGCTGCGATTTCAGTGTGCGCAGCATCGCGCTCGATTTCCCACTCCAGGAACTGCTTCGGCCAGATCTCGCCATGCCATGCCAATCGTTGCGTTGCTGCGGCCTCCAGTTGCTGCTGCACCAAGGGGCGTAACTCTTCCGGGACGGTGCTTGCGGCTGCCTGGTTGGGCGCCGGACTCACTTCTTCGGCCGACGCCGCAGGAGCAGCGATCTCGCCGCCGAATAGCGCCCGCAGCAACGATACCGGAGGACGCGACGCCTGCGTTTCCTCGCCGGGCGCCAACTGCGCCAGGATGGCGGTGCGCAGCGCCCCGTTGTCCTGGCCCCAGGCGGCAAGAACCTCGGCTCGCGAATGTTGCCCCTGAGGCTCCGCCAGAAGACTCGTCATGGTTCGCTGACCCAATGCCCACTCCACCTGATGCGCCTCATAGAACAAGCCGCTCGTGGTCACCGCCTGCGCCAGTTGCGAAGGCAGGCGCTGAGCCAATTCCGCCGAACTCGCTGGCGCCAGGGGCAACAATGGTCGGCCGCGGGTGAGTGACGCCCGGAAGGAGGTTTCGCCCTCGCGTGCAAACAGCGAGGCAATCAGCTGTCCGGTACGCGAAAGCGTCGCTTGCTGATAGGGTTCGCCGGCAGCCTCAGCCCCCGGCCCGGCAAGCCGCGCCACGATGGCCCGTGGCGTACGGTCAACCACGACCAGTTCCAGCGTATCGCCAGCCTTCGCTCCCTCCTGCAAGGAAAGGGTCAGCGACTTTCCGGCAACCAGAGCTTTATAGGTGTTTTCGGGCAGGACGTCCTGAATGCGGGCGCGAAACACCTGCCCCGGTCCGAGTTCGGGGAAATCAGCCGAAATATCTACAACGGGCTTGATCGGCCCCAGCCCCGGTTCACTCTGGTTGCGAACCTGGATGCCGACATCGGTGGGGATCATCACCATGGTGCGCCCTCCACTTCAGATGCCGCCGTGCCGGCCAGCGACCCCGGGTCGCCCAATCGGCTTGCCGATCGGCTCATGATCTGCCCCCTTGGCGCCTGCTTGAATTCCGTGTTTGCTCGTCGCAGGGTACGGTCAAGCCCCATAGGCTTTGAGCACGAGCTGTTCCTGACGATTGCTTTGCAGGTTGTGCTGCAACTGTCCCATCCAGACCTGGACATGCTTGCGAATCTCGGCGTCATCCGCCAGGATGTCGGCAATCAGCTGATCCTTGCGATGACGCGTAGCGTCATCGAGCGTTACCGCAGCATCAACCGCCTTCATGGTGATGACCAGTTCGCTGCACTGATGCTCGATACTGATCAACCTGTCCCATTCACCCTGTTCGGCAGCCTCGCGCATCTGCCGAGTCAGGGCAGATAATTGTTCGTAGTTCGCGATGGCCTGGGATGAACCCATTGCCTAAGCTGATCTATAGGCCCGTTGTGCCTGTGCCGAGGCATTTGTCTGCAGCGACGTCTGTACGACTTGGGGACGTATGTCGTTCCATGCGCCTGCCAATTCGGTCAGCAGTCGCGTCACTTCATCCAGGGCGGCAATGTCGTTGTTCAGGTTGGCAGCCACCAGGCGGCTCACCATATAGCTATATAAGGCCGACAGATTCTGCGCCAGGTCGCCGCCAACACGAAGATCCAGGCTGGCATTCAGCCCTTCGCCGATGATGGCGATGGCTTTTGAAATGGACTTGCCCTTGGCAGCCGTCTCTTTGCGCGCAATTTCATCTTTCGCATCGGCGATCGCGAGCAGCGCGCCCTGAAACAGCATTGCGATAAGCTCGTGCGGATCGGCGCCATTCACCGCGGATTCCTTGCCCACCTTGTTATATGAATTGATAGCGGCAGTTGCGTTCATGATGATCCATCCTTAATTAAGAAGATTTGGAAGAGAACTGCTGCGTCAGGTAAGCACCGGTACTGTTCATGCTGCTTAGCAAGGCATTGAGATTGCTATAGGTGGTGGTGTACTGTTTCTGCAGAAACACCATCCGGTTTTCCAGCTTTTCAATCTGGTCGTTGTAGTCTTCGACGGAGGTATTCAGGCTATCGGTGCGGGCATCGATCAGACCGCCGGCTTGAACCACGGAAGTAGACCATGCGTCCAGCCTGGTGACGTAACCCGTTGCCGACGAGAACAAATTGACGACATCGCTGAAATCGTTCGTCATGGCAGTGTTCAGTTTGCTGCTGTCGAGTTTCAGCGTGCCATCCGCCTGGAAGGCAATGCCGACCTGGGCGAGCGACGTCAGGGTGCCGCCACTGGCCGCGGTCATGAAAATGCCGCGCAATTGATCCAGCATCAGGCGTACCGTGCCGTCACCCGACAAGACAGGGGCCGCCGTGCCGGCTTTGCCGTAGGCCGAGCGCGACTTGAGCTGGCTGTTCAAAGCGTTGAACGCATCGACAAAGCCCGCTGCCGCCGTGCTGACTGCACTGACGTCGCGCTTGACAGTCAAGGTGGCGGAAGCATTTTGCTTGCTCAAAGTTAGCGAGACGCCCGCGATGACATCGGTGATCGCGTTGGACGATCTTAAAATCCGGATGCCGTTTACCTTGAAGTCGGCATCGGCGGCGGCAACGGTCTGTGCCATCGGGACGACGGGAGTCGGGACGTTCTCGGTGGGGTTATAGGCCAGCAAATCGTTGACGGCCGCATCCCCACCCGTCTGAATCGTGATGCTGGTGACGGCATTGCTCAAGCCCGAATTGTCTGCGGACAAGGCGAGGCGATAAGGTGTGCCGCTACCGTCGTTGATGATGGTCGCCGTGACGCCGATATTGGCGGCGTTGATCGCGCTGCGGATGTCCTGCAGCGTGGCACCCGCGGTGATCGCGATGTTCGTGCTGGTGGTGCCGACGGTAAAAATTACCGTCGAGTCGACAGTCGCGATCGCGGCGGTGTCGGAAAGTTGTCCGGCGGCAGCCAGCTTGTGCGCCTGCGCCAGCGTGGTCACGTCGAGCGAGTAAACGCCTGCGGCCGCCGTGCTGCTGGCAGATGCAGAAAAAACGCTGGTATCGGACGGAGTCGCGCTGAATCCCTGCAAACTGGTGCTCAAGCCCTGCGCCGCGGTCTGGAAGCCCGAAACCAGTCCTTTGAGCGTACCGAAGGAAGAAATCTTGGTCTCATAGCTGGCCACCTTGGCGGTCAGCTTTTCGAGGGGGCGACGCTCGAGCGACATCAACTGCGAAACGAGGGCGGGCACGTCCAGGGTGCCGGCGCTCGACGATGCGAGGGATGAGGTGCTTGCCACGATTCTGCCCCCTGAGCTAGGCTTTCTGCCTCAGCAATGCTCCCCGCTGCAGGAATTGGTCTATCGAGACTGAAATCGCCAGCGCCTCCTTTGAGGGAATTTGACGAATCAAGTCGCCTGTTTCCGTGTCAACCACCTGGACTACGGGCTCCTTGGTTTCGGGATCGACCCTGAATTCCAGGCTGTGATTCGACAGTTGCATTGCCCGGTTGATGGCACCCAGCGCGTTCTGCAACTGCTGGGAAGAAGGCTCCGGCGTCGACACTTGCTTGGCGGTTTCAGCAACGACTTTAGGCGCGTCATCGCTGACGCGCCTGGCGGGCACTGCCCCCTGATTCAAACTTGCATTTTGGATGATCATCACCGATCTCCTTCACGCTAATAGCCTGACCGGTTGCCCGGTCAGGCACCTAGCTAGCGGCTTAACGCAACAGGGATAGTACTGTGTTTGGCGTTTGGTTCGCTTGAGCCAGCACCGCCGTTCCAGCTTGTTGCAGAATGTTGTTGCGGGTCATCGCGGTGGTTTCCGCGGCGTAGTCGGTATCCATGATACGGCTATACGCAGCAGACAAGTTCACCGCAGCGATCTGCAGCGTGGCCACTTCGGACGACTTTGCCGCCATCGTGGCGCCGAAAGCCGCGCGTGCAGTCCCTACCGCAGTAAGGTCCGCGGCGACCGTCGCAATCGTGGTCCCGATGGTCGGCGCACCTGCAAGCACCAGCGCGTTAATTCGGGTGTTTTCCGCAGCCAGCGCGGTGGTCTCTGCATTGCCGGCGGGAACTCCGGCAAGAATTTCCGACATGCGCTGCAGGTTTTCGGTGATTTGCCCGAGGTATCCGTCATAGGTCTGTGCCGTCGAAATGGCGTCGCTGGCGTTGCGGATTTGGACGTTCGTGGTGCGAATCTGCGTATCGTAACTGGTGGCGACTGCCAGGCCGGAAGCGTCGTCTTTGGCGGAGTTGATGCGCAGGCCGGAGGCCAGGCGCGACTGGGCTGTCTGCAGAGCATTGGCCGACTTGTTCAGCGCGGCTCCAGCGAACAGCGCTGATACGTTGGTGTTGATGACTTGTGCCATGATGATTCTCCGTTATTGGATCAGTGGCTTAACGCAGCAGGGAAAGCACGGTGTTCGGTGTTTGGTTCGCTTGCGCCAGCACTGCCGTTCCAGCCTGCTGCAGAATGTTGTTGCGGGTCATCGCGGTGGTTTCCGCGGCGTAGTCGGTATCCATGATGCGGCTGTAAGCAGCGGACAGGTTCACCGCGGCGATCTGCAGGGTGGCCACTTCGGACGATTTTGCGGCCATCGTGGCGCCGAAGGCAGCGCGTGCCGTTCCTACCGCAGTGAGGTCGGCGGCAACGGATCCGATGGTGCCGGTCAGGGTCGGGGCGCCAGCGGTCACAAGCGCATTGATACGGGTGTTTTCAGCAATCAGTGCAGTCGTTTCTGCATTGCCGGCGGGAACTCCGGCAAGAATTTCCGACATGCGCTGCAGGTTTTCGGTGATTTGCCCGAGGTATCCGTCGAAGGTCTGCGCCGTCGAAATGGCGTCGCTGGCGTTGCGGATTTGTACGTTCGTGGTGCGAATCTGCGTGTCGTAAGCGGTGGCGGCAGCCAGGCCGGACGCATCGTCCTTGGCGGAGTTGATGCGCAGGCCCGAGGCAAGGCGCGACTGGGCGGTTTGCAGGGCATTGGCCGATTTGTTCAGAGCGGCGCCAGCGAACAGGGCTGCAACGTTGGTGTTGATGACTTGTGCCATGATGATTCTCCTTTATTACAGATTAAGTTAATGATGCCGTCTGTGACACTTCGGTTCGCCTTGGGTTTTCAGCGAAGCCTGCAAACCGCTGTTATTGCCTTTAACGGTTGATCGGCTGAAAACTTTAGGGTGAAAATCAAGCATCTGATCTTGCATCCGGCCTACAGATGTTTTATCGGTTGCGATCGCCAAAGCTTGAGGCAACATTTAACTTTTTAAAGGATGTTGTTATTTATCAATACATTAACTAATTTCACCGGAGCATCACTTGCCTGATTCCGGCGACAGGTCGGCAGTTGCCGACCCGGTCACTTCGAAATATTCCGCTGGCGCTCCCCTGCACCAGCGTTCCCACATGATGCGCAATGCCTGGTTTAGCCCGGCGGCAATCAATGCCGGCTGACCGATTGCGGAATTCGCAAGACGTTCCCGCAAGCAGGTCCTGATATCGTGCAGTGCAACAATATTGCCGGTCAGCGACAAGCCTTTCTGCACGAAGTCCTCGGCATCATGGGCGACAAACGCCTCCAGACCGACATGGCCGAGAACCGATGCGCCCGTTCTACTGGCAGGCGTACCGCCCGCCAAGGTCAGCGTTGGCACCCCCATCCACAGCGCATGCAGGGTGGTCGTGCCGCCGTTATAAGGGAAGGTATCCAGACAGATATCGACCTGATGATGTAAACCCAGGTAGCGATCCATATTGGTACGGACGTGAACGCTCAGGCGACCGCGCTCAATGCCTTCCTGCGCAAACCACTCGACCAGCATGTCGCCCTTGCCCGCCGCGGGCATGCCAGCCAGCAACATGCGGGACTCCGGCAAAGCGCGCAAAAGCTTCGCCCACAGCGCGACGACTGGCCGGGTGATTTTGCTTGGGCGATTGAAGCTTCCGAATGTCAGGCGGCCATTCTCCAGGGCAGGCAAACCGTTGACGGCCGGCGCCTGTTCATAAGGCAGGAACGGCGCATTGGCTGGAAGATAGACGAGCGCCTCAGTAAATTGCCCCCCGAATCTGGCCTGAGGCAAAAAGAACCTGTCCGTGAAATAGTAGTCCATGGCCTGCAGACCCGTGGTGCCCGGATAACCCATCCAGCTGGCTTGTATCGGCGCCGGTTTGCGGGCAAATGTCAGCAGGCGATTGCCAGAGGTATGCCCCGAGAGATCAATCAGAATGTCGATCTTTTCGTCACGGATTTTTTGCGCCACCGCCTCGTCGGACAGACCGGCAATCGGATGCCAGTGCTTGAGATGAGTCCGCATGCGTTGCGTGATGATGTCTCCGATGGCATGGTTGTGGAACGCATGCAGTGTCAACTGTGGATAAGTTGCGAGGTGGGCCAATACCGGTTCGATGAAGTAGGCAACAGCATGGTCGCGCAGGTCTGCGGAGACAAACCCGACATGCAAATCGCGCTCCGAAATCCGCGGATTGCTGTGTTGCGGCCAATCGGCGCGCAAATTCGTCTCGAACTGTTCGCCAAAACGGCAATGCTCGGCGAACAGCCTTTGCGCATCGACTGCTTCACACTGACTGAAAGAAAATAGCAAGTTGCTATGCGCCGCCGCGAATTCGGGTTTGACTTCAAGCGCCCGACGATAGCTCGTCATTGCCTCATCGAATTGCCAGAGTTCCAACAGGACGTTGCCGAGATTAACGTGAGCGCCGGCGCAATCGGCATCGAGCTCCAGTGCTCGGCGACAACTTGCCATCGATTCATCGAGTTGCCCGAGGTGCTTCTGTACGGCGCCTAGATTGCTGTAGGCCTCGCTGTACTCCGGGTTGGCCTGGATTGCTCGGCGGTAACTGGCTTCGGCCAAGTCCAGCCGGCCCATATTCATGAGCAAGGTCCCCAGGTTGTTATGGGCCTGGCTGAAATCCGGATCGCCCTGGATGGCCCGGTGGTAGCAGGTTTCGGCCATATCCAAGCGGCCTTGATTCATGCAAATGGTCCCTAGATTGTTGTGTGCGTCGGCGCAATCCGGTTTGATTTCCAGCGCCCGCCGGTAGCTGGTTTCAGCCTCGTCCTGCCGCCCCTGCTCCATGAGGCAGATTCCGAGATTGTTATGAACCTCGGCGTAATCCGGGTTGATCTCCAGCGCTCGCCGGTAGCTGGTTTCAGCCTCCTCCGGCAGGCCTCGCTCTTTAAGGGCGATGCCCAGGTTGTAATGCGCCTCCGCAGAATCCGGACTGATCTGTATCGCCTGACGATAACTGGCTTCTGCCGCGTCGGGACGTCCAAGTTCTTTCAGGGTATTTCCCAGATTGATATGTGTCTCGACGAAATCCGGCGCGAGTTCCAGCGCCTTCTGGAAACAGGCGGCAGCCTCATCCAGTCGGCCCATGGCTTGCAGGGCGATACCCAGGTTGCTGTGGCCATAAACGAAGTCCGGACTGGCCTCGAGTGCTCGCCGGTAGCTGGCTTCTGCCTCCTCGGGGCGCGTCAGGGCCATCAAGGTGGCGCCGAGGTTGCAGTGCGCATCGGCATAATCCGGATTGATCGACAGCGCACTGCGCAATAAGGCTTCGGCTTCGAACAATCGCCCGGCCTCCTTAAGTGCATGTCCCAGGTTGTTATATGCCGCGGCGAAATCCGGCTTGACCTCGAACGCCATTCGATAGCTGGCTTCTGCCTCGACAGATCGGCCCAAATCCTCAAGGACGATGCCCAGGTTGTTATACGCATCGGCGAAATCCGGGTTGATGTTTAGCGCCCGTCGATAGCAGGCTTCGGCCTCGTCCGGCCGACCCAGTTCCTTGAGGGTATTGCCCAGATTGTTGTGCGCATCCGCCAGGTCCGGCGAAATCTGCAACGCGCGACGAAAGCTCACTGCGGCCTCGTCCAGCCGTCCAAGGTGCTGCAGCGTCAAGCCCAGATTGCCATGCCCGGCAGCGGAATCGGGTTTGATCTGCAATGCATGGCGAAGACTTGCCTCGGCATCGTTCAGCAGCCCTAGAGCGTGCAGGATCACCCCCAGATTGCCATGCGCATCCGCATAGTCCGGGTTGAGCCGAAGTACCCGCCGGTAGCTGGCTTCAGCCTCCTCAAGACGCCCCAGGCTCTGGAACACGACACCCAGGTTGTATAGCGCCTCTGTATCCCTTCCCGACAATTCGACCGCTTTTTGCATGGGCGCCACGGCATCGGCAGCGCGTCCCATTTGCTGAAATATCGCCCCCAAGGCCTTCCAGCCAAACTCATGTCGCGGGTGTTTCCGGGTCATGGCCTGCGCAAGTGCGGCTGCCTCTGTGAGACGCCCCTGCTGAAATGCAGCCAAAAGACCATCAATTGCTTTGCGCTCCGGGACCCTTGCGCCGGGCGATGCCGCATTTCCAGCTGCCTTGGGCGACTTGACCTTCTTTCGCAGCCCGGGAGTGACCTGAGGTGACTCCGGCAGCTCCAGCCTTACCGCGGTAGCTTGGTCCGGAGCCGGCACCTGCGGCTGTGGCCGATCAGCCTCCAGGCGCTGCACCAGTGCTTCGACCTCATCCCCTTCCAGGCCCTGCCGTCGAGCTTGCGCCAGCACATCTCGGGCTTCATCCTCCTGGCCGGACCGAAACATGGCGTCGATGTAGCTCAACCAATACCTTGCGCGATGCGGATCAGCCTCCAGCGCAGCCACAAAATAGGGCATTCCTGCGGCAGGCTGTTCGACTTGCACCGCCAACACCCCCATGCTGTGATTGGCTTCCGCATGTCCCGGATCGACCTGCAGAATGGCTTGATAGAGTGCCACCGCCTCCTCCAATCGACCGGCACGATGGTGCTCAAGCGCGTGCTGGAGTGATTGTTCAATGCTCACAGCGGCAGATTGCGGCGACGGTTCGATATTCGTCATGATGGATCTCGATTGGTGTCCTGAATGCATGGAAACGATACGCCGGCAGCGCATCCATCCCAAAACTTAAATGGAGTGCTGGCCTTCGCGGACAGCGCTTTGCCAACGGGGCGCATTAACCCGGTCGGTCATCATGAGAATTGCACAAACAATGCGCCGCCCATGACAAAGGCAAGGTCCAATCTGTCGCGATGCACGGCAAGAAACTCATCAGCAGCCCTGTGCGGACCGTCGCCAAAAGGCCAGGTATAGTCGTCAATAACCATCCAGCCGCCGCTGACAACCAATCCCGCCCAGGCTTCGATATCGGCCATTACCGATGAGTAGGCGTGATTGCCGTCAATGTGGAGGATGGCGATCCGCCCTTCGTAATTGGTGGTGCCGAACGATGCACTGGTTGCGCTGCAATGGTCGCGATAATGTTGCGCACCGTCAGTGGAAGGCATGCGCAGGTAATTCACACTTTCCGCACCGTAGGGCAGCAAGTTCATTTCGAACACGGCCTGCGCTTCCTCTGCATCCATCAGTGCCGACCCTTGATCGACCAGTCCGTGCTCGTCATGTTGTACAAGATGTTCGGTCGACCATGGATCGACGCAGAGCAGACGCCCGATCCGGTACAGGCGCGCGAGACTCGCCAGGACACAGGCGGACTTCCCCCACCAGCTCCCTATTTCGACAATGTCGCCGGTGACGGCATAGCGCGCGATTTCCATCAAGGCGCGGGTTTTGTCGTGACTGCACATGCCGGGAACCGACTCCACGTTGCGCAGCAAGGAAGCCGCGACGATCTCGGCGATCGCGGGCTTTGGCGTGCGGGACGACGCCAAGCCCAGCGGGTGGGCCAACAACTCGCGCGCATCGGCCCGGGCAGCGCGGAAGCCGGCCATCAGTTCCTCCACCGGCGATTCATTGACCAGCACCACGCCGGGAGCCAGGTTCTTCAGCATTCCCTGCAGGTGGTTCCAGATTACCGGGTTGGGTGTATAGATGCCGCCGATGTCGAATTCGCGGATAGCCAGTTGCAAGGCGGCAAAAAAATCGGCTTCGTGGATGTAAGGCAGGTGCAGCCATGACGGATAACGGCCGCTGGCGACGTCATAGGCCAGCGATGAGGCGCCGATCACAGGTACTCCTTCGCGCCGGCATCGATTCAAATAGTCCAGTGCGCGCGGCATGCCCCCGGGGAAAACCAGAATCGGCTTGGCGTTGCGGTGAGTCGTCGCGATCATGTCAGGGGCCGGCCTCGCACACCAGGAAGATGCTGGAGCATAGGTCGGGATACTGCTGACCCAAGGCGTAACAGCCATCCAGGTACTCGCGGGAAACGATGTCCGTCTGTAGCAGTCTGTCCCACTGGAAATTTGCCAGTGCCTTGAAGAAGATACCGGAGCGGTGCACTACCTTGAGTCCGGCCGCCGTCGCGTCGCGCTCCAGCGTGTCGAGCGTATAGGTACAGCGATGTCCATGCTGGGCTTCGGCCCCGGTCACTGCCGTGTTGTGCGTGATCAGGCCCATCTTGACGGCAATCTGACGCGACGGTGCGTTGGCGTTCGGACATGCGAGAAAAAACCTTCCCTTCGGCGCCAGCCACTCGTCATTTATTCGCCGGAGCACCGCCACTGGATCATCCAGATGCTCCAGTACGTGGGTCATGACGACATTTTCATAGCATCCGGGCAGCTGCGCCTGCTCGAACGTGGCGTTGACCAGCCGGACCTTGTTGCCGAGCCTGTTCCTGGCTTCCTCGCAGGCCGCCGCGGAAGCCTCGACACAGGTGATGTCGTCGAAGCGTTCAAGCAGGCGCCGGGTGAAATCGCCTTTGAAACTGCCGAGTTCGAGCAGGCTGCCCGCATTGAAGAAAGGCGCGAACGACCGGATCATGTACGGATGCATGACGTCAAGGTCGAAGCCATAGTGATAGAGCCTGCCGGCACCGTCGCTGAATTCCCGGTCAAAATCTCTGGGCTCTTGGTTCATCGGTCGCTCTCATCCAGTTCAAGTCGTGCCAGTCCGAATCCGTGCTTGCCGAACTCGTTGCCGTTGTACAGCAGATAGATATTGCCATCATGCTCGAAGGCATTCGGATAGCACTGCATTTCCGCATCCCATTCGCCCGCAGCGCCTTCCAGCGATGGTTGGTCGTCACGCGTCCAGTGCCGCAGGTCGTCCGACCAGGCGTGTCCGATGCGGTAAGCTCTGGCCGGGTTCCGGCGGAAATCCAGCGATTCACGATAGCAGAAGAACATGTGATGCCGCCCGCCAATCGCTATCACGGTGGGCAAAGCCTGGCTTTCGGCCGCTCCGATTCGGTCCGGGATAATCTGTAGCGCCTGTTCCCTCGCCCATTCGCGCCCGTCGGCTGATACCGCATGTCCGATCTTGTAGGTACGTTCAGGCTCGCCGCCGCCTCCACCGGCTTGCCAGCGTGTGCCGAAGATGTACCACATGTGGTACGTCCCCATGTGCACACGGACGCAGGGATCGCCGATCAGGAACGGTTCATGCAGCGATGCACCGAAAACCGGACCATCGCCGGCCCGCACGAATGTGCGCCCATGGTCATCGCTGATGGCCAGCCCGATGGCCATGTCGATCGACACGCTCACGCGCCGGCTCCAGCCGCAGGTGTAGGCATGGATGCGATCGCCCACGCGCAGGACGTTCATCGGGAATATGCCGTGCTCGTCGAAGGTGCCCAGCTTGCCGTCGGCGATCACCGGCCTGTCGCAGACCCCGACGACGCGCCGAAAGTCCTTGTCGAAATCGACGAAGCGGATACTGCTGACGTATTTGCCGTTCGCCGATTGTCTTCGAGCCGAAAAATAGATCCGCACGAAATCGTCGAATACCAGTGCCTGGGGCCCTTGCGCATATCCGACGATATCGGGTCCGAGGTCATGTTGCGACGGATCGAATATCAAGCCGAGCTTTTGCCACTTCATCAGTCCAGCGTTCCTTCCAGTTTGGCCAGCCCGAACCCATACCTGCCGACTTGGTTGCCCAGATAGAGCATGTAGATCGCGCCATCGAGTTCGAACACATGGGGGTAAGCGACCATCTCGCTGTCCCACCCCTCGTCCGAAACTTCGATGCCGGCCTTCGAGTCATCCCGGACCCAGTTCAGCATGTCGCTGGAACAGGCGTAGCCGATGCGGTAAGTCCGCTCGCGACTGAAACGAAAATCGGTGGCCTGGCGGTAGCAGAAGAACATGTGGTATTTGCCATTCCAGAAAAATATGTCCGGACAAGCCTGCGCCTCGTCCTTGCCCAGCCGGTCGGGAATGATGTCACGGTCGAGCCGCGTCCAGTTGATCCCGTCCGTCGAATGCGCCATGCGCAGCTTGTAGACCACTTCCGGACGGCCGTCGGCGATCATCCATTTCCTGCCGGCGGTGTAGGCCAGAAACCATGTGTTGCCATATTTCCGTATCTTTGGCGAAGTAACGACGAAGGGCTCGTCCAGGGAATGCGACAACACCGGCCCCGGGCCGAGCTTTACAAAGCTATTGCCGCCGTCGGTGCTCCTCGCCATGCCCAGCGAAACGTTGAAAGGCACTGACTCGCAACGCGTCCAGCCCCCATAGCAGGCGAGGATGTCCGCGCCGTCCCGAATCGTCGAAACGGGGTAGGTGCCGAACTCGTCGAAACTACCCAATTCGCCCAAAGCCAGGACCGGCTTGGGCGCCATGCTGACGATCTCGAACAGGTTGTTTCGGTTCAGATCCACGTAAGTGCAGTAGCTGACATACTGCCCCGCTGCATCGGCTTGCGGGCGGCAGCAAAAATAGACGCGGACAAACTTGTCAAAGAGTATCGAATTGGGCGCCTGGGCGAACTCGTTGAACCATTCCGGTTTCCCGGCGAGCGTGGACGGTTCCAACAGCAGCCCCAGTTTTCTCCACTTAAACATTCGGTTCTCCGCATTTCCGCATGATCAGGCCGATGGCCTGGACCAAAAGCCGATTTTCCTCGATGAAGATCCTTCCGCCCAGTTCCCAGGCAGTTTCCTGAGCGTTTACTGCGACGGCTTGTTGCAGGATGATTTCGCCTCCGTCGATGCGCTCATCCACATAATGCACGGTGCACCCCGCCATGGCATCACCGCTGGCCAGCACCGCCTCCTGTACCCGAACGCCGTACATTCCCCTGCCGCCGTGTCGAGGCAACAGCGACGGATGGGTATTGATCATCCTGCCGGCCCATTTGCGGCAAAGCTCGGCGCTGATGATCGGAAAGAAGCCCGCCAAGACAACCAGGTCCGTGTCGTCGGGTATCGCCCGATCCATCTCCCGGAGCAACTCCGAGTTCGGCAAGGCCCGATTCAACTGCTTGCAGGGGATTCGATGTTTGTCCGCTTTGTCGATGGCGCCGCACTCGCGATCGACGATCAACAGGTTGACTCGGTAACCCTGCGCTTCCTGGGCCTCGACCACGGCCTCGAAGTTTCCACCTCCGCCCGATGCGCAAACCGTTACAAGAAAATCGGCTTTCATGTCAAATCGAATCCATCAAGCATGGCCGCAACGGTGGCTTTCGGATTGAACATGATCACGTCGACGATGGAAAGCCAGGGCACGAAGACACCGCCGAACTGATGATATTCGCACGGCCTCGACTTCACGAACTTCAGCTCGACGCCTTGTGCGCTGAAATCGGCCGCCGAGTACAACTCCGTGCCGCCGATGGCATTGACGTAGGTTGTGGCGCCGACGGCTTGGCATAGGGCGAGAACCTTGTCCTGCCCCGCAAGACTGCGGTCGATACCGAGCTCGGAAGATATCCGGATCTCGGTATTCAATCCGAGATACCGGCAGGTTTCGACAATCGAGTGATGGAGAAAGCCGAACAGGTTCCTGTCTTCATGAACCAGGATTCGATGCACCAACACCATGGCATCGTCGAAATACGGCGCGCGGCGATAGGTGCCGGCCAATTGTCTGAGCAGTTTTTCGCCTCTGAAATCCTCAGCCAGCACCCGCTGACGGATGTCAAGGGAATCGGAGTCGGCCTTCATGGGCAGGGTGAACATCGCGGCGGCTCCGTCTCGCAGTATGCGATTGCGATTGATCCAGCCTTTCTTGGTGTACTTGATATTGTCGTAGACAATGAACAAGTCGACTGCCTTTATCAGGTGGAAGTAGCCAATATAGGGAAGGAAGTACGGCTGCATGACCGCAACCTTGCGCGTCTTCATGCTCTGGATGCGATCAACCCGGCGACGCGATCCACGTCGGTGAAGGACAGGTCGGGATAGATCGGGAGGCAAATTACCTGTTCCGCGAGCTTTTTCGCCACCGGCAGATTCGCGTGTGCCGCCGACGGCATTCCCCGATACATCGGGAAATCGCTGATCAGGGGATAAAAATATCGCCGCGCAAAAATGCCATGCTCCTGCATTTTCACGTACAGGTCATCACGACTGAGCGGATAGTCTGGCTGCACCAGAATCGGGAAGTAGGCGTAATTGGATCCCTCGCCCGCAGTCGCCGCAATGCAACGGATGCCGGCAACTCCGGCCAGGGCACTGCGATAGCGCTCGTCGATGGCCCGGCGCTTTTGCAGCGCCTCGTCAATCCCTTGCAGCTGCAGGATACCGAATGCCGCGTTGATCTCGCTCATCTTGCCGTTGATACCAGGAGCTACCACGGTCACTTCATCCACAAAGCCGAAGTTCTTGAGGTGGTCAATGCGCTGCTTGGTCTTGGCATCGTGACAGACAATGGCGCCGCCTTCGAATGTATTGAATACCTTGGTAGCGTGAAAGCTCAGCACCGACAAGTCGCCGTGGTTGAGCGCGCTACCGTGGCGGTGCCGTACACCGAAGGCGTGAGCGGCATCGTAGATGACTTTCAGTCCGTAATTGTCGGCAATCTTCTCGATACGCTCCACGTCGCAGGGATGCCCATAGCAATGCACCGGCAGGATGGCGGTGGTCTGCGGGGTAATGGCTGCTTCGATACGCGCCGGATCCAGGTTGAGCGACACCGGATCGATATCCACGAAGACTGGCTTGATGCCGTTCCACAGCAGCGAGTGGGCGGTTGCCACAAACGAGTAGGGGGTCGTAATGACCTCCCCCGTAATCCGCAAGGCCTGCAGGGCCGTGATGAGTGCCACCGTGCCACTGGTCAGCAAGGCGACATGCTTGACGCCCAGATAGTCGCACAAGGCCTGTTCGAACTGCTGATGAAAGGGGCCGTTGTTGGTGAGGCATTTGCTGTCCCAAATCTGCTGAAGATACGGAATGAACTCGTCCAGAGGAGGCAATAGCGGTTGGGTTACATATATCGGTGGAATCCGGGGAGGTTCAGACATGTTCCGTTCCTTTGCATTGCTTGGTTGACGCCATGCTGCTTCTTCAGCCACTCATCCGCAAGTCTCGTACGGACCGCGCGGCGATCTCGCCCACGGTCACGCCAGGATAACGACCAAACCACCGGACGAGGCTGTGAATTGCCCCATCCCGACACAGATTGCCCACTTAGCACTTTGTCTTTCCGTGGATTCCGATCACCCAGACAGTCCTTTCGCATCGATCGGGATCGGCAAGAATTGCCGACAAACGGCAATTCTTGTACGCGGATCGCGCTCCTGAATAATCAATTTCGACTCCTGCCGACAAATGAAGCATTGCTTTGCATGAGACGTGCCCGATATTGCGCATGCATCGCTTCAGATCGATGGAACACGACACGGCACTCCATTTTGCTCGTCAAGTTGGCCCGACAACGATTTGTCGCTTTCTGTCACTGATAGCAGGTACTATTTCCGGCAAGATTCGAAATACCACGCGACACTGTTAAATTGGCCGACTAACATTGGCAAATGAACATACGAGCACGCAGATGAACCCACAGCGGCTATCCGAAGTCGATGACTGGCTGGCATTTTTCGCTCGGGCGGAACTGCCGGTACTGAGGCATTCGGTAAACGAAATCGAGCGACTGCGCGAACATGAGGACGACACCAACGGACGCGCGCTGGCACGCGTGATTCTCCTCGATCCACTGCTGACCTTGCGCGTTCTCGAGTACATAGGGACGCATCGGCGGGAGCGACAGACGACCGACATCACCACGATAGAGCGCGCGATCATGATGATCGGCATCACTCCGTTCTTTCGCCACTTCCAGAATCTCCCCATCGCGGAAGATCGCCTGAAGGACTACCCGCAAGCATTGCTCGGTTTGCTCAACGCCATCCGCCGTGCGCGGCGGGCTGCCCACTGGGCGCATGAATGGGCGATCCTGCGCCGCGACATGGATGTCGACGAAATCACGCTCGCCACCTTGCTGCATGACGTCGCCGAGCTGATGATGTGGCTCTTCGCGCCGAAAATGGCATTGGAAGTCCGTGCGGCGCAGCGCGCAAATCCCCACACGCGCTCGGCGACGATCCAGGAAGAAATCTACGGCGTACCTCTGTATCGGCTCAAGCTCGCGCTGACGGAGTCCTGGCGTCTGCCCGCCCTGCTGGCGCAACTGCTCGATCATCGAAAGGCGGAACATCCGCGTGTGCGCAATGTCAAGCTGGCGGTCGATCTTGCCCGCCATTCCGATAACGGTTGGACCGATGCGGCGCTGCCCGACGACTTCAAGGCCATCCGCGAATTGCTGCACATCAGCCAGGAAACCCTGGTGCGCCGGCTCGACGTAGACGAAACGACGGCGGAGGCATTGATGAATCTGGCGACACCGCCCGCGGACCCCCAACCGACAGACCCGGCCTGAGCGCTTTGCCTCCCTGCCATTGGCTACGGCCAAAGCGCAACGGTCGCCGCGCGGAAAGCTGATGATCTCCGCGTGCGGACGAGCCTTGCTCAAGGCGCCTTGTGATCCTTCACGGCAATCAGCAGACTGTCCTTGATTCCTAGCTCCTGCAGCTTGGCGCGGGCGGCGTTGGCTTCGGCTCGCGTGGCAAAAGGGCCGGCGCGCACCCGCGCCTCGATAGTCGCGGGAATCCCATGTTTTTCGAGTCTGGCGCGCAATTCTTCGGCATTGTCGAGATTGCTGAAAACGCCGAGCTGCAAACCGAATGGGCGCACGGCCGACATGGAGTTCGTGTGCGTCGCTGGCGGCGGCCCTCGCACCGCAACAGCCCCTGGCGATGAGGGCGGGATATGCACCGATTCGGCAGCAGCCTGCGGGCGATAGGGCGGGAGCGCGCCCGGTGCGGACGGGCGCAGCGTCGCCAACTGCCCTGTCGCCGGCTTGGTCAGGGGCTTTTCATCCGGTAGAGGCTCGAGCGGCGCCGACGCCGCTGCGGCACTACGTTCCGGCACCGCGTCCTCCAGCTTCACCACGGGTGGCACCTCGCTGGGTGCAGGCGTGGCTGCCGCCGCTGGTGCCGACCGTGGCGGCAGTTTCTCCGGCACCGGAAGCGGTGCATTGATGCTGTCGAATACCACGAGCGTCGCCGCCAAGCAGGCCAAAATGACTGCCGCCAGCCCGATCCGCTTGATCAGGCGCTTCTTCAGTGCCTCGTCGTCTGCCATCAAATCTTCCATGGTGCCCTTTTCCAATTCAGCGCCCGGACTCGTTGCCGCGGTCGTCATCTGCATCGTCAAACCCGCCTTCGCGCTTGCTGCGCGCCAGCGCCGCCACCAGTTCCGCCTCGCCGATCGAAATTCCGCATTGTGCGGCAATCCCCTCGGCAGGCTCGCCGTGCTGCGCCAGCGTCATGGCTTCGTGATAGAGCGGCGAAATATTTCGCGTGGATTTCAATTGCCTCAATTCCTCGGCCATCTCGTTCATGTCTGCGCGCAGTTGCTCCACCTCGCGCCGCAGGCGCTTGAGCTCGAGTTCGACATTCGACTGGGCAAGTTCCTGCGCAAACATTGCCGGCGAGGCTCCGGGCAAGCTCTCTCCAAAGACTTGACCATAGGCTGCTGCTGGACCGAGGGCCGGCTCCAGCCTTGTCGCCAGCGGGTCCGTCGCGGGCCTGACGGGCTCGTCGGCAAGACCGAAGTATGCGGTATCGGCCCGTGTTTCCGCAGGCCTGTGCAGCCTTCTGCCCAGGCGCATCAGTGGCAGCAAGGAATAGGCCAGATAGACAGCGACCAGAACGAGTGCAACAAGAATATAGGTCCGCAAGTCCAGGGCTGCGAGATCAATCATGACCGAACACCCACTGGTGTTTTCGCACACCCCGTTCCAGCCAGGACCAGGCCGCAAGGGCCGGATTTGCGCCTGCAGAGCTTGGCCGCTCCAGCTTCGGTCCGGTACTCACCCTGCGGATCACGAGGCAAGGCTGTGATCGCGGAAGGGATTCCAGTACGAGGCGATAGGCCGACATGGCGCAATACTAACAAAAGGCTCTCGCCGGAGCTCTGAATTGCGCACGAATTCATGCGGAATATCTGACGCCGCCGCATCACCGCTACGGTCGCACCGCCTAGGGTTTCGCCGGATGTTCACCGGAATGAAAGACGCGCTTCGCCGCGCTCACCAGCACGAAAACATCATGGGGCGTCAGTGTGGGCAACTGTTCGTGCAGCGCGCGATAGGCCAGGTGCTCATGGGTCTGCCCGCCCCAGGTATTGGCTTGATCGAAGAATGGCCGAAGCACTTCATAGGCTTCGACGAATACAGTCCGCAAATGCGGATTGGTGCGGCGATCGGTGTCTTGGAGGGGATCAATCATGCACAGGTATCCAATCTACTGGTGGAACTCGGTCGATGCGCCTGCATGCGCCGCGCAACGCAAATCAACGCGCCACAGGGGCCGCCGGCGGGGAACCGAGCACACCGCCGTTGAGTCCCTCTGCGTTCTCGACTTCGACCACTTTGCCGTCGGCCAGAATCGCATCCTCGGTACGCTTGTTCATGATCACAATGCTGATGCGGCGGTTGATCGGATTGTAGGGATCCTGCTTGTCGAACAGTACCGTCGACGCCAGACCGACGACGCGCATGACCTTCGTATCGAGCATCCCTCCCGCGATCAGTTCGCGGCGCGAAGCGTTGGCACGATTGGTCGACAGTTCCCAGTTGCTGAAATCGCGCGCGCCGCCGGCGAAAGGCGTGGCGTCGGTGTGGCCGGAAAGGCTGATATGGTTCTCGACCTTGTTGAGGGTCTTGCCGATTTCGCGAAGGATCACCCGCGTATAGGGTTTCACTTCCGAACTGGCCAGATCGAACATCGGCCGGTTCTTCTCATCGACGATCTGGATGCGCAATCCCTCGCTGGTCAAATCGAGCAGCAACTGGTTCTTGAACTGTCTGAGGGTCGGATTGGCGTCGATCAGGGTTTCCAGGTCGCCTTTGAGCCCGGCAAGCTTGGCCTGCTCGGCCTTTTCGAACTCGGCCTTCAGTTTCTGCAGATTGATGATCTTCTTCGGCGCCTCGATATCTCCCGCCTTGACCTGACCGTGCGATGCCGTCAGGTCCTTGCCGCCCCCTTTGATGACTGACGACGAATCGCCCGAGCCCGATCCGCCGGCCATGGAGACCTTGAGCGGATTCTGGAAGAAATTGGCGATACCCAGCAAGTCGCCCTGTGTGGTCGAACCCAGGAGCCACATGAGCATGAAGAAGGCCATCATCGCCGTGACGAAATCGGCGTAAGCGATCTTCCAGGCGCCACCGTGGCCCTCGGCGCCGCCTTTCTTGATTCTCTTGACTACTATCGGTTGCTGGGTATCGTCGCTCATGCGGCAGCCTGAACAGGATGGGACGCGTTGCTCACCTTCCCTTGCGCGCCTTCAGATCTTCTTCCAACTCTATGAACCGCGGACGATCGCCCGAATACAGCACCTTGCGGCCGAATTCGACGGC
>JAUYSD010000132.1 GCA_030696505.1 Sulfuritalea sp. | reverse complement strand
GTCGGCCACCTGAATTCCGGCACCACGATTCCCGCCTCGGCCATCTACAACGGCGCCGGCCTGCCGATGGTGTCCGGCTCCGCGACCAATCCCGCGTTGACCGAACAGGGCTTCAAGGGAGTATTCCGGGTGGTCGGTCGTGACGACCAGCAGGGCCCGGCCGTGGCCAACTACCTTGTCGGCCAGAACAAGCCGAAGACCGTCGCCGTGATCGACGACGCCACAGCCTACGGCGAAGGCCTCGCCAACGAAGTCGAGAAGACGCTCAAGGCCGCCGGCATCAAGGTTCTGCCGCGCGAGAAGGGCACCGACAAGACCGTGGACTGGAAGGCGGTGCTGACCAAGCTCAAGGGTAAGCGCCCCGATGCGGTGTTCTACGGCGGCATGGACGCCACCGCCGGCCCGCTGATCAAGCAGGCGCGCGAACTCAAGATCACCGCCGTGTTCGCCTTCGGCGACGGCGCCTGTACCGACAAGATGGCCGAACTCGCCGGCCCGGCCGCGGAAGGCCTGCTCTGCTCGCAGGCCGGCATCCCGGTGCAGGCCGCGGGCAAGAAATTCCTCGACGCCTACCAGGCCAAGTTCAAAGTCGATCCGATCCTCTACTCGCCCTTCACCTACGACGCCGCCAACCTGCTGATCGCTGCGATGAAGAAGGCCGATTCGGCCGATCCGGCGAAATACCTGCCGGCACTCGCGGCGAGCAACCACAACGGCGCCAGCGGCAACATCCAGTTCGACGAAAAGGGCGACCGCAAGGATGCCGAGATGACGATCTTCACGCTGAAGGACGGCAAGATCACGCCGGTCGCCATTCTCAAGAGCGGCAAGTCGCTGACCCTCGACGAGTACGCCGCACTCTCCGCGCCGGCTCCGGCCGCCATGGCGCCAGCGGCGACTCCTGCAGCCGGGGCACCCGCTGCTGCAGCGCCCGCAGCGGCCGCGGCTCCGGCGGCACCCGCCGCACCTGCTCCGGCTCCAGCTCCGGCACCAGCTCCAGCCAAGTAAGCTGCCGCCGCTCGCCACCAACGGGGAAGACGCTTAGCGCCTTCCCCGTTTTTGTGAGCGCTTCCCGACCATGGACATCCTGCTGCAGCAGATCATCAACGGCCTCACCACCGGCAGCGTCTATGCCGTGGTCGCGCTCGGCTACACCATGGTCTACGGCGTCATACAACTGATCAACTTCGCCCATGGCGAAGTCGTCATGATCGGCGCCATGGTGGCCTTCTCGGTCATCAGCGCGCTGGCCGGCAGCAGCCTGCCGCCGCTGGTCATCGTGCTGGCCGGCGTCATCGCGGCGATTCCGGCCTGCATGGTCATGGGCTATCTGCTGGAACGCGCGGCCTATCGCCCCTTGCGCCACGCCCCGCGCCTGGCGCCGCTGATCACCGCGATCGGCATGTCGATCATCCTGCAGCACCTGGCCCTGCTGGTCTGGGGCCGCAACCCGCTGGCCTTTCCGCAAATCATCGACAACCGCGTGTTCGCCATAGGCGGCGCGGCGATCAGCAGCGTGCAGATCGCCATCATCGCCTTGTCATTGACCATGATGGCCGGCCTCTCATGGTTCGTCTATCGCACGCGCTTCGGCATCGCGATCCGCGCCACCGCCGAGAACGTCCATGTCGCCGCCCTGATGGGGATCAACGCCGACCGGGTGATCGCCGCCACCTTCGTCATCGGCGCCGGGCTCGGCGCCGTCGCCGGCGTCATGTACGGCAGCTACTACGGCATCGCGCATTACACGATGGGCTTCAGCCTGGGCCTCAAGGCCTTCTCGGCGGCGGTGCTGGGCGGTATCGGCAACATCGCCGGCGCCATGCTCGGCGGCATCCTGCTCGGCCTGGTCGAAGCGCTCGGCACCGGCTACGTCGGCGACCTCACCGACCTCTGCCGCTGGCCCGGCGCCGGCGCAGGCATCGGCTGGATGGGCGAACGCTGTGCCGACGGCGCCCACTTCGTGCTGTTCGGCAGCAACTACCAGGAAGTGTTCGCCTTCCTGATGCTGATCCTGGTGCTGGTGTTCCGCCCCTCCGGCCTGCTCGGCGAACGGGTTTCCGAGAGAGCCTAGAGAAACCATGAGCACTGCGAAAGAACGTTTCGGCCTGGCACTGATCGCCGTCGCGCTGATCGCCCTGCCCTTCGTGCTGGCTTCGGCCGGCACGGCCTGGGTGCGCATCACCAACTTCGCCGTGCTGTTCGTGCTGCTCTCGCTCGGGCTCAACATCGTGGTCGGCTTCGCCGGCCTGCTCGACCTCGGCTACGTGGCCTTCTATGCGGTCGGCGCCTATGTCTATGCGCTGCTGGCCTCGCCGCATTTCGGGCTGCACCTGCCGTTCTGGGTGATCCTGCCGCTCGGCGCCGCCGTCGCCTGCCTTGCCGGCGTCATACTGGGGGCGCCGACCCTGCGCCTGCGCGGCGATTACCTGGCGATCGTCACGCTGGGCTTCGGCGAGATCGTGCGCATATTCATGAACAATCTGTCTTCGCCGATCAACCTGACCAACGGCCCCAAGGGCATCAGCCGCATCGACTCGTTCCAGATCGGGCCGGTGAACTTCGCCGGCAGCGACACCTTCGCCGGGCTGGTCTTCAGCGGCCCGATCAAGTACTACTACCTGCTGATGCTGGTGCTGCTGGGCGTCATCGTCATCAACCGGCGCCTGCAGGATTCGCGCATCGGCCGCGCCTGGGTCGCCATCCGCGAGGATGAGATCGCGGCCAAGGCCAGCGGCATCAACACGCGCAACATCAAGCTGCTGGCCTTCGCCATGGGCGCCTCCTTCGGCGGCATCGCCGGCGGCATGTTCGCCGCGATGCAGACCTTCGTCAGCCCGGAAAGCTTCGTCCTCAACGAATCCATCATGGTGCTGTCGATGGTGGTGCTGGGCGGCATGGGCAACATCTGGGGCGTGATCGCCGGCGCCGTGCTGCTCTCCTTCGTCCCCGAACTGCTGCGCTATACCGTCGAGCCGGCGCAGATCGCGCTGTTCGGCAAGCTGCTGATCGACCCCGAAGTGCTGCGCATGCTGGTGTTCGGCGCCGCGCTGGTGCTGACCATGCGCTTCCGCCCGGCCGGCCTCTGGCCGGAAACGCGGCACCGGCGCGAAATGAGCGAGAACCGCGCTTGAGCGCCGTGCTCCTGGAGGCCCGCGGCATCGCCAAGCGCTTCGGCGGCGTGCAGGCGCTCAAGGATGTTTCGCTGACCATCAACAACGGCGAAATCTACGGCCTGATCGGGCCCAACGGCGCCGGCAAGACCACGTTGTTCAACGTGTTCACCGGGCTCTATCCGCGCGACGGCGGCGAGGTGCTGTTCGCCGGCGCGCCGTTGAATCTGGAAAGCCCGCACGCGGTGGCCGCGGCAGGCATCGCGCGCACTTTCCAGAACATCCGCCTGTTCGGCAACATGACCGCGCTGGAGAACGTCATGGTCGGCCGCCATCTGCGCACCAGGGCCGGCGTCATCCAGGCCATCCTGCGCACCCGCGCCGAGCGCGCCGAGGAAGCCGCGATCCGCCGCTCTGCCGCCGAGCTGCTGCATTACGTCGGCATCGCCGATCGCGCCGACGACCTCGCGCGCCACCTGTCGTATGGCGACCAGCGCCGACTCGAAATCGCGCGCGCGCTGGCCACCGAGCCGAAGCTGCTGGCGCTCGACGAACCGGCCGCCGGCATGAACGCAACCGAAACCGCGGCGCTGCGCGGCCTGATCGAAGGCTTGCGCCGCGACGGCCTGACCGTGCTGCTGATCGAGCACGACGTCAAGCTGGTGCTGGGCCTTTGCGACCGCGTCGCCGTGCTCGACTACGGTGAAAAGATCGCCGAGGACGTGCCCGAGGCGGTGCGCAGCAACCCGAAAGTCATCGAGGCCTACCTTGGCACCACCCACTGACATGCCCATGTCGAGCGCAGCGAGCAAGCATGGTCACCCCCGT
>JAUYSD010000123.1 GCA_030696505.1 Sulfuritalea sp. | reverse complement strand
CCGATCAAGCTTTTGCGCCTTTCCCCGCATCTTGCCTATGGAACGTCAGGAACAGATCAGGACGTGGCTGGCCGCGATGTGGCCGGGGCACGGTTTCACGCTGACGCCGGCCTCGGCCGATGCCAGTTTTCGCCGTTATTTTCGTGCCAGGCTGAGCGACGGCACGACGCGCATCGTCATGGATGCGCCGCCGGCCAACGAGGACTGCCGGCCCTGGCTGCATGTGCAGCAGTTGTTTCTGGCGGCCGGAGCCCATGTCCCCGAGGTTCTGGCGCAAGACCTCGAGCGCGGTTTCCTGCTGTTGTCGGACCTCGGCGATGCAACCTACCTGCAGGCACTCGACGCCGACAATGCCGCCCCGCTCTATGCCGATGCGGTTGCCGCGCTGGTGAAAATCCAGCTGGCGAGCCGCCCCGGCGCCTTGCCCGATTATGACGCGGCGCTGTTGCGGCGGGAGCTCGATCTGTTCCCCGAATGGTTTCTCGCCAAGCACCACGGAATAGTTCTCGCGGACAGCGAGAGACAGGCTCTGGAAAACGTATTCGGGCGCATCCTCGCCGTCAATCTGGCCGAGCCGAAGGTCTTCGTCCATCGCGACTATCACTCGCGCAACCTGATGCAGATCGACGGCGCCGGCAATCCCGGCATCATCGATTTTCAGGATGCCGTGTATGGCCCGCTCAGCTATGACATGGTTTCGCTGCTGAAGGATGCCTATATCGAGTGGGACGAGGACCTCGCCCTCGACTGGCTGGTCCGCTACTGGGAACAGGCGCGCAAGGCCGGACTGCCGGTCGCCGCGGATTTCGGCGAATTTTTCCGCGACTACGAATGGATGGGCGTATAGCGGCATGTCAAAGTGCTGGGCATTTTCGCCCGGCTCTACCACCGCGACGGCAAGGATGGCTATCTCAAGGATCTGCCGCTGGTGGCGCGCTATCTGCGCAAGGCCTGCGAGCGCTACGGCGAACTTTCGCCGCTGCGCAAGCTGCTCGACCGGGTCGAGGACAAGGTCACCGTGCTGGGCTACACGATGGACGCGGGGAGCCTCGGGACTCGTCGTGGGTAGTCAGTTGGTCCGCGCCCCATGAAGGCAATGATCTTGGCTGCAGGGCGAGGTGAGCGGATGAGACCGCTCACTGATTTCACCCCAAAACCCCTGTTGCAGGTCGGCGGCAAGCCGCTGATCGTCTGGCATCTGGAGCGCCTGGCCAAGGCCGGACTGCGCGAGGTGGTGATTAACCACGCCCATCTGGGTGCGCAGATCGAGGCGGCGCTGGGCGACGGCGCGCGCTGGGGCCTGTCGATCCGCTATTCGCCCGAACCCGAAGGCGCGCTGGAGACCGCCGGCGGCATTGCCAACGCGCTGCCGCTGCTGGGTGAGGACGAGCCTTTCCTGGTGATCAACGGCGACATCTGGTGCGACTGGGACCTGAGGCGTGCCACAGCTGCGCTCGGCCACGGCGATCTGGCGCACCTGGTGCTGGTGCCGAATCCGCCGCAACATCCGCAGGGCGACTTCTTGCTGCGCGGACGGGAAGTCGGCGCCGACATCACGGCGCCTGCGGCTGGCGCACCGGTGTTCACCTTTTCCGGCATCGGCATCTATTCGCCGCAGTTGTTTGCCGCCATGGAGCGCGGCCAGCCGGCGAAACTGGCGCCGCTGCTGCGCGCGGCAATGGGTGGGCGGCGCGTCTCCGGGGAACTTCACGGCGGCCGCTGGGTCGATGTCGGCACCCCGCAACGTCTGGCGGAACTGGACCAGGAACTGCGCTCGCTGTCCCACCATGAGGTACCGTCCCCGACGCCTGCGCGCGGGGACATATAATCAATCGATGGATACTGCGCTACTTCCCGTCGAGACTCCCTACGCGGCGTATCGCCAGCGCCGACTCTTGCTGATCGAGCGCATGGCGCGCGGCGGTGGCGGCCTCGCCGTGATCCCCACCGCGCCCGAGCAGACGCGCAACCGCGACACGCAGTTCCCCTATCGCGCCGACAGCTATTTCCAGTACCTGAGCGGCTTCATCGAGCCGGAGGCGGTGCTGGTGATCGCGGTGGGTCGCGGCGATGCGGCGCCGCAATCGATCCTGTTCTGCCGCGAGAAGAATCTCGAGCGGGAAATCTGGGACGGCTTTCGCCACGGCCCCGACGGCGCCCGCGAGGTATTCGGCTTCGATGCCGCGCATGCCGTCGGCGAACTCGACGCCAAGCTGGCGGAACTGCTGACGGATCAGCCGGCCCTCTGGTATTCCATCGGCCACGATGCCGGCTGGGATGGCCGCATCGCCACCGCGCTGAACAAGCTGCGCGCCGAGAGCCGGACCGGCAAGCGCGCCCCGGCCACGATCCGCGACGTGCGTGCCGAACTCGACACCATGCGCCTGGTCAAGGACGCGACCGAGCTTGCGGTGATGCGTCGCGCCGCCGAGATTTCCACCGGCGCCCACATCCGCGCCATGCGATTCGTCGCGCCGGGCCGCTTCGAGTACGAAGTCGAGGCCGAGCTGCTGCACGAATTCCGTCGTCACGGTTGCGAGTACCCGGCCTACACCTCGATCGTTGCCGGCGGGGCGAATGCCTGTGTGCTGCATTACGTCGGCAACGACCAGATTTTGCGCGACGGCGATCTGCTGCTGATCGACGCCGGCGGCGAGCTCGACGGCTATGCCTCCGACATCACGCGCAGCTTTCCGGTCAGCGGCCACTTCAGCGGGCCGCAGGCCGATGTCTACGCGCTGGTGCTGGCCGCGCAGGCCGCGGCGATCGCCGCGGTGCGCCCCGGTGCCACCTTCGTCGAGCCGCACGAGGCGGCGCTGAAGATACTGGCCCAGGGCATGATCGACCTCAAGCTGCTGCCCGGGCCGCTCGATGCCGTGATCGAATCCGAAAGCTACAAACGCTTCTTCATGCATCGCACCAGCCACTGGCTGGGCAAGGACGTGCACGACGCCGGCGAGTACAAGGAAGGCGAGCACTGGGCGCCGCTGGCGCCGGGCATGGTGCTGACCATCGAGCCTGGCTGCTACATCCGCCCGGCCGACGACGTGCCCGAGGCCTTCTGGAACATCGGCGTGCGCATCGAGGACGACGCCGTGGTGACGGCCGATGGCTGCGAAATCATCACCCTCGCCGCGCCGAAAACCATCGCCGACATCGAAGCTCTGATGCGGGACGCACGTGACAACTGAATCATCTGCGAGCGCAGCGAGCCTGACCGGGCACCCCCTTTCCCGGAAAGGGGGCTGGGGGGATAGCCAGTCAATTTCCCCAGGGGGGGCGCTGCCAGGGGGGGCGCTGGCGCCCCCCCTTCCCGGGAAAGGGGGCCGGGGGGATAGTCCATCAGGGACCCCCACCGACAATGGCAATCTTCAGGTTGCCATTGTCGGTGGGGGTCCCGCTGGAATGGCGCTGGCTTTGGCGCTGAAACTCCACGGCATCGGTGCCGAAATCTTCGAGGCCCGCGCCCGTGCCGCCGTGCGCCACGATGCGCGCGTGCTGGCGCTGTCCGATGGGGCGCGACAGATACTCGACTGGCTCGGCGTCTGGTCCGGACTGAGTGCGACGCCGATCGCCACCATACACATCTCGCAGCGCGGCGGCTTCGGCCGCAGCCGCCTGCGCGCCGAGGACCTCGATCTGCCGGCGCTGGGCTGGGTGATCGCGGCGAGCGATCTGATTGCCGCCCTCGACGCCGCTGTGAGCGCCGCCGGCATCGCCTATCGCGACAACAAGAGAGTTGGTGCTGAGGACACGGCAGGTTTCGCGCTCACCGCGTTTGCCGAGGGCGCCGTCGATTCCGCTGCCGGCAAGCGGCGCGACTACGGCCAGCACGCCGTGCTGTGCACGGTCGGCGTCGCCGCAGCGCATCGCAATGTCGCCTGGGAGCGCTTCACCGGCGAAGGTCCGGTCGCCTTGCTGCCGCTGGGTAGAGACTACGCCGTGGTGCTGACTTGTGCCGACGAGATCCTGGCCGGAGTCATGGCGCAAGACGATGCGGGCTTTCTCGCGCTGCTGCAACAGCGCTTCGGCACGCGTCACCGCTTCACTTCCGCCAGTCCGCGCACCGCCTATCCGCTCGGCCTGCGTTACCGTGCGGAGACGGTCGGCGCCCGTCAGGTATGGCTCGGCAATGCCGCGCAGACCTTGCATCCGGTGGCCGGGCAGGGCTTCAACCTGGCCCTGCGCGACATCTGGGAACTCGCCCAGATTCTGGGGGCGGCCGCCGATCCGGGGGCGCCCGCGGTGCTCGCCGCCTATGCGCGCGGAAGGCAGGCCGACCGGCGCGGCGCGATCGGTTTCACCGATCTCCTGATCGGCAGCTTCGGCTCCGACTTTGGGCCCTTGAAGCATGCGCGGGGCGCCGGACTGCTGGCTCTCGACCTGCTGCCGCCGCTGCGCCACTTCGTCGCCAAACGCATGATTTTTGGCGCACGGGCCTGGCCCTGAATGTCGACATCTCAATAAAAAGCCTCGATTCCCACCGGTGCGCTTTGCGCTAAAATCGCGGCCTTCCCGACCGCATTCCCTTCCCGACATGGACTTCCTCGGCTTTCAGTTGCGCAACAATCTGTTTGTCGCGCCCATGGCCGGGGTCACCGATCGTCCGTTCCGCCAGCTGTGCAAAAAGCTCGGCGCGGGGCTCGCGGTCTCCGAAATGGTCACCTCGAATTCCCTGCTCTACGGCAGCGCCAAGACCCGGCGCCGCGCCGAGCATGCGGGCGAGGTCGATCCGATCTCGGTACAGATCGCCGGCGCCGACCCGGCCATGATGGCTCAGGCCGCACGCTACAACGCCGACAACGGCGCGCAGATCATCGACATCAACATGGGCTGCCCGGCCAAGAAGATCTGCAACGTCATGGCCGGCTCGGCCCTGATGCAGAACGAGCCGCTGGTGGCGAAAATCCTCGAAGCGGTGGTGGCGGCCGTGCCGGATACGCCGGTGACGCTCAAGTTCCGCACCGGCTGGAACCGCGACAACCGGAACGCGCCGCGCATCGCGCGCATCGCCGAGGAATCCGGCATCCGCGCCATCGCCATCCACGGCCGCACGCGCGCCGACCAGTACATGGGTGAGGCGGAATACGACACGATCGCCCTGGTCAAGTCGCAGGTGAATATTCCGGTGATCGCCAATGGCGACATCAACACGCCGCACAAGGCGCGCTTTGTTCTCGACTACACCGGCGCCGACGGCGTAATGATCGGCCGCGCCGCGCAGGGTAAGCCCTGGCTATTCCGCGAAATCGAACATTTCCTGGCGACCGGCCAGGAATTGGCACCGCCGCGCGTGGAAGAGATACACCGCATCCTGCGCGGCCACCTGACCGAGCTCTACGGTTTCTATGGCGAAGTGACCGGCGTGCGTATCGCCAGGAAGCACATCAGTTGGTACACCAAGGGGCTGATCGGTTCGGCCAACTTCCGCCATGCGATGAATCAGTTGCAGACCGTCGGCGAGCAGCTCGACGCCGCCGACGAGTTCTTCCTCGGCCACGCCGCAGCGAACGAACTGTTGCGCTACGAAGATCGCGACCAGGAAATGAAGGCCGCATGAGCAGCGAAATCAATGACTGCGTGCGTCGCAGCCTCAATCGCTATTTTCGCGATCTCGACGGCCAGGCGCCGCATGCCGTCTATGACATGGTGCTGAAGTGCGTCGAGCGGCCGATGCTGGAAGTGGTCATGAAGCAGGCGGCAGGCAACCAGACCATCGCCGCCGACATGCTGGGCATCAGCCGCGGCACCTTGCGCCGCATGCTGGTCGAACACGAATTGCTTTAACGCTCGTGACTTCGATGAACCACCCCGCTTTATCGGATACCTTGGCTTCGTTGTGCCTCGAGCTGGCAAATGGACCCGCCCCCTCCCATCCTCCCCCTCGCGGGGGAGGCTATTATTTGGCTCGCTACGCTCGAACCTGACACAGCGCGCTTGACGATGTATTTAACTTTGGACTAACCGGGGTTTTCATGAATAAAGTCACACAGGCACTCATCAGCGTTTCCGACAAGCGCGGTACGGTGGATTTCGCCCGCGGTCTGGCCCAGCTCGGCATCAAGCTGCTGTCCACCGGCGGCACCGCCAAGCTGTTGCGCGATGCCGGCCTCGACGTCACCGACGTCTCCGACTACACCGGCTTCCCCGAGATGCTCGATGGCCGCGTCAAGACCCTGCATCCCAAGGTGCATGGCGGCATCCTCGGCCGCCGCGACCTGCCCGAGCATCTGGCTGTCATGGCCGAGCACGGTATCGCGCCGATCGACCTGGTGGTGGTGAATCTCTATCCCTTCCGCGAGACGGTGGCCAAGCCCGGCTGCACGCTTGACGACGCGATCGAGAACATCGACATCGGCGGCCCGACCATGGTCCGCGCCGCGGCCAAGAATCACGGCAATGAACAGGGCGGCGTCGGCGTGGTCACCGATCCTGAGGACTACGCGCCGATACTTGAAGAACTCAAGGCCGGCGGCGCGCTGTCCTACAAGACGCGCTTCGCCCTGGCGAAGAAAGCCTTCACCCATACCGCGCGCTACGACTCTGCGATCGCCAACTGGCTGACCTCGCTCGACGAGAACAACAAGCCCGGCATGTTCCCCGAAAGGCTGCAACTGGCCTTCGACAAGGTGGACACCATGCGCTACGGCGAGAATCCGCACCAGCAGGCCGCCTTCTACCGCGAAACCACCGGTGGCAACCTCGTGGTTCCCGGCAGCATCGCCAGCTACCAGCAACTGCAGGGCAAGGAACTCAGCTACAACAACATCGCCGACTCCGATGCAGCCTGGGAATGCGTCAAGGCCTTCGACGGCGAGATCGCCTGCGTCATCGTCAAGCATGCCAATCCCTGCGGCGTAGCAACCGCCGGCAGCGTTGAAGAGGCCTACCGCAAGGCCTTCAAGACCGATCCGACCTCGGCCTTCGGCGGCATCATAGCCTTCATCGGAACCATCGACAAGGCCACCGCCGAAGCCGTGGCCGGCCAGTTCGCCGAAGTCATCATCGCCCCCGAGATCACCGCCGAGGCGCGCGCCGTGTTCGCCGCCAAGCAGAACCTGCGCGTGCTGGTTGTCCCCATGGGGCGCGTCAGTGGCGTCCTCGACTACAAGCGTGTCGGTGGCGGCCTGCTGGTGCAAAGCGCCGACGAAGCGCGCATCACCGCGGCCGAGATCAAGGTGGTGACCAAACGTGCGCCGACTCCGGCCGAGATGAGCGACCTGCTGTTCGCCTGGCGCATTGCCAAGTATGTGAAGTCGAATGCCATCGTGTACTGCAAGGATGCCATGACTGTCGGTGTCGGCGCCGGCCAGATGAGCCGCGTCGATTCCGCCCGCATCGCCGCGATCAAGGCAGAGAACAACGGCCTCACGGTGGCCGGTTCGGTCGCCGCGTCGGATGCCTTCTTCCCCTTCCGCGACGGTCTCGACGTCTTGGCCAAGGCCGGCGCCACGGCCGTGATCCAGCCCGGCGGCTCGGTGCGCGATGCCGAAGTCATCGCCGCGGCCGACGAGCAGAATCTGGCCATGGTGTTCACCGGCTTCCGCCATTTCCGGCATTGACCATGAGAACAATCCCCCCAACCCCCTTTCCGGGAAAGGGGGCGACAACGGTTCGCTCCGCTCCACTCTGGTTGGCTGCGGCTCCTTGGGGCGGCCCGGCGGAGGCGCAATGAAAATACTGGTGGTCGGTTCCGGTGGTCGCGAGCACGCCCTGGCCTGGCGCCTGGCGCAGGCCCCGGGTCTGCAGAAGGTCTATGTCGCGCCGGGCAATGCCGGCACGGCACGCGAGCATGAGCTGGAAAACCTGCCGCTCAGCGACATCAACGCGCTGGCCGACTGGGTCCAGCGCGAAAAGGTCCATGCCACCGTGGTCGGTCCCGAAGCGCCGCTGGCGGCCGGTATCGTCGATGTCTTCCGCGCCCGCAACCTGCGCATCTTCGGGCCGACCAAGGCCGCCGCGCAGCTGGAAAGCTCGAAGGATTTCGCCAAGCGCTTCATGACCCGGCACAACATTCCGACGGCCAAATTCAGCACCTTCGCCGATGCCAAGGCAGCGCATGCCTACATCGATGCAGAGGGCGCGCCGATCGTGATCAAGGCCGACGGCCTGGCGGCCGGCAAGGGCGTCGTGGTGGCGATGAAGCTCGACGAAGCGCATGCCGCCGTGGACATGATGCTG
>JAUYSD010000110.1 GCA_030696505.1 Sulfuritalea sp. | reverse complement strand
GCCCCCGTCCTGAAGACGCACGATCAGTTCGTAATGGGTGGTCTTCTTGACGCGCTTTTCGATCTCGTTGCCGGCAACGGCGCCGCCCACGGCGCCGGCGATCTCGGCCGCGGTGGTGCCCCGGCCCTGGCCGACCTGGCTGCCGATCATCGCGCCGACCACGCCACCGGCGATCTTGCCGAGATAGCTGCCTTCGCCCTTGACCTCGACCAGGTTGATCGCCTCGATCACGCCGCAATTGAGGCAGCGCGCGACCTGCCGGGCACGCGGCGGCTGGCCGGCAGCAGCCACCAGCGACTGGCCCAGCACGGCGCTGGTTTCCCGCTCGCCGACGCGCAGATGTGCAGTCACCGTCGAGTTCGCCGAAACGCGGTCGCGGCGCTTGATGATGTGGGTGCCTTCATACACGCCGCTGCGGATTTCGTTGAGCAGGACCTTGCCCTTGACGCCGACTATCGTCGCGCTGGCGACTCCGCCCGGGCTGCCGGACAGAATCAGGTTCAGGTCTTCGCCCGGAACCAGGCTGGGCGGAGGATTGCCCACGTCGAAGCGATCGATTGTCGGTCCGCTGGCGTAGCGTTGCCCGGCGCCGGCCCGCCTGGCATAGGCGCGGCCGATCAGCGGCTCGTCGAGGATGGCGCTGGCGACCTGGTTGCCCACCCGCAAATTGGCGGTGGCGGTGCTCCTGGCCGTGATTTTGTCGCGCTGGCGGATGGTGTAGCTGCCTTCGTAGACACCGGCTTCGGTTTCCACCAGCACCAGGCCCGCCGTTGCGCCGCCGATGCGTACCGCCGCGGTGCCACCGGGGCTGCCGTAAAGGGTGAAGTCGAGTTCCCTGCCGGCGACGGCCTGCCGTACCGGCCGGACGTCGAAGCCGTCGATTCGGGTGGCTTCGGCGCGCGACGCCGCATGCTGGGCCTGGGCCTGGCTGGCGACGAAGGGCAGCGGCAACAATGCGGCCAGGGCGAACAATCCTAGAACAATTCTTTTGTACATTTTTGGCTCCTAGAAATACCAGTTACGGTGTTGATCGTGAAAATCCTTCAACTGGCGGTCGGCCTGTTCGCACGCGATGCCGTTGTCCTGCTGTGCCTTGCCGCTGACCTGCTCGCGCCTGCCAGCCGCTTCCTGCCTTGAATTGCCGCTCCATTCGCCCCAGATCTGCTTGATTTTTCCGGCCAGTTGCAGGCGGATGCCGGCGAATTGTTCCTTGTTCATTTCACGCTCCATGGTGGCGAAGGCGGCGACAACGGCACCGCGACAATCGGCACCCGCATTGCCCCATCTTCTGCCGCGCGGCAGGCCTGGTCTGTGCGCCAGCCCACGATCGGCGCGGGCCGGAAGACAACGCAGCTTTTGTACGACAGCGCACGGAATGCGTCGCGCCGCCGTCCTACGATGACGTGAGAGTAATGGTTCGACAGCACAGGCGCGGCGCCGCAACGGCCGGGCAGCGCGACCCGGCCCATCCCGGACCGCAGCGCAAACGAAAAGGAGAATTGCAATGACCATCAACAAGCTTGCTCTATCACTGCTGGTAGGCGCCGGCCTTGGCGCCGGCTGCACCACGGTGCCGCCTTCAGCCCATCTCGCGACATCCGACTTGCCGAATTGCTTCGATAGCAATTACGACAAGGAACGCGGCATTTTCACGATGAGGAACGAGGTCGCCGGCGCCGTCAATCAGCAGTGCCTGCTGATCGTGCACGCCAGCAATGACGCTGCGTCGGCGTCGCAACTCGTCGCCGGCCGATACACGGCATACCTTGCCAACGGCGGCGGCGGCGGGGCCGGCGGCACCCTCCAGGGCCGCCCCCGCATCGATGGCGGCAAGGTCGGCGGCGGCGGTGGTGGCGGCGGCGCCGGCGCGATGGAATCCCAGGCGTCGGTGGTTCTGAGTCAGGGCGCCTACAAGCTCACCCTGGGCGCCGGCGGACCTGGGGGCACGGCCTGCCTGCCGGGCGCCGGTTTCGGCGGCGGCCCCGGATGGGTGGGCAGTCCCAGCAACATGATTCGGGTGGCGAGCGGCGAACTCGTCATGGGCACGGCAGGGGCCGACAGCTACAAGCGTCTCAGCCGCTCCCAAAATGAAAAAACCGCCGGCAAGATGGATGGGCATGGCGGATCGGGTGTCGGCCAGACCAGCGGCGGCGACGCGGCGGTTGCGGCAACCGCCACGACCGCGATGGTGGCGGCCGAGCCAGGCGGCGCCAAACTCGCCTCGGGCTACACCGGGGCCGCCGGTGCGGCAGGTGCGGTCAGCGCCAGTGACAAACTCTCGGGCGCCGGCGGCGGCGGCGGCGCCACCGCGGTCGGCTCCGGCGGCGGCGGCGGCGGCGAAAGCCCCAACCAGCGCGAATTGCCGCCGCAGCGCGGCACGCTCGGCGGCGGTGGTGGTGGTGGCGAAGGCAGCCGCACCGAGTGCGATCCCGGTGCCCGCGGCGGCCACGGCTACATCGCGCTACGCCGGATCTGACGGCTCCGCCGTGGGGCGGACTTCAGTCCGCCCTGCCGGCTGAAGCCGGCCCCACAGCGGCATGGCTCATGCGCGACCGGCGTCGCTGCCCGCTCGTGTCGCGGCGAACTTGAATGCCGTGTCCAGGGCCTCCATGAACTCCTCGATCTTGATCGGCTTGGTCAGGTAGCGGAAGAACCCGGCTTGCAGCGCTTGCGCGATGTCGTCGGGCAGGGCATTGGCGCTCAGCGCGATG
>JAUYSD010000081.1 GCA_030696505.1 Sulfuritalea sp. | reverse complement strand
CCCACATGACGCCGACCGGACGTGCAACCTCGGAGGCGCTGTTCGGCGACGATGTCGAACGCATCTACCTGCCCTATGACACGCCCTGGGCCATGCGGCGTTTCTTGCGCCATTACCAGCCGCAATTCGGCCTGATCATGGAAACCGAACTGTGGCCGAACCTGATCGCAGCCTGCCGCGCAGCCAAGCTGCCGCTGTGCCTGGTCAATGCCCGGCTCTCGCAACGCTCGGCCAAGCGCTACGCGAGCTTTCCCGCACTGACGCGCGAAGCCTTGCAAGGCCTGGCGGCGATCGGCGCCCAATCTGCCGACGACGCGGCGCGCCTCGGCGCACTCGGCGCGCGAGACGTCACCGTCACCGGCAACATCAAGTTCGACATCGAGGCACCGCCCGAACAGCTGGAACTGGCCCGTGAGCTGCGCGCCCGCTGCGGCAGCCGGCCGGTGTGGCTGGCGGCCAGCACGCGCGAGGGCGAGGAAGCGCTGATTCTCGATGCATGGAAGAGAGTTGGCGCTGATGATACGGCGCTGCTGGTCATCGTTCCGCGCCATCCGCAGCGTTTCGAGGAAGTGGCGCGACTGGCGATGGAGCGTGGCTTCAGCGTACAGCGGCGCAGCGAAAATGCCGCGGTCGCGGCGACAACCCGGATATTGATCGGCGACAGCATGGGTGAGATGTTCGCCTTTTACGCCGCGGCCGACATCGCCTTCATCGGCGGCAGCCTGCTCGATTTCGGCAGCCAAAACCTGATCGAAGCGGCGGCCTGCGGCACGCCGATCCTGATCGGGCCATCGACCCGCAACTTCGCCGAGGCCGCGCGGGAAGCCGTCGCCTGCGGCGCGGCGCGGACTATCGTCGATGCCGGCGATCTGGTGCGTCAGGTGCTCGACCTGCTGGCCGACGACGCCTCACGCCGGGCCATGGGTACGGCGGGGCGCGCCTTTGCCGAACGCCATCGCGGCGCCACGGCGCGCACTCTCGATCTGATTACTGCAGCAGTGCGTTGACCGCGGCGACGTCGTCTTCGCCCAGGCTGCCGGCGGCGGCCTTGAGCTTGAGCAACGCGGCCAGCGTGTCGAGGCGGGCCTTGGCCAGCTTCTGCCGCGTGTCGAACAACTGGCTCTGGGCGTTCAGCACGTCGATGTTGATGCGCACGCCGACTTCGTAGCCGAGCTTGTTCGAGTCCAGGGCCGACTGCGATGAGGTCAGCGCCGCTTCATAGGCCTTGACCTGGGCCAGTCCGGAACTCACGCCGAGGTAAGCCTGGCGCGCGTTGAGCGCGGCGGTGCGGCGGGCGTTGTCGAGGTCGGACGCGGCTTTTTCCTTCAGCGCAACGGCTTCGCGATCCCTGGACACAACCGCGCCGCCGGCGAAGATCGGCAACGACAGCTGCAGGCCGATCGTACTGGCTTTGCTATCGACGCCGCCGAAGTTTCCATTGCCGGCACCACTTCGCCCATTGGTTGCGACCAGATCCAGTGTCGGGTAATGCCCGGCGCGCTGCTTTTCGATTTCGCGCGTCGCGATCTCGTACAGCGCCTGATAGATCTGCACCGAGGCGCTCGCCGATTCGGCCATTTCCACCCATTTGTTGATGTCGTCGGGCTGCGGGCCCGCCAGCTGCACGCCGGGGCGCAGATTCTTGAGGCCTTCGGGCTCCTTGCCGATCACCGTGCGCAAGACCTGACGCTTGACGTTGAGGTCGTTCAGCGCTGCGATTTCCTGTGCGCTGGTCAGGTCGTAGCGGGCCTGCGCCTCGTGGGTATCGGTGATCGTCGCAGTACCGACTTCGAAATTGCGCTTGGCCGATTCGAGCTGCTCGGCAATCGCCACTTTCTGCGCCTGTGCCGTGGCCAGCGTGTCCTGTGCCAGCAGCACGTCGAAATAGGCCTGCGCCGCGCGCACGATAAGTTCCTGGCGGGCCAGGCCGAACTGCGCTTCGGCCTGCACCACGGCAAGCTCCGACTGGGTGTAGCTGACCCAGTTCTGCCAGCGGAACAAGGGCTGCGTGAGCTGCACGGTCCAGCCGTTGCTGTTGTAATCCCGTGTGGTCGCAGTGGCTCCGCTGACGCGGGCGGTGCTTTCCGTTTCGTTCCATGTCGTGCTGGCGGACAGGCCGACCGTCGGCAGCAGGCCGGCGCGGCCCTGCGGCAACTTTTCGCGCCCGGCGTCGAGCGCAGCCCGGGCCGAAGCAAATTGGGCGTCGTAGGCGATCGCATCGCGATATACCGCCATCAAATCGGCGCCGTGGGCGAGGTTGGCAAATCCGCCGACAGACAGACAGCCGGCAATCATCAGGGGTACTGCTCTTCTCATCGCGTTCTCCGCGTTACGTCTCGGTTTCAATTCAATACGTCGGCATCGACGGATCGACATCCCGCGCCCAGGCGGCAACGCCGCCCTGCAGGTTGATGATGCTGCCGAAGCCCATTTGTTCCAGAAACATGCCGGCCTGAAAACTGCGCGCGCCGTGATGACAGATCATGACTATGTCCTGATCGCGCCTGAGCTCCTGATATCGGGCCGGCACGCCGCGCATCGGCATCGACAGCGAGCCGGCAATGCGGCAAGTCTCGAATTCCCAGGGTTCGCGCACGTCGAGCAGCACCGGCTTGGCCCGCTGCGGGTCGCTGAGCCATTCATTGAGCTGGGATG
>JAUYSD010000049.1 GCA_030696505.1 Sulfuritalea sp. | reverse complement strand
GCAGATGTCGCGCACCGTGAAAATGGCGGGATTCCGTCCGGGCAAGGTGCCGATGAAAATGGTGGCGCAGCAATACGGCTCCCAGGCACGCTCGGAGGCGATCGGCGCGGCGGTGGAAAAAGCCTATGGCGAAAAGCTGCGCGAGCAGAACCTGCGCGTCGCCGGCTATCCGCGCATCGAGCCCAAGGCCGATGCCAGCCCTGGAGTGCTGGGCTTCACCGCCGTGTTCGAGGTCTACCCGGAAATTGCCCTGGGCGATGTCTCCGGCCAGGCGATCGAGAAGCCGCTACTGACCGTCACCGACGCCGAAGTCGACAAGACGCTCGACGTCCTGCGCAAGCAGCGTGTCACCTATGTCGAGACCGACCGCGCGTCGGCCAAGGATGACCGCCTGGTGATCGATTTCGTTGGGCGCAAGAATGGCGAGGAGTTTCCCGGCGGTAAGGCCAGCGATTATTCCGTGATGGTCGGCGGCGGCATGATGCTGCCGGATTTCGAGGCGCAGATGGAAGGCGTCAAGGCCGGCGAGACCAAGACCTTCGACGTCAGCTTCCCGGCCGACTACCAGGCTGCGGAACTTGCAGGTGCGACCGTGCAATTCGAGATGACCGTGAAAAAGGTCGAAGCCGCCCGCCTGCCCGAGATCGATGCCGAATTTGCCAAGCAGCTCGGTGTCGCCGACGGCGACACCGCCAAGATGCGGGTCGAAGTGCGTGCCAACCTGGAACGCGAAGTCAAGAAGCGCCTGTTGGCAAAGGTCAAGGAGCAGGTCATGGAGGCGCTGCTCAAGGTGAACCCGATCGAGGTGCCGAAGGCGCTGGTCCAGATGGAATCGGAACAGATGGCCGAAACGGCGCGCCGCGACATGGAACAGCGCGGCATGGGGATGAAGAACATTCCGGTCGAGGCCTCCTGGTTTACCGAACAGGCCACGCGCCGGGTGAAACTTGGCCTGCTTCTTGCTGAACTGGTCAAGGCCAAGGACCTCCACGTCAAACCCGAGCAAGTGCGCGCCATTGTCGATGAATTCGCCGAAACCTTTGAAGACCCCAAGGAAGTGGTCCGCTGGTACTATTCTCAGCCACAGCGGCTGGCCGAAGCCGAGGCGCTGGCGCTGGAGAACAACGTCGTGGATTGGGTGCTCGCCAATGCCAAAGTCAGCGAAGCCCCCATCGCCTTCGATGCGCTGATGGGAAATGCAGCATGATCCTGCCGGAGATGTCCATGTACGGTTCGCGACAAAATGGTGGTGCCTACGACGCACCTCGTCCCGATACGCAAGCCCTGGGCCTGGTGCCCATGGTCATCGAAACCAGCGGGCGCGGCGAACGGGCCTATGACATCTATTCACGCCTGTTGCGCGAGCGCGTGATTTTCCTGGTCGGCCCGGTCAATGACAACACGGCGAACCTGATCGTCGCGCAACTGCTGTTCCTCGAATCGGAAAATCCGGACAAGGATATCTTCTTCTACATTAACTCGCCGGGTGGCTCGGTCACCGCGGGCATGGCCATCTACGACACGATGCAGTTCATCAAGCCGGCCGTGTCGACGCTGTGCATCGGTCAGGCCGCCAGCATGGGTTCATTCCTTCTCGCCGCCGGCGAAAAGGGCAAGCGTTACTGCCTGCCGAATTCGCGCGTGATGATCCATCAGCCGATGGGCGGATTCCAGGGCCAGGCGTCGGACATCGAGATCCATGCCAAGGAAATCCTGTTCCTCAAGCAGAAACTCAATAGCATGCTGGCGCACCACACCGGCCAGTCGATCGAGCGCATCGAGCGCGATACCGATCGCGACAACTTCCTTTCAGCCGAAGCGGCGGTAGAGTACGGTCTGGTCGACAAGGTGCTGACCAGCCGCAACGAAGCCGTAGCGGCTTGATCCTGCGCAGGGACGGAGACAAAGATGGCGGACAAAAAATCGGGCAGCGGCGAAAAGCTGCTGTATTGCTCCTTCTGCGGCAAGAGCCAGCATGAAGTCAAGAAGCTGATCGCCGGCCCCTCCGTTTTCATCTGCGACGAGTGCATCGAGCTGTGCAACGACATCATCCGCGACGAGATCGCCGCCGAGCCGGCAGGATCGGCCAAGCGCGAGTTGCCGGCGCCGAAGGAAATCCGCGAGATGCTCGATCAGTACGTGATCGGGCAGGATTCGGCGAAGAAGATTCTTGCCGTCGCGGTATATAACCACTACAAGCGCATCCGGCACCAGGAAAAGGGCAGCGACGGCATCGAACTGTCGAAGAGCAACATCCTCCTCATCGGCCCCACCGGTTCGGGCAAGACCCTGCTGGCGCAGACCCTGGCGCGTACGCTGAATGTTCCCTTCGTCATGGCCGATGCGACGACGCTGACCGAGGCCGGCTATGTCGGCGAGGACGTCGAGAACATCATCCAGAAGCTGCTGCAGAAATGCGACCATGAAGTTGAAAAGGCGCAGCAGGGCATCGTCTATATCGACGAGATCGACAAGATTTCGCGCAAGTCGGACAACCCCTCGATTACCCGCGATGTCTCCGGCGAAGGCGTGCAGCAGGCGCTGTTGAAGCTGATCGAAGGCACGGTGGCGAGCATTCCGCCACAAGGCGGGCGCAAGCATCCGAACCAGGATTTCATCCAGATCGACACGACCAACATCCTGTTCATCTGCGGTGGAGCCTTCGACGGCCTGGACAAGGTGATCCGCAGTCGTTCGGAAAAGGGCGGCATCGGCTTCGGCGCCGAGGTCAAAAGCCGCGACGCGAGCAATGTCGGCGAGATGCTGAAGCAGGTCGAACCCGAGGATCTGATCAAATTCGGCCTGATTCCCGAACTGATCGGCCGCCTGCCGGTGATCGCCACGTTGCAGGAACTCGACGAAGCAGCACTGGTCGAAATTCTGATCGAACCTAAGAATGCGCTGATCAAGCAGTATCACAAGCTCTTTGCCATGGAAGGCGTCGAACTGGAAGTACGTCCTTCGGCCTTGCAGGCCATCGCCAAGAAGGCGCTGAAGCGCAAGACCGGCGCGCGGGGTCTGCGCTCCATTCTCGAAAACGTGCTGCTTGACACCATGTACGAGTTGCCGACCATGGAGAGTGTGAGCAAGGTCGTGATCGACGAGAGCACGATCGAATCCGGCGCCCAGCCGCTGATGATCTACGCCGACCAAGCCAAGGTTTCCGGCTCGAACTGATCCAGCGGCCGGGTTTGACTGAGGCCGTCTTGAATACCTGTCAGCCGCCCCAATGTGGACGGCGTGACTCATAACCGAAGGACACGATGATGTCTGGCCTACCCGCTACCCCCGTAGAGACTCAATCCCTGCCGCTGTTGCCCTTGCGCGACGTCGTGGTCTTCCCGCACATGGTGATTCCGCTGTTTGTCGGGCGCCCGAAGTCGATCAAGGCGCTGGAGACGGCGATGGAAACCGGCAAGAACATCCTTCTCGTGGCGCAGAAGTCCGCCGCGAAAGATGAACCTGTGCCGGAGGACATGTACGAGATCGGCTGTCTCGCCAATATCCTGCAGATGCTCAAGCTGCCCGACGGCACGGTGAAAGTGCTGGTCGAAGGCGTGCAGCGCGCACGCGTATTGCGCATTGAAGACCAGCGCGCCCTGTTCGTCGCCGACGTCAGCCTGATCCCGATCGAGGAGCGCGCCGACAACGAGGTCGAGGCGATGCGCCGCACGGTGCTGGCCCAGTTCGACCAGTACGTCAAACTCAACAAGAAGATCCCGCCCGAGGTGCTGACCTCGCTGGCCGGCATCGAGGAGGCCGGGCGTCTGGCCGACACGATCGCCGCCCATCTGCCGCTGAAGCTCGAACAGAAGCAGGAAATTCTGGAAGTTTTCGGCGTCTCTGCGCGACTGGAAAAGCTGCTCGGCCAGTTGGAAGCCGAACTCGACATCCTGCAGGTCGAAAAGCGCATCCGTGGCCGCGTCAAGCGGCAAATGGAAAAGAGCCAGCGCGAGTACTACCTCAACGAGCAGGTCAAGGCGATCCAGAAGGAACTCGGTGAAGGCGAAGAGGGTGCCGACATCGACGAAATGGAAAAGAAGATCAAGGCTGCCGGCATGAGCAAGGAAGCCCTGGTCAAGGTCAACGCCGAGGTCAAGAAGCTGAAGCTGATGTCGCCGATGTCCGCCGAAGCAACCGTGGTACGCAATTACATCGAAACCTTGCTGGCGCTGCCGTGGAAGAAGAAGTCGCGCATCAGCAAGGACCTTTCTGCCGCCGAGAAGATCCTCGACAAGGATCACTACGGTCTGGAGAAGGTCAAGGAACGCATCGTCGAATACCTCGCGGTGCAGCAGCGCGTCGACAAGGTCAAGGCGCCGATCCTGTGTCTGGTCGGCCCCCCCGGCGTGGGCAAGACTTCCCTCGGGCAGTCGATTGCCAAGTCCACCAATCGCAAGTTCATTCGCATGGCGCTGGGCGGCGTGCGCGACGAAGCCGAGATTCGTGGTCACCGGCGCACCTATATCGGTTCGATGCCGGGCAAGATTCTGCAGAACATGACCAAGGTCGGGGTCAAGAATCCGCTGTTCCTGCTCGACGAAGTCGACAAGATGGGCCAGGATTTCCGTGGCGATCCGTCGTCTGCGCTGCTCGAAGTGCTCGATCCGGAGCAGAACCACACCTTCCAGGATCACTACATCGAGGTCGATTTCGACTTGTCCGATGTCATGTTCGTCGCCACCGCGAATACCCTGAACATTCCGGCGGCGCTGCTCGATCGTCTGGAAGTGATCCGCCTCGCCGGCTATACCGAGGACGAAAAAGTCAATATCGCCCTGCGCTATCTGGTGCCAAAGCAGATGAAGGCCAATGGCATCAAGCGCGATGAACTCTCGATTACCGAGGACGCCCTGCGCGATATCGTGCGCTACTACTCGCGCGAGGCCGGGGTACGCGCGCTGGAGCGCGAGATTTCCAAGATCTGCCGCAAGGTAGTCAAATCATTGGTCATGAAGGCGCGCAAGAACAAGATCGTGGTCAATGCCAGGAATCTCGACAAGTTCCTCGGCGTGCGCCGTTACAGCTTCGGCATGGCGGAAAAGGAAAACCAGATCGGCCAGGTGACCGGCCTGGCGTGGACCGAGGTCGGTGGCGAGTTGCTGACCATCGAAGCCGTGGCCCTGCCCGGCAAGGGCAAGACCATGACCACCGGCAAGCTGGGCGAGGTCATGCAGGAGTCGATCCAGGCCGCGCTGTCCGTGGTCAGGAAGCGCAGTCAGTCGCTCGGCATCGTCGACGATTTCTACCAGAAGAACGACATCCATATCCACCTGCCCGAAGGGGCAACGCCGAAGGACGGTCCCAGCGCCGGCATCGCCATCTGTACCGCGCTGGTGTCGGTGTTGACCGGCATCCCGGTGCGCGCCGACGTGGCGATGACGGGCGAGATCACCCTGCGCGGCGAGGTGTTGCCGATCGGCGGCCTCAAGGAAAAGCTGCTGGCGGCAGTGCGCGGTGGCATCCGCCTGGCATTGATTCCGGAAGAGAACGTCAAGGATCTGACCGAGATTCCTGACACCATCAAGAACCGGATCGAAATCCTGCCGGTACGCTGGATCGACAAGGTGCTGGAACT
>JAUYSD010000029.1 GCA_030696505.1 Sulfuritalea sp. | reverse complement strand
GTTCGCCGCCTGGATGTCTACCCTGAAGGAAAAGCATCCGGTGGAAATCAACAAGGCCGCGCTGGAAAACAAGGATCGCTGATCCGGCATACGTCAAATACCTGCATCAGACAAAGCCCCGCGACGCGGGGCTTTTTTTCGCCAAGGAAAAGCTGAACCGGCTGGAGACGGCATCGTCAAGGCAGCAAGGGAGCGGTTGCCTCGTGCCGGACCGAATCGCGCCTATATCCAATGACGTATCATTCCCCAGGCTGGATCGAGCTTGCTGCCTGGATGGTTCGGCCTGGATCAACGCTGTGGTGAACGCTCTTTATGGCATGTCGTAAGCATCGAACTGTTTGGGTTTGCCGGACGCGGCGATCGATACCCGCCTTGCACAATTGAAGCGCTCAGAGCAGGAAAGGGCCGTAATGACAAGTAGTCTGGAGCTGACATTATCGGTAAGCGGGGATCGTTTGCTGGCAACGGTGCCACCGGCGTCGAATCGAGCGCAACTCGATGTGGACGCCGTGCGCCGCATGCTCGGCGAGGTCGGGTACGGGGATTGGTTGGTGTTGGAAGATGCCGTCGCGGCACTGGTGGAGCACCACAACTCGTGTAACGACGAATTGGAAGTTGCGGTGGCCGAACGCCGCGACGCCAGCTTCTCCGTGGAAGTTTCCGCCGACGCGATGGCCGCCTGGGTAAATTGGGTTCCGGCTTATGGCGGCAAGGGTGTGACTGCCGACGAAGTTTCCGCGGCCCTGGCCAAGGCCGGGGTCAGCTACGGCATCGACGACGCGGCCGTGACCAATCTGTGCAGCAAGGGTCTGCCTGAGCGCGTAGCCGTTGCAACCGGTCTGGCGCCGGAGAACGGGCGCGATACGATTTTTGAATTGCTGGTTGCGGACAGTCGCGATCGGGTCCCGCATGTGAACGAGAAAGGCCTGATGGATTTTCGCGACCTCGGGGCGATTCCCCTGGTGGTGGCGGATCAAGCCCTGATGCGAAGAATTCCGCCGACTGACGGAAAGCCTGGACGCACGATACGCGGCGAAGTTATCGATCCGTTGCCGGGACGCAATGAAGGTTTTGCGGAACATCTGGTCGGCGCTTATGTTGCGAAGGACGATCCGGATCTTCTGCTGGCGGTGTTCAATGGTCAGCCGGTTCGTTGTGCTCGCGGCGTGACGGTCGAACAGGTATTGAAAGTGCGGAATGTGAATCTGGCTTCGGGCAATATCAATTTTGACGGTACCGTGCATGTCGATGGTGAAGTGATGCCGGGCATGAAAGTGAGCGCGACCGGCGACATCACCGTTAGCGGGTTGGTCGATGGCGGCGAACTTGACGCGGGCGGCGATATTGTCATTGGCGGTGGCATCATCGCGCAGGCCAAGGTGCGGGCTGCGGGTTCAGTAGCGGCGCGCTTCGCCGAAAACGCGCACATTTACGCAGGCACGACCATTGTCATTGGCGATTCAGCCCTGCAAAGCGACCTGCAGGCGATGAATCAGATTGTCATCGGTGCCAAGTCTCCGCAGCGCGGACGCCTGACAGGTGGCTCGACCCGGGCAATGTTGCTGATCCAGGTGCCGATCTTGGGCGCGCCGACGGGCGGCGTGACGGGCGTCCACCTCGGCGTCAATCCGGTTCTCGAAGCCAGGTATCAGGATTTGCTGCATCAGATAGAAAAACAGAAGGCGGACGAGGCCAAGCTCGAACAGATCATCAAGCATCTAAGCAAGCAGGGCGACCATAGCGGCACACTGGAACGCGTCAAAGCCACCTGGCAACAAACAGTTCAGGCATGGGGCCGACTGTTGGCGGAAAAGGAAGTCTTGGAAGCGCAACTGACCTTGATCGCGGGCGCCCGCCTGGTGGTGGGCGTCGCCTTATCGGGAGCCGTCGACCTGAGTTTCGGCAAGAAGTCCCTGCGTTTGCGGCGCAGCTTCGACGCCGGCACAATCTCCGTGGATGACGACAGAATCGTGTTTACGGACCCGGGCGGCAACGTGACCGCCGCGGCTTAGCTGGCTAGCCCGGTAGCGGGTCGGCGTTGCCCATCGCCGTGGTGTGCGTACCGCCATCGACGTAGAGGATTTCGCCGGTAATGCCGCTGGCGAGGTCGGACAGCAGGAAGGCGGCGGCGTTGCCGACTTCCTCGATCGTGACGTTGCGGCGCAACGGCGCGTGGTGCGCGTTGTAGGCCAGCAACTTGCCGAAATTGCCGATACCCGAGGCGGCCAGGGTCTTGATCGGGCCGGCGGACAGCGCATTGGCGCGGATGCCTTGCGGGCCGAGGCAGAAGGCCAGATAGCGCGTCGCGGCTTCGAGGCTGGCCTTGGCCAGGCCCATGGTGTTGTAGTTGGGCATGGTGCGCACGGCGCCGAGGTAGGTCAGCGCCAGCAGGGAAGCATTGTTTCCTTTCAGCAGCAGCGGTCGCGCGGCCTTGGCCAGCGCGGGATAGCTGTAGGACGAGACGTCGTGGGCGATGCGGAAGGACTCGCGCGAGATGCCTTCCAGGAAGTCGCCTTCGATCGCTTCATTCGGCGCGAAGGCGATCGAATGCACCAGGCCGTCCAGGCCGTCCCAGTGTTTGGCAAGTTCGGCGAACACGGCGTCGATCTGCGCGTCATCGGCGACGTCACAGGGGAAGATCGCCTGGGAGCCGAACTCGTCGGCGAATTTGGCCATGCGATCGCGGACGCGTTCGTTCTGGTAGGTGAAGGCCAGATCGGCGCCTTCGCGGTGGCAAGCCTTGGCGATGCCGTAAGCGATTGACCGGTTGGAGATCAGACCGGTGATCAGAATGCGTTTGCCAGCGAGAAATCCCATCGCATTTCCTTGGTTGAATCGGACGGCGGATTATAGCGGATCAGCTAAACTCGCCGTCATGCGTCGCGTATTCTCCTGCCTTCTGGTTCTGCTGCTCGCCGCCTGCGGCGATGCCTGGAACGACCCCTATCCGGCGGGGGATCGCGGCAGGAACATCCTCTACAGCGCCTTCGCCGACCGGCCTAAGCATCTCGATCCGGTGCAGTCCTACAGCGAGGACGAGATCACGTTTACCGGCCAGATTTATGAGCCGCCGCTGCAGTACCACTATCTCAAGCGGCCCTATACGCTGACCGCAGCCACCGCCGAGGCCGTGCCCTTGCCGCGTTATCTGGACGCACAGGGACGCGAACTGGCCGACAACACCGATCCGGCGAAAATCGCCTTCACCGACTATGTAATTGCGCTCAAGCCGGGTACCCGCTACCAGCCGCACCCGGCCTTCGCTCGCGCCGCTTCGGGCGACTATGTCTACCATGCGTTGTCGCCGGCGCAACTGGCGGAATTGGGCACGCTGGCGGACTTCACCCAGCGCGACACGCGAGAGCTGACGGCCGAGGACTACGTGTACGGCCTCAAGCGTCTGGCGCATCCGCGGCTGCATTCGCCGATTTTCGGCCTGATGGACGACTACGTGGCCGGCTTGGGCGATCTTGCGCAGCGCCTGAAAGCCGCGAAGGACCAGCCTTGGATCGACTTGCGCGAGCACCGTCTGGAAGGCGCCGAAGTCATCGACCGCTACCGTTACCGGATTCGGGTCAAGGGCAAGTACCCGCAGTTCCTGTACTGGCTGGCGATGCCCTTTTTCGCGCCGATGCCCTGGGAAGCGGACAAGTTCCACAGCCAGCCGGGCATGGCGGAGAAAAACCTGACGCTTGACTGGTATCCGATCGGCACCGGTCCCTACATGTTGACCGAGAACAATCCGAACGCGCGCATGGTGCTCGAACGGAACCCGAACTTCCGCCAGGAAAGCTATCCTTGCGAAGGCGAAGCGGACGACGTGAATGAGGGCTTGCTGACGGATTGCGGCCAGCCGCTGCCTTTCATCGACAAGGTGGTGTTCACCCGAGAGAAGGAGCAGATACCCTACTGGAACAAGTTCCTGCAAGGCTATTACGACGCATCTGGAATATCCTCGGATGCCTTCGATCAGGCAGTGCAGGTCTCCGCCGGCGAAATCACGCTGTCGGACGACATGCGGGCGCAGGGCATCGTGCTGACCACTTCGGTGGCGACGTCGAGTTTTTACATGGGCTTCAACTGGCTCGATCCGCTGGTCGGCGGCGCCGACCCGAAGACGGCGGAGGCCGCGCGCAAACTGCGCCAGGCGATTTCCATCGCGATCGACCAGGAGGAGTTCATTTCGATATTCCAGAACGGTCGCGGCGTTGCCGCGCAGGGGCCGATCCCGCCGGGTATTTTCGGTCATCGCGAAGGTTCGGCAGGCATCAATCCGCACATGTACGACTGGGTTGACGGCCATGCCCGGCGCAAGCCGATCGCCGAAGCCAGGCGCTTGCTGGCCGAGGCCGGGTGGCCCAACGGTCGCGATGCGAAAACCGGCGAGCCGCTGGTGATCAATCTCGATACGACGGCCACCGGGGTCGGCGCCAAGGCCCGCATCGACTGGCTCAACAAGCAGTTCGCCAAGATCGATGCGCAACTGGTGGTGCGCAGCACGGACTACAACCGCTTCCAGGAAAAGGTGCGCAAGGGCGCGGTGCAGTTGTTCTATTTCGGCTGGAATGCCGACTATCCCGATCCCGAGAACTTCATGTTCCTGCTGCACGGCAAGCAGGGCAAGGTCAGGCATACCGGCGAAAACGCGGCAAACTACGAAAATCCCGAGTACGACCGTCTGTTCGAGCGCATGAAGGCCATGGAAAGCGGCCCGCAGCGGCAGGAACTGATCGATCGCATGACGGATATCCTGCGCCATGACGCGCCCTGGGTCTGGGGTTTCCATCCGAAGGACTACACCTTGCGCCATGCCTGGCTGACCAACCGCAAACCGAGCAAGGTCGGTCACAACACGCTCAAGTATCAGCGGGTCGATGCGGCTTTGCGCGCGCAGCGCCGCGCCGAATGGAATCGCCCGGTGGTCTGGCCCTTGCTGTTGGTCGTGCTGGTCTTCGGCGCAGCGATCTGGCCGGCCTGGCACGGCTATCGGCGGCGCGAGACGGCCACGGCGCGATAGGCGCGGGCCGGTTCAGCGATCGTCGCCGTCTCGCCAGCGGCAACTCTTGCGGCTATTCCTCGATCGGCTGCCACTTGCCGTGGCGCAGGGCTTCGAGCGGACGGAAGCGGGACTTGTAGGCCATCTTGCGGCTGTCGCGTATCCAGTAGCCGAGATACAGCCAGGGCAGGCCCACATGCTGGCACTGCGCTATTTGCCAGAGGATGGCGAATGTGCCATAGCTGGCAGCGGTGATGTCGGGGTCGTAAAACGTATAGACCGACGAGAGCCCGTCGCTGAGCACGTCGATGATGCTGACCACGCGCAGCATGCCGTTTTCGCGAAACTCGATCAGGCGGCTGTCGACATGGGTCTGCAGCAGGAAGTGGGCGTACTGGTCGCGGCTGTCCTGGTCCATGCCGCCGCCCGAGTGGCGGGCGGCCTGGTAGTGCTGGTAGAGCTGATAGTGTTCCTCGCGAAACGTCAG
>JAUYSD010000003.1 GCA_030696505.1 Sulfuritalea sp. | reverse complement strand
ACGGGGTCGACCGCCGGGTTGGGCCTCATGTCTCAAAGGCCCACCAAAACAGCGCAACGCAGGTGACCAATGTAACGGCGAAACCGCCCCAATTCAGGTTTAGAAAGAACCCAATGATGAAGGCTAAAACCGTGCTTACGCCGACGGCGCTAGAAACCCTTTCGAATAGGGTTTCTGGCGAACCAGAGGAGGGATAAAATTTCCAATCTTCACCTTGTTCGCCGCAATTCGGACAGAACGCAGCGTTGGGGCCGACGTCATGCCCACAGTGAGAGCAGTTAGGCATAGGTTTCTCCGTTCAAGAGGCCCAACGTTAAGTGGGCACCCTAAAACAACTCGTCAAAGACGGCGTCTAGGTGTATAAGATGGGTAGTCTGTTGATAACGCATTGATGGAGCGTGTAAAAACATTTCGTGGCACCCTAATATTTCTGGGAAATACACCATGCCAAATCCTCCGAAATTGCTTGATCAGGTGCGTGAAAAGTTGCGCGTGAAGCACTATGCCATCCGCACTGAACAGACTTATGTGGATTGGATTAAACGCTATATTCTGTTTCATGACAAGCGGCATCCGAAGGACATGGGGGCGGCGGACGTCGAAGCGTTCCTGACGCATTTGGCGGTAGCGGGCAAGGTGGCTTCGTCGACGCAGAATCAGGCCAAGTCGGCGTTGCTGTTCTTGTATCGCGAGGTGCTTGAAATCGAGTTGCCCTGGCTCGACAAGGTGACGCAGGCCAAGGCGCCGAAGCGCTTGCCGGTGGTGCTGACGGTGAGCGAGACGCAGGCCGTGCTGTCGCGCATCAAGGGTATCCACGCGCTGATTGCGGGTCTGTTGTATGGTGGAGGCATGCGCCTGATGGAGGCGGTGCGCTTGCGCGTGAAGGATGTCGATTTTGCGCGTCGCGAAATCCTGGTACGCGAAGGCAAGGGTTTCAAGGACAGGGTGACGATGCTGCCGGATGCCCTTGTTGGGCCGCTCAAGCTGCATCTGGCGAAGGTCAAGGCCTTGCACGATGAAGACCTGGCCGCCGGCAATGGCGAGGTGTATCTGCCGTACGCGCTGGACCGCAAATACCCGGCCGCGGGGCGAGAGTGGGCATGGCAGTATGTCTTTCCGGCGCGGGATTTGTCGGTTGACCCACGTTCGGACAAGAAACGTCGCCATCATCTCGACGAGAAAGGCGTGCAGCGCGCCATGAAGCAGGCGGTGCGCGACGCGGGCCTGACCAAGCCGGCGACGCCGCACACGCTGCGGCATTCCTTCGCCACGCATCTGTTGCAGTCCGGCTATGACATTCGCACTGTGCAGGAGTTGCTCGGTCATTCGGATGTCGCTACCACCATGATCTACACCCACGTCCTCAATCGCGGTGGGCGAGGCGTGGTCAGCCCCATCGATCGGATGGGGCTGGCGTGAAGCACTGCTGCACGAACGACGAGCGGGCGAGCCGTGTCGAGCGAGCCCTGGACCGAGGAGTGATCAGTCCCATCGACAGGATGGGAGTGCCGCCTTGACAATCCCGGCCTGTTAAATACACTGTACGTATGATTAGTTTTGAGTGGGATGGCGCCAAGGCCAAGGCAAATGTCCGCAAACATGGAGTCGCCTTCGAGGAAGCGCAATCGGTTTTCTACGACGAATTCGCGATCCAGTTTTTTGACGATGAGCATTCGATGGGCGAGGAACGCTTCCTGCTGCTGGGCATGAGCACGACAGCGCGGTTGCTGCTGGTCTGCCACTGCGAACGTGAGGCGGGCGACATTATTCGGATCATTTCCGCGCGCAAGGCCACCCCACGCGAAAGTGCCTTTTACGGAAGCGAAACACCATGAAGAGCGAATACGATCTTTCCCGCATGAAATCGCGCCGGAATCCCTACGCTTCCAAGCTCAAGAAGCCGGTAACGATGCGCCTGTCCGAGGATGTGGTCACCTATTTCAAGGGCATGGCGGCAGAGGCCGGCGTGCCCTACCAGACCCTGATCAATCTCTATCTGCGCGATTGCGTGACGCAGCATCGTCAGGTGCAGATCGCCTGGCCGGCCAAGTAGGCAGGCTGCGTCCGTCCGCGTGCCAGACACCAACACCCCCCGCTAATTGATGCCGCCCTGGCTTGCCGCGCTGTTCACCCGGCGCATGCTGATCTGCGTGTTCACCGGCTTTTCGTCGGGCTTGCCGCTCTACCTGCTGTTGAACCTGGTCCCGGCCTGGCTGCGCTCGGAGGGGGTGGACCTGAAGACCATCGGCCTGTTCGCCCTGATCCAGTTTCCCTACACCTGGAAGTTCCTCTGGTCGCCGCTGCTCGACCGCTATGCGCCGCCGATCGGTGTCCGTGGCCGCCGCCGCGGCTGGATGTTGATTACCCAAGTCGGCCTGTTGGCGGCGATCGCTTCGCTCGGCCTGTTCGCGCCGGGCAGCGAGATCGTGCCGATACTCTGGCTCACCGCGGCCGTGGCGCTGCTTTCGGCGACCCAGGACATCGCGCTCGATGCTTACCGGCGCGAGATATTGAGCGAGGAGGAACTGGGCCTGGGCAACTCGGTGCATGTCAATGCCTATCGCGTCGCCGGCCTGGTGCCGGGTTCGCTGTCGCTGATCCTGGCCGATTACCTGCCCTGGTTCCAGGTCTTCGTCATCACCGCGCTGTTCATGCTGCCGGGCATGGCGCTGGCCCTGTTCGTGCGCGAGCCGGCGGTGGCCGGCAAGGCGCCGCGGACGCTGAAGGATGCCGTGCTCGAACCCTTCCACGAGTTCATCGACCGCGCCGGATTGCGCGAGGCCTTGATGATTCTCGGCTTCATCTTCCTCTACAAGCTCGGCGATTCGATGTGCACCGCGCTGGCCACGCCCTTCTACCTGGACATGGGCTTCGCCAAGTCGCAGATCGGCATCGTGGCGAAGAACGCCGGGCTGTGGCCGGCGGTGATCGGCGGCCTGATCGGCGGGCTGTGGATGGTCAAGCTCGGCATCAACCGCGCGCTGTGGCTGTTCGGCGTGGTGCAACTGGTGTCGATCTTCGGTTTCGCCTGGCTGGCCTGGGTCGGCCCGCACCCGGCGCCAGGCGCGGCGCAACTGGCGCAACTGGCGCTGGTGATCGGCTTCGAGGCGCTCGGCGTCGGCCTCGGCACGGCGGCCTTCGTCGCCTTCATCGCGCGCGCCACCCATCCGCTGTACACGGCCACACAACTGGCCCTATTCACCAGTTTGGCCGCCGTGCCGCGCACTTTCATCAATGCCACCACCGGCTACCTGGTCGAGCACCTGGGCTGGTTCAGCTTCTTCATGCTCTGCGCCCTGCTCGCCGTGCCAGGCATGGTGCTGCTCTTGAAGGTGGCGCCGTGGCACGGCCAGCACACGGCGCTAAAACCATACACGGTGTAGGGCCGCAACCCGCTGCCGGCCTGGCGTCGTGGCGTTGACGCAACACGTCATCATATTTTCGGAAACCATTCAACTTTTCGCCGCAAGTGGCGTTATATGCTCTGAGTGCGCGATTCCAATACGGGAGACGGCAATGTTGATGGTGATGAACATGAGTACAGGCAAACTCATCGAGGACGAATTCGGAGCGTTCGAGGACGAAGTCCTCAACGCCGAGTGGACCCCTGCCAGCCCCGAGCTTCAGCTCGGCCTGCAGGAAGTCCAGCATCGGGCAGCGACAGCGAAGGAAGTCGACGCCGATGCATTCCTTGCCGCGATGTACCGCAACCAGCAGTGAGCGTCGGCAAAATCAGCTGACGCCTGTTGGTATGATCGGGCGCTTCGATTTTCAGGAAGCGCTCGATGAGTTCCCCATTTCCGCCCGCCCCACTTATCACCCCGGTTTCCGCCCCCGCTTCTTCTGCCGCCCCGGCTTCTTCCCCCGCTGCCGCTTCCGCCCCCGCGCTGCCGGGCCGCGCCGACTACCCTCATTTCCTTGCCATCGCGACGCGCTGGATGGACAACGACGTCTACGGCCACGTCAATAACGTCGTCTATTACAGCTACTTCGATACCGTCATCAACGAGTACCTGATCCGCGCCGGCGGCCTCGACATCCACCAGGGCGAGGCGATCGGCTACTGCGCCGAATCGCAATGCCGCTACCTAGCGCCGCTGGCCTTTCCCGAGACCATCGAGGCCGGGCTGCGCGTGGCCCATCTGGGCAAGTCTTCGGTGCGTTACGAAATCGCGCTGTTCCGCCAGGGCGAGGCGGCGCCGGCCGCCATCGGCTGGTTCGTGCATGTTTTCGTCGGCCGCGAGGGCAACCGGCCGACGCCGATTCCGCCCGGCGTCCGCGCCTGCCTCGAAGCGCTGCGGCGATAGTCAGGCCGTAGCGATCACCCGCACCCGACTTGGCTGCAGCGCCTGCAGCGCGGCCATGTCGCCAGCGCCGACCGCGAACCGGTCGCCGGCACGCAGGATGTAGTCCTCGCAGTCGCCGTCGCGGGTCAGCCAGACTTCCCCGGCGAGAACGATCAACTGGCGGTCGGCCGCGGGCAGCATCAGCATCTCGCGCTGCGCCAGATCATGGTCGCCGGCCACAGCCTGCCGCGTCGGCGCAACCGCCGCCGGGCGCAGGGCGAGCGCCGCTTCGGCAATTGCGGCACAGCTCGCATGCATTCCTGAACGGAATCCGATAATATTGCTTCCGATCTGCTGTGCGCTCATGACTCTCTCCTGTGGTGGTCGCTACAGTTGGATTATTCAACACCATCGCTGCGTCGACCAGCGACTTCGAGGCCTGTTAGTCATGAGCAAAAGGAATGCGTAAACACGATCTGCCGCCGCTCGAAGCGCTGCGCGCCTTCGACGCCGCGGCGCGCCACCTGAGCTTTACGCGCGCCGCCGGCGAACTGTGCGTGACGCAGTCGGCGGTCAGCAAGCAGGTGATCGCCCTGGAGTTGGCGCTGGCGACCCGCCTCTTCGAGCGCCGCAGCCGCGCCCTGCAACTGACCGCCGCCGGCGAGCGCCTGCTGCGGGCCACCGACAGCGCCTTTGCCGAGTTGCGCGCGGCGGCGGCCGAACTGCGCGGCGGCGATGAGCCGACCGTGACCCTGGCGACCACCCAGGCCTTTGCCAGCTTCTGGCTGATTCCGCGCCTGGCCGATTTCCGCCGCAGCCACCCGGGCATCGACATCCGCATCTCGGCCGACTCGCGCCTGGTCGATCTGGAACGCGGGCGCTTCGACGCGGCGGTGCGCTACCTGCAGGATCGCCAGGCGCCGGCTTCCGCGTTGCGCCTGTTCGGCGACACCGTGCTGCCGGTGGCGAGCCCCGCCTACCTGGCCAAAAGCGGCCGGCCGCTGGCGCAACCGGCCGATCTGGTGCAGCACACGCTGCTGGTGTACGAAGACGAGGTGCAGCGCCGGCCCTGGCTGTCCTGGCCGGTCTGGCTGGAAATGGCCGGCGTCGCCGATCTGCGCCCGGCCGGGCGCATTGCCTTCAACCAGTACGAACCGGCGATCCGCGCCGCCGTCGAAGGCCATGGCGTGGCGCTGGCGACCCAGGCCCTGGTGGCCGACCTGCTGCAGGCCGGCACGCTGGTGGCGCCACTGCCGCAGCGCTTTTCCAGTCCGCGCTCGTACTACCTGATGCTGGCCGCCAAGGCGACGGCCAATCCCGCGGTCGAGGCGTTTCGCCAGTGGCTGACGGCGCAATTGGTGCCGCTGCCGCAGCTGGCGCCACCGCCCGCGCCGCGCCCCGGGCGCCGCCGCGCCGCAGGCAAGGGCTGATCCGGTGGCGACGACGAAGGATACGAGCACGGTGCTGCTGCTGTGCGTCGCGGCGATTTTCAGCATGACCGGCTTTTCCACCTGGCCGGCGCTGCTGCCCGAGCTGCAGGCGGCCTGGGGGCTTTCCGGCAAGCAGGCGGGCGCCATCGGCGGCAGCTATTTCGCCGGCTACATGCTGGCGGTGCCGCTGCTTTCCGGCCTCACCGACCGCATCGACGCGCGCCGCGTCTATGTCGGCGCCTGCCTGCTGGCCTCGCTCGGACATTTCGGTTTCGCCCTCTGGGCCGACGGCGTGGTGTCCGCCTGCCTGCTGCAGGCCATCGCCGGCGCGGGTCTCGCCGGCACCTACATGCCGGGCCTCAAGGCGCTGACCGACCGCGTGACGGGGCCGCGCCTGCCGCGCTACATCGCCTACTACACCTCCACCTTCGGCATCGGCGCGGCGCTGTCCTATGCCAGTTCGGGCTGGCTGGCGCTGGTCGACTGGCGCGCCGCCTTCGTGCTCGGCGGCTTCGGTCCCTATGTTGCGATCGCCCTGATCCTGCGCGGCCTGGCGCCGGTGGCGCCGCACGGCGGCCATGTGCCGGGCGTGGCGGCGCAGATCGGCGCGCTCAAGGATCGCGCGGTGCGCGGCTACGTGCTGGGCTATGCCGCGCATTGCTGGGAGCTGTTCGGCCTGCGTTCCTGGATCGTCGGCCTGCTGGCGTTTGCCGCGACCCAGGGCAGCCTGCCGCTGGCGCCGGCCACGGCGGCGGCGCTGATCAACCTGGTCGGCATCCCGGCCAGCATCCTCGGCAACGAATTCGCCGGCCGCGGCGACCGGCGCCGCACCATCCTCGGCATCATGCTCGCCTCCGGCGTGCTGGCCTGGGCGGTGGGCGCCGCGGCGAGCTGGCCGCTGCTGCTGCTGGCGCTCTTGGTGGTCTACCAGGTGGTGGTGATGGCCGATTCCGCGGCGCTCACCGCCGGCCTCGTGGCGGTGGCCGATCCGGCGCGGCGCGGCGCGGTGATGGCGGTGTATTCGATGGCCGGCTTCGGCGCCGGTTTCCTCTCGCCGCTGGTGGCCGGCGCGGTGCTCGATGCCGGCGGCGGCAACGGCTCGGCGCTGGCCTGGATGCTGGCCACCGGCAGCCTCGGCATCTGGTGCCTGCTGGCGCCGCTGGCGCTCAGGCGCCGAGGCGGCGGCCTTTGATCCGGCTTACCCGGCGGCGGCGGGCTTGCAGGCGCTGAAGGAAACCGCCGCACCGTCGCTCAGCTGCGTGGCTTCGCCGTTGAGTTCCAGCACCGTGTTGCCCTTGCTGTAGCGCATCGAGCCTTCGGCGCCGAGCCGGTCGAGGCGCACTTCGCGCTCGGGCAGGATCAGCCATACCGCGGCACCGCCTTCCAGGGTGCGCAGATAGAAGCGCTTGTTGGCGGCGCACTGGTATTCGGTCGCATTGGCCGGCGTGCGCGAACGCTCCTGGATCGCCGTGTCGCCGCCGAAGGGTATGTACTTCCTGACGTTGATCTCGCCGCAGCCGGTAAGCAGCAGCGGGATGCAGGCGAGGCCGGCCGCTGTCGTGCGCATCAGTTTTCTTTGCATTGGGTTCTCCGTTAAATCATATGGCATTGGTTCACAAGGCATGCACGCGGTCGCCGCGGGCAAAGCCGAGCAGCGGTGCCGGTACGCCGCGGCCGAGCGCGATGACCTTGAACAGCTCGCCCATCTCGTTGGGCGAGAGCAGCACATTGACGGCGCCGCGCGCGCGCAGGTCGGCGGCATCCTCTGCCGACGCCGTGTCGCCAGCGCCAACTCTCTGGCCCAGCATCAATTCGCCGATGCCGCAGTTGAGCAGGAAATTGGCCTGGCTGATGTAGCCCAGCACTTCCAGCCCGGCATCGTAGCCGGCCTCGGCCACCGCGGTGAAATCGACATGCGAGGTGATGTCGGACAGGCCGGGAAACCAGAACGGATCTTCATGCACCCGATGCCGGTAATGGCAGCGCAGGCTGCCGCCGTCGCGCTGCGGATGGTAGAGCTCGTGGCGCGGCAGGCCGTAGTCGATCAGCAGCAGGGCGCCCCGATCCAGGCGCCGCGCCAGCTCGGAGACCCAGGAGCGCGCGGCGAGGCTGATTTCGCCGCGATAGGGCGGACTCACCTGCAGTGCCTGCGCGGCAGCCAGCAGCGCGCCGGCGGCCGGGCGTTCGGCGGCCACCAGGCGGCCGTCCGCGACGCCGACGCCGCCTTCCAGCACGACCGGCTCCCCCGCCTTGCCCACCTCGTCGCTCCAGCGCAAGGCATGGGTCGGCATCGCGTCGAGCAGTTCGTTGCCGATCAGGCAACCGGAAAAGCGCTCGGGCAACTGGTCAAGCCATTCGACGCGATCGGCATATTGCGGCGCATGGGCGGCCAGCGTCGCCTGCTGGCGCGCGCGCAGTTCGCCCGACAGTTCCAGTATCTGGTAGCGCTCGGGCAGACAGCCGAGCGCGGCCAGCGCCGGCAAGAGGTCGGCCGCGAGGCGGCCGCTGCCGGCGCCGGCTTCGATCACCAGCGGGCTGGAGGCGGCGAGGATCTGCGCCACCTGGCGCGCCAGCGCCTGGCCGAACAGCGGCGTCAGTTCCGGCGCGGTGAGGAAGTCGCCTTCCACGCCGAACTTGCGCGAGCCGCCGGCGTAATAGCCCAGTCCCGGCGCGTAGAGCGCCAGCTCCATATAGCGGGCGAAGGAAATCCAGCCGCCGCGCAGGGCAATCTCGGCGGCGATGATGTCCGTCAGCGCGGCGCTCGCGGCGCGCGCATCGGCCGAGGGTGCGGGCAGTTCGGTCTGCTGCAAATTCATGGCGGGGCGAGGCCGGCGACCCGATCCGCCATCGCCCGTGCGTCGTCGGTGCCCTGCTGGCGCAGGCCGGCGACCACGCCGGCGCGGTTCGCGGCGGGCTGGTTCTGGCTGATCTTCCACTTGCCCTGCAGTTCGGTGATGACGATCTCGATGCCGACAATCGCCGCCAGCATCTTGTCGATGTAGTCGGGCGGCGCGTCGGCGATCTGCCAGGGCTCGGCGAAGCCCGCTTCGTGCTCGGCGACCAGGGCGGTCAACTGCCGGCGCAGCCAGGCCGTATCGTCGATCGCGCGCAGCCGCCCGCGGGCATGGACCACCACGTAATTCCAGGTCGGCACGGCCTTGCCATGCTCGCGCTTGGTCGCGTACCACGACGGCGTCACGTAGGCCTGCGGGCCGTGGAAGATCGCCAGCACCTCGCTGTCCGCCGCCCGCTGCCAGAGCGGATTGGCACGCGCGACGTGGCCTTGCAGCGCGCCGAAGGCACCGATTTCGGGTGCCAGGTGCAGCGGCAGATGGTCCGCCGTGAGGCCGTCCGCGCCCTGCGTCACCAGCGTGGCGAAGGGCTGTTCGCGCATCATTGCGTGGAGAACTTCGGGGCGCGATTCCTCGAAATGGGCCGGCAGGTACATGCGGGAGCTTGGCCTTAAATTGGCGCGCCGCGGTTCTCGCCGCGTTCATAGACGATATTGGCGCGGCCCACCAGCAGCGTGTCGAGGGCGCCGATCTGGCCCACCTCCTTGTTGGCATAGGGCAGCTTGTGCAGCACGTAGCGCAGGGCATTCAGCCGCGCGCGCTTCTTGCAGTCGGACTTGATCACGGTCCATGGCGCGTCGGCCGTGTCGGTGTGGAAGAACATCGCTTCCTTGGCCTTGGTGTAGTCGTCCCATTTGTCGAGCGAGGCGAGGTCGATCGGCGACAGCTTCCACTGCTTGAGCGGGTGGGTTTCGCGTTCCTGGAAACGGCGCCGCTGCTCGGGCCGCGAGACCGAGAACCAGAACTTGATCAGATGCACGCCGCTTCTGACCAGGGTGCGCTCGAACTCCGGCGTCTGGCGCATGAACTCTTCATATTCGGTGTCGCTGCAGAAGCCCATTACGCGCTCGACGCCGGCGCGGTTGTACCAGGAGCGGTCGAACATCGCGATCTCGCCGGCGGTCGGCAGGTGCTGCACGTAGCGCTGGAAGTACCACTGGCCGCGCTCGGTCTCGGAGGGCTTTTCCAGCGCCACGACATGCGCGCCGCGCGGATTCAGGTGTTCCATGAAGCGCTTGATGGTGCCGCCCTTGCCCGCCGCGTCGCGGCCCTCGAACAGGATCACGACCTTCTGCCCGGTTTCCTTGACCCAGGCCTGCAGCTTGAGCAGCTCGACTTGCAAATGGTATTTCTGCTTCTCGTAGTTCCTGCGCGTCATCAGGTGGCGGTAGGGGTAGCCGCCTTCGCGCCAGTCCGGCGCCAGCTCGTCGTCCGGGTGCTCGGTGGCCGCGACTTCGCGCTGCAGCAAGGCGTCCTTGAGCGCCTCGACGTCGTCGGGCGCGGCGCCGGCGACTACCGCCTTGAGCGCCTTGGCAAGCTTGGCGCCTTCGCCGGGTCGGGCGTGGGCGACGATGTCGTGGATGGCTTCGATCTTGGAATCGCGCGCGGCGTCGCTGCGATCCCTGACGACGAAGGAGGCGATGCCTTTCGCCGTGCGCGAGGGCGTGATGTCGCCGGAGGCCGGGCGGCGCGGCGCGGGCGGCGCCTTCTTTGCCTGCTGCGGCGGCGCCTTGCGCGCTGCCGCCTTCGGCTTGCCGGCCGCCGCTGGCGGTTTGCGTGAGGTGATTGCCATTCAGTTCTCCTGGGCGCTGTCCAGCTGTTCCTGTATCTCCAGCCAGCGTGATTCTGCCGTCTCGATGTTCTGCGTCAATAGATTTTGCCGCAGGGTCAGGTCGTCGAGCAGGTGGCTGTCGGTAGCGGCGTAGAGCGTCGGGTCGGCCAGGCGCGCCTCCAGCAGCTTGAGTTCGCCCTGCCAGGCGGCGAGCTGCTGCTCCAGCTTTTCGGATTCCTTGAGCAGCGGCCGCCTTGCGGCAAGATTCGCCGAGGTGCTGGCGGCTGCGGCCTTGCGCTTTTCCTCTGCGGCGGCGCTTTCCCGGCGCTGTTGCGCCTTTTCGCGCTCGGCGGATTTCTCCGCGGCGCGCGACTGGTTGAGCCATTCGGCATAGTCGTCGAGGTCGCCGTCGAACGGCGTCACCTTGCCGTCGGCCACCAGCCAGAGTTCGTCGCAGGTGGCGCGCAACAGATGGCGGTCGTGCGAGACCAGCACCATGCCGGCCTCGGTTTCCTGCAGCGCGATGGTCAGCGCCTCGCGCATTTCCAGGTCGAGGTGGTTGGTCGGCTCGTCCATCAGCAGCAGGTTGGGCGCGGTGCGGATCATCAGCGCCAGCGCCAGGCGCGTCTTCTCGCCGCCGGAAAAACGGCCGCAGGGGGCGTCCACCATGTCGCCGCGGAAATCGAAGCCGCCGAGGTAGCCGCGCAAGTCCTGTTCGCGGGTGCGCGGCTCCTGCTTGATCATGTGCCACAGCGGCGACTCGGCCGGACGCAGTTGTTCCAGCTGGTGCTGGGCGAAATAGCCGAGCTTGAGATTGCGCCCTTCTTCGCGCACCCCGGCCAGCGGCTGCAGTTCGCCGGCCAGCAGCTTCATCAGCGTGGACTTGCCGGCGCCGTTGCGGCCCAGGAGGCCGATGCGGCTGTCGGGCCGCAGCGTGAAGCGGAGCTTGTCGAAAATTACCGTATCGCCATAGCCAACTCTTGCGTCGTCTACCAGCAGCAGCGGATCGGAGAAGCCGCTCGGTTCGGGAAAGCTGAAGGAAAACGGCGTGTCGATGTGGGCGGCGACGATGTCGCCCATCTTCGCCAGCATCTTGATCCGGCTCTGCGCCTGGCGCGCCTTGGAGGCCTTGGCGCGGAAGCGGTCGATGTAGCTTTGCAGGTGCGCCGCCTCGCGCTTCTGCTTGGCCGCCAGCGCCATGTCGTTGGCCAGGCGCTCGGCGCGGGCACGCTCGCAGGCCGAGTAGTTGCCGGTGAACAGCTGCATCTTGCCGGCCTCGATGGCGAGGATGTGGCTGGTGATGACGTCGAGGAAATCGCGG
>JAUYSD010000322.1 GCA_030696505.1 Sulfuritalea sp. | reverse complement strand
ATTCGCCGTCGTCGCGCAGATAGCGGTAGAGCACCTGGAAGGGCTGTCGCTCGCGCCGGGCTTCCTCCAACCGGGTTTCCAGGTTTCCCCTGTCCTCCGGATGCACCCGGTCCAGCCAGCCACGGCCGAGTTCCTGCGATTGCTCGCGGCCGGTGAATTCAGTCCACGACGGGCTGACGAAATCGCAGCGGCCGTCCGCGTCGCTGGTCCAGGCCAGCAGGTGGGCCGGAAAGGCCAGAAAATGCAAAGTTTCCTCGCAACCGGGATAGGACTCCCGGTCGGGCTCGATGCCGATGTCCATGATTGTTGCTCCCCCCACGCATGGTTCCCGCCCTGGCCGTCATGTCACTTCCGCGGCTCGGCAGGGAGGCGAGTCTAGCCGCTGCTGCACGCGACTGCAAGAATCCGGGGGGGGAGTATCCGGAGCGGCGCGGCCAGCGCGTGCGATCGGGTTCGCGGCTACGGACGGGCCGCCAGCGTCAAGAGTTGGTGCTGGCGACACGGCGCCGCAACGTCAGAACATCGCTTCGTCCAGCGCCAGTGCGCTCGCCCCGCCCTGCACCACCTCCTGCGCCAGGCCGGCCGCAGCGGCCATGACGTGATCGGCGTAGAAATGCGCCGTGGCGATCTTGGCCGGGAAGAAGGGATCGGCATCTCCGGCGGCAATCTTGCGTTGCGCCACGAGCGCAGCGCGCGCCATCATCCAGCCGCCGCAGACGATGCCCATCAGGCGCAGGAAGGGCACGGCACCGGCGGCTACCGCACGCACGTCCTTGCCGTAATTGGCGACGATGTAATCGGTGGCCTGCTGCATGGCCTCGATGCCGCGGCCCAGCGCGGCATCGATGGCGGCGAAGCCGCTTCCCGATTGCTGCATGAGTTCGCTGCGCGTCTGCTGCATCATGCCGATCACGGACTTGACCGTGGCGCCGCCTTCGCGGGCGATCTTGCGCCCCATCAGGTCGTTGGCCTGGATGCCCGTGGTGCCTTCGTAGATCGTCGTGATGCGTGCATCGCGCATGAACTGCGCGGCACCGGTTTCCTCGATGAAACCCATGCCGCCATGAATCTGCACGCCGAGATAGGCCATCTCGTTGCCGCTCTCGGTGCTCCAGCCCTTGACCACCGGAATCATCAGGTCGACATAGGCCTGATTCTGCGCGCGCTCGGCGGCGTCCGCGTGTCGCGCGGCGGCATCGTGCGCAGCGGCGACCGAATAGGCCAGCGCGCGCATGGCTTCGACGTTCGAGCGCATCAGCATCAGCATGCGGCGGATGTCCGGATGTTTGATGATCGCCACGCCGGCGGCCGAACCTTCGATGGCACGGCCCTGCACCCGGTCGCGGGCATAGCTCACGGCATGCTGGTAGGCACGCTCGGCGATCGCCAGGCCTTCGAGTCCCACCGCGAAGCGCGCCGCGTTCATCATGACGAACATGTACTTGAGGCCCTGGTTCTCCTGACCCACCAGCGTGCCGATCGCGCCGCCGTGGTCGCCCAGCGCCATGACGCAGGTCGGGCTGGCGTGGATGCCGAGCTTGTGCTCGATGGAGACGCAATAGCTGTCGTTGCGTTCCCCCAAAGTGTACCCACCTGAGCCATCGGCATTCACCAGGAACTTGGGCACCACGAACAGCGAGATGCCCTTGACGCCCTCGGGCGCATCCGGCGTGCGGGCCAGCACGAGGTGGATGGTGTTTTCCGCCATGTCGTGATCGCCGTAGGTGATGAAGATCTTCTGGCCGAAGATCCGGTAAGTACCGTCGCCCTGCGGCACGGCGCGCGAGCGGATCGCCGCCAGGTCGGAGCCGGCCTGCGGCTCGGTGATGTTCATGGTGCCGGTCCAGTTGCCGGAAATCATGTTGGGCAGATACATCGCCTTCTGCTGATCGTTGCCGGCGAGTTCCAGCGCTTCGATGGCGCCCAGCGTCAGCAACGGGCAGAGCGAGAAGGAGATGTTGGCGGACTTCCACATCTCCTGCACCGCGGCCGAGACCACCTTGGGCAGCCCCTGGCCGCCGTGTTCGGGATTGCCCGAAAGCGCGTTCCAGCCGTTATCGACGAACTGGCGGTAGGCCTCCTTGAAGCCCTTGGGCATGGTCACGGACTTGTCGGCCCACTGCGCGCCTTCCTGATCGCCGCTGTAGTTGAGCGGGTCCAGCACGCCGCCGGTGAACTTCGCGGATTCGTCGAGAATCGCCTCGACCACGTCGCGCGTCGCCTCTTCGTAACCGGGCAGTGCAGCGACCTTGTCGAGGCCGGCCAGTTCCGTCAATACGAACTGCATGTCCTTCAATGGGGCAGCATAGCTACTCATGTTCTTACTCCGTTATCATTTGATCAGAAGATAGCGCCGGTCGTCGAAGCTGCCGACCCAGTGCGGCACATACACCACCATCAGCGTCACCATGGCGCCATTGAGCCAGGCCTCGGCGAAACCCAGCAGCAGATAGAAGGGCAGATAATCGTCGAGCAGCGCGGCCGCCGGATAGACGCCGGCCAGCCACAACAGCGCGCTGGCCAGCAGGCCGGTTGCCATGATCGCCGCCGCCGCTCCGAAAAAAGCGGTGCCGAATACATAGACAAAGAAATTTCTCGGCAGCCAGCGTTCGACGCCGCGCCGGATGCCGTCCGCCAGCAACGACGGAAACACTGCCAGCACCAGCGCATTGAGGCCGTAGGCCAGCC
>JAUYSD010000243.1 GCA_030696505.1 Sulfuritalea sp. | reverse complement strand
CTGGGCGCCGTGCTGGCCTTTCTCGTCGCGCGCCACCTGGCCGGCGCGTGGGTGGCGCAGAAAACCGGCGGCCGCCTCAAGCAACTGATCGAAGGCGTCGAGGCCGAGGGCTGGCACTTCGTCGCCTTCGTCCGCCTGGTGCCGCTGTTTCCCTTCAACGTGGTGAATTACGCGCTGGGCCTGACGCGCATTCCGCTGGCTTCCTATGCGCTGGCCTCGGCCGTGTGCATGCTGCCCGGCGCGCTGGCCTACGCCTGGCTCGGCCATGCCGGACGCGCGGCGCTGGCCGGCGACGCCAACGCGATCCGCAACGGCATGCTGGCGCTGGCCGTGGCGGCGGCGCTGATGTTCCTGCCGCGCCTGGTGCGCCAGTTCAAGGCGGGCTTGATGATCACGCCGGAAATGCTGCGCGCATTGCAGGCCGATGGCGGCATCGCCGTGGTGGATGTGCGCGACACCAAGGACTTCGACGGCGATACCGGCCACGTGCCCGGCTCGCTGAATCTGCCGCTGGGCGAACTGCCGGCACGCATTGCCGAACTTGAAGCCTGGCGCAAGGACGGCGTGGTGCTGATCTGCCGCACCCAGGTGCGCTCGGGGCAGGCCGCGCGCCTGCTGGCGAAGCAGGGCTTCTCCGGCCTGCGTGTGGTGCGCGGCGGGATACTCGCCTGGCGCGAACTGGGCTATCCGACCGAAGGCAATGCCATCACCGACAGCACCCTTGGCCTCAATAACGCTTGAGCCCATCGGTGGCTTTCCGCGCGCGCCGCATTGCGTCACGGCGGGCGAGCAGGACACCCTGCCCTCGCGCTACGGCTGGCCGGTCAAACTGCTGTCGCTGGCGGCCTTCACCCTGGCCTTCGTCGGCTGGCTCAACGAAACCTGGCTGTTCCTCTTCGAGAGCCCGATCTGGCTCAACCGCTACACCGAGTACGCCATCATCCTGGCCTTCGGCATCTGGCGCATCGTCGCCGAGAAGAATGCCTACACGCGGCGCCGGCTGATCATCCTGGTCGGCGTGGTCACCGGCCTGTGGTGGCTGGTGCCCTGGCTCAATCCCTTCTTCGAACCCTATATCGGCTACCTCTGGTCGCAGCCGGTATTTCCCTCGCTGCACACGCCGGGCACGCTGACTTTCTTCCTGGTGCTGGCGGTCGTCTTCCTCTTCGGCCGGCGCGTGATCTGCGGCTTCGGCTGCCCCTGCGTCGGCATCCGCGAGACGGTGGGCTTCGCCTTCCGCGAGAACTCGCCTCGCTCTGAGCTGGCCTGGAAGCTGCGCCACATGAAGTGGTTCTTCTTCATCTACTACGTCGGCGTGCTGGTGGCGACGCAGTACCCGCCCAACTCCTGGACGCTGTCCTTCGTCAGCGGCTTCTACGGCCTGGTCGCCGTCACCTACTTCGGCACCTTCTTCATCGCGCCGCTGGTCGGCAATCGCGCCTACTGCCGCTTCCTCTGCCCCTTCGGCGCCACCTTCGGCCTGCTCAACCATGCCGGCTTCTACGACGTCAAGATGGACCAGAAGCGCTGCATCGACTGCGGCCGCTGCGAGCAGGCCTGCGACATGGGCATCCCGGTGTGGCAGCAAGGCAAGGCCAACGGCCGCGTCACCGGCCTCGAAGACTGCATGGGCTGCGCCCGCTGCGTGGTTTCCTGCCCCACCGATGCACTGGAAATCCGCGACGTGCGCAACTTCCTGCGCCCGGCCCTGCGCCAGGACGCAACCCACCTGCTGCGCCGCGTCGCCGCCCCCGAACTGCCGCGCATCGACGCCTGCGCCGAGCGCCTACCGCTGGCCGAGATCCAGGCCCAGGCGACGCGCTGCCTCGATTGCGGCGAGCCGACCTGCCGCACGGCCTGCCCGCTGCACAACCGGATTCCGGAATGGCTGATGCTGGCGGCCAAGGGAAAAATCGAGGCCGCTGCCGAAATCATGGCCTCTACCTCCCCGCTGCCCGAACTCTGCGGCGCGCTGTGCCCGCAGGACCGGCTCTGCGAAGGCTCTTGCGCCCGCGTGCGGCAGGGCGAGGCGGCGGTGGCCATCGGCGCCATCGAACACGCGGTGACCGAGGAAGCCCTGGCGCGCGGCTGGCGCCCGCAACTGGCGCCCGTCAGGCGACTCGACAAGGATGCCGCGGTGATCGGCGCCGGCCCGGCCGGGCTGGCCTTCGCCGAGGCGATGAACCGCGCCGGCTGGAACGTGACGGTCTACGATCGAGACACCGAAATCGGCGGCATGCTGTCCAGCGGCCTGCCGCCCTTCCGCTTCGACAAGCGCGCGCTGGACCGGCGCCGGATACTCATGGAGCAGGCCGGCGTGCGCTTCGAGCTGGGTGTCGAGGTCGATGCCGAGCGCTTCCTGAAATTGCGCGACGACAACGAGGCGATCTTCCTCGGGCTCGGTGCGCGCCAGGCGCGCGATGTCTCGCTGCCCGGGCGCGAGCTGTATGGCGTCGATGACGCCTTGGCCTACCTCGGCCGCATCAACAAGGGCAAGGACGGCGCCGCCGGCGGCAGCCTCGCCGGCAAGCGCGTACTGGTGCTGGGCGGCGGCGACACGGCGATGGATTGCGCGCGGGTGGCGCTGCGCGACGGCGCGACCAGCGTCGCCGTCGCCTATCGCGGCACGGCCGAGAAGCTGCGCGCCAATCCGCACGAGCGCGTCGCGGCCATCGAGGAAGGCGTGCGCTTCCTCTTCGAGCACACACCGGTTGCCGTCGAAGGTGAAGCCACCGTGCGCGCGGTGAGTTTCAAAGTTGGCGCTGGTGGTACGGCGATTTCGCAGAGCATTGCCTGCGATGCGGTGATCCTCGCCTTCGGCCAGCAGCCGGCAGCCCCCTACTGGCTCGAAGCCAACGGCGTCGCCACCGAGTACGGCGCGATCAAGGTCGACGCCCACGGCCGCACGACCCATCCGCGCGTCTTCGCCGGCGGCGATGCCGTGCATGGCGCCGACCTGATCGTGACCGCCGCCGCCGCCGGCCGCCGCGCCGCGCGCTGCGTGCTGGCCCAGCGGCGCCTGGCCGACTGGAAGACCTGGCGCGCCTGGCGCGCGGCGCCGCAGCCACTGCTGGCGCAGAGGATGGCGGCATGAGGCGCCTCGCGCTCCTGCTCGCGACGCTGGCGACGCCGGCCTGGGCGCATGTGCATTCCGTCAACTTCGATTTCGTCTGCACCACGGACAACACGCTGCCCGGCCTGACGCTGCTGCCCTTGTTGCTGCTGGCCGGCATCGGGGTCGCGCGCGCCGTCGCCCGCCACCGCAAGGACCGCTGATGCGCCCGCGCTGGCTGCTGATCCCGGTGCTGCTGTCCCTGGCCGGCATCGCCGCCGGCATGGCCTGGGTCGACTGGAGCAAGGGCGGCGCCGGCAGCGGCCTGTATTCGCGCGAGTGGCAGCCCGACCCGGTGCAGGGCTACTGGGACCCGGAGCGTTTCTACCAGCCGGCGAAGACCGTCGAAGGCGTGTATCCCGCCGCCGAATGCATCGCCTGCCACGAGGCGCTGACGCCGGGCATCGTCGCCGACTGGCGCGACAGCCGCCACAGCAAGCCGGCGAATCGCGCGCCGGTGGCCTGCCCCGATTGCCACGGCGCCGACCACCAGAAGCTGCGAATGCCGACGCCGCAGGTCTGCGGCGAGTGCCACGGCGTGCAGAAGGAAGCCTTCAATTCCGAGAAGCACTATGGCTTCCCCAGCCACGTGCTGGCCATGGAACGCGCCACTGACAGCAAGCATTTCGTGGACAAGCCCAAGGGCGAAACCACAGCCTGCGTGCAATGCCATTCGGTGGCGACCAAGTGCGATTCCTGCCACACGCGCCACCGCTTCGACGCCGCCGAGGCGCGCCGACCCGAGGCCTGCACCACCTGCCACAGCGGCCCGCCGCATCCCGACGACGAGACCTACTATGCCTCGGCGCACGGCAAGCGCTACCTGGCCGACGCGCAGAAGACCGACTGGAGCAAGCCGCTCAAGAAGGGCAACTACCTGACGCCGACCTGCGCCTACTGCCACATGCGCAACGGCCAGCACGTGGTGGCCGACAAGTCGATCTGGCAATTCGGCCTGCGCCAGGTCAATCCCAACAACGCCGAGAACAAGGTCAAGCGCGAGCGCTGGGTCGAGGTGTGCATGGATTGCCACGACGAGGAATTCTCGCGCCGGCAATTGACCGACATGGACCGTGAGCGCGCACTGGCCTGGCAGGGGCTCAACCGCACCGAGCGCCTGCTGCGCGAACTGCGCAGCGAGAAGGTTCTCTACCCCGCCGCCGGCCAGCGTCCGCCCTACCCGACCGACTGGATGGACAGGATGTTCCCCAAGGAACGCATCGGTTTCTTCGAAGGCCAGGCGTCGAGCTTCTACAACGTCTCGCCCATCGAGCGCGACTATTTCGAGATGTGGTACTTCGCCAACCTCGGCAGCTACAAGGCCGCGGCACACGGCGCGCCGCAACTGGTGCAGCAGGGCCATGCGGCGCTGGCGCAGGCGGAAAAATCCATCGCCGCCGAGGCGGCGCAACTGCGCGACAAGGCGCGCACACCGCGGCCCGATCCGAAAGCGCTGTGGCTGGGCGGCGAGTACACCACGCACAACAAGGAGCACAACTGATGCGCCATGTGCTCTGGCTGCTCCTGCTGACGACACTGCCGGCCCTGGCCGGCAAAAGCTGCGTCGATTGCCACGCCGGCGCAGCGGAACGCAGCTATGCGCTGTCCAAGCACGGCGTCATCGCGCGCATCGAGGCCGGGCGCGAGCGCCGGCGCACGCCGGATTGCGCCGCTTGCCATACCTTCGAAGCCAAGGCGCCGGTACCGCAGCACTACGCGAAGAAAACCTCGCGCACGGAAGCGCGCGAGCAGGCCACCGCCGGATGTGGCACCTGCCATTCGCCGCGCTACGTCGCCGAGCAATTGGCTGCCGCGCAACGCGGGCTGGCCATCGGCGAAATGAAGCGGCGCGAAGCCGAGGCGCTGGTCGAACTCGCGCGCAAGGAAGTGTCCGCGACGGAACTGGCGCAGATCGATAAGCTGCTGACCACGCTGCGCGACGAGAACCTGCGCGACCTGCGCCTCGGCCTCGCCCATCAGTCTCCCGATTACCAGTGGTGGCTGGGCCAGGCCGCGCTCGACGGCAGCCTGCTGCGGATCAAGGGCGCGCTGGGCGAAGCGCGGCGCACACCGGGTCCGCGTACCGCCGGACCTGGCGGACTGTAGGGCGGACTTCAGTCCGCCATCCACACTTGTCCGACTGAAGTCGGCCCTACAACGCCGTCCACTCTGGCCTCTACACGGGGCGGGATACTCAATTGACTTCGCCTGCGGGACTCGGACATACTCTGCCGATGCCCTTGTATTCCTCCATCGCCGACGCCACCCTGTTCCCTATGGGTCCGCTGAACTGAATCGACTGGATAGTGGCGCGATGAGCAGAGAACGACAACAGATCCGATTCTGTACCAGCAAGGACGGCACGCGTCTCGCCGTCGCGATGACCGGAGAAGGCCCGCCCCTGGTCAAGGCGGCGACCTGGCTGACCCACGTCGAAAAGGATCCGGATAATCTCTTCACCCGTCACTGGGTGGCGGAGTTGAGTCGCGACAATACGTTCATCCGCTATGACTCGCGTGGCTGCGGATTATCCGGCCGCGATGTCGAGCGGATTTCCATGGAGGCCTGGATCGAGGATCTCGAAGCGGTCGTCGCGACCCTCGACGTCGACCGTTTTCCCTTGTTCGGCATGTCCCAGGGCGCGGCGATTGCGATCGGCTACGCCGCGCGCCATCCGGAGAAAGTCAGCCATCTCGTGCTCTACGGCGGCTGCGCGCGCGGCCTGCTGAAACGCAATCCGCCGGCCAAGGTGGTCGACGCCGCGCAGGCCATGCTCAAGGCGGCCGAACTGGGCTGGGGCGCCGACAGTTCATCGTTCCGCCAGGTGTTCATTTCGCAACTGCTGCACGACGCCACGGCGGAACAGCAGCGCGCGGTCGACGAAGCGCAGCGTTTGACCATCTCCGGCGCCAATGCCGTGCGCTTCATGAAGGAAGTCTTCGAGATCGATGTGTGCGAGGTGGCGCCGAAGGTCCAGTGCCCGACGCTGGTATTTCATGCCAAGGACGACCCCTGCTTCCCGTTCGCGGAAGGCAGCCTGCTCGCGTCGCTGATTCCCGGAGCCCGCCTCGTTCCGCTGCCGAGCAGGAACCATCTGCCGTTCGAGACCGAGGCCGCATGGCCGATGTTTCTTGACGAACTGCGCGCCTTCCTGCCGACCTCCCGCTCGGGTTCCCGATCGGATGACCCGAGTGCAGAAGGGAAAAGCGCATCTTCGCTGACGCCTAGGCAAGTTGAAATACTGCGCGAAGTCGGCCAGGGCCAGACCGACAAGCAGATCGCGCGCAAGCTTTCCCTGAGCCCGCGCACGGTCGAAATGCACGTCGCCAACGCACTCCTGGCATTGCAATGCCGCACGCGCGCCGAGGCCGTGCGGCGCGCCACGGAACTCAAGCTGATCGCCTGAAGCGCCCGGCTACGGTAGCCGGCTACCGTAGCCGGAGCCCGCGCATGCCGTAGTTTCCCGAATTATCTTCCGCTGCCGTTCGCTGCAGACTGGCCCCATGCCGTCGCGTACGGAGTTTTTTCGGGAGCTGACATGCCTGTACTAGAGTCTGGAAAATTGCGAATCGATTTCAGCGACACCGGTGCCGGCGATCCTGTCGTGCTGGTCCACAGTTCGGTGAGCGGCAACCGCCAGTGGAAGCGCCTGACGCAGGAGCTGCAGCCGCATTTCAGGGTCCTCGCGATCAACCTGTTCGGCTATGGCGAAACCTCCGCCTGGACCGAGGAAGGCACCCAAACCATCGCCGATCAGGCCGAACTGGTGCTCAGGCTGGTCCGCGACATTCCGGGTCCGGTGCGCATAGTGGGCCATTCCTTTGGCGGTTCGGTGGCCAGCAAAGCCGCCGCCATGCTCGGCAAGCGCGCGTCGCATCTGTTCCTGTACGAGCCGACCCTGTTCCACCTGCTCGCACAAAATGGCCGTCGCGAGGCCTACACCGAAGCCGCGGCCCTGGGCGACTTCGTCAAGCTCCACGGCAAGAATGATCGCTGGGAAGCCGTCGCCGAACGCTTCATCGAGTACTGGATCGGCGACGGCGGATGGGCCGCGACGCCCCATGAGCGGCGGCTCGCCTACATGCAACTGCTGCGTCCGAACTATTACGAATGGGACTGCGTGGGCAGCGACCAGACCACGATCGAGGAGTTCGACAGAATTCCGGCCAGGGCAATGATGGTTTACTCGTCGGGCGCACGGCGCGCCAGCCGCGAGATTGCGCAGTTGTTCGCGGAGAAATGCCCGAACTGGTCGGTCGTGAGGATCGCCGAAGGCGGCCACATGGCGCCGCTCACGCATCCGGACGTGGTCAACCCGCTCATCACCCGCTTCCTCAAGGAAGCTCGTCAAGGCAGTCGGGCAAAGTCGCCGCGGGACCAGTCGTCGCCATGCCTTGCTGCGGCATTGCCACTGTCGCTGTAAGGGTTACCGTGCCGCCGGCGCCGACTTCCGGATGATGCGCGAAGCTTTGACTTTCACGCCCGCAATACTAGAGTTAGTTTTGTCGGCAAGGCCGGCCATCGAACGACAATAATTATTGGAGGACAAGGCTATGGAACAGTTTTGCGAAATCACACTCGACCGCGAGCGATTGAAGTCCGAGATACGCAGTACCTACTCGCTCGTTGCCGAAACGCCGACCGGCGATTTCCATTTCCATCGCGGGCCGGAATACGCCGCCAGACAACTCGGATACGACGGCGAGGAACTCTCTATGCTGCCCGGAGCTTCGACCGCATCGTTTGCGGGTGTCGGCAATCCATTTCGCGTGCGTGAAATGCCTTCCGGTGCCTTCGTCATCGATCTCGGATCGGGCGCCGGCATGGACTGCCTGCTCGCCGGTCGCCGCGTCGGCAGGCAGGGACGCGTGCTCGGCGTCGATATGACGGATGCCATGCTCGACCTTGCGCGAACGTCTGCCGGAAAGGCGGACATGCCGCAGGTTGAGTTCGCGTTCGGCGAAATCACCGACCTGCCGATCGACGATGCATCGGTCGACCTGGCCATTTCCAACGGCGTCATAAATCTCGCGGTCGACAAGCCTGCCGTCTTCAAGGAGCTGTATCGGGTGCTGAAGCCGGGTGGCTGGATCCAGTTCGCCGACATTGTCATCGATCAGGAGTTGTCGGAGAAAGCGCGCAATGACATTGATCTCTGGGTTGGCTGAATTGCGGGTGCTCTGCAGTCTGCAGGCATGATCGCGATGATGCAAGCCGTCGGATTCCAGCGTTGTGCGGCAACCGAGTTTTTTGACTGTTTTGCGGGAACGACAAAGGAAAACACCGCACGCAAATACGGCGTGCGGGGAGCGAATTTCATCGCCTACAAGCAGTAGTTGCAAGGCTCCGGCATATCGTCCTGCGGCAGGACCCCGTCCCTGCCGCAATGCCCTCCGTGGGCTACCGCTCAGTGCCGGTGCCGATGGTGGCTGTCGGGGAAATGCGCGTGCTCGTGATGCAGCGGCGCATGCACATGCGGATGCGCATGGGGCTCGGCTCCGTCCCAGGCAAAGTCGTGCTCGTGCCGGTGGTGTTCGTCATGGACATGCAGGTGGGCGTGGATCATGCCGGCATGTTCGTGCGCGTGCTCGTGGCGCTCGGTGAGGTGCAGCCAGACGCCGACCGCCATCAGGGTGCCGGCTATCGCCAGCGGCAGCGTCACGGCCTCGCCCAGCGCGATTGCCAGCGCGGCGCCGAAGAAGGGCGCGACCGAAAAATAGGCGCCGGTGCGCGCGGTGCCGAGGTGGCGCAGGCCGACGACGAAGAGTGCGAGGCTGACACCGTAGGCGACAAAGCCGACCGCCATGGCCGCCGCCAGGGTCGGCACCGAGGGCAGGCTCGCGCCGAGCCAGAAGGCCAGCGCCAGATTCACCGTACCGGCAGCCAGGCCCTTGAGCGCGGCGATCCAGGTCGCGTCCGTCAGCGCCAGCCTGCGCGTCAGGTTGTTGTCGATCGCCCAGGCCAGGCAGGCACCGAGCACCATCAGCGTCGGCCGCCAACCGGCAAAAGAGGCCTCCCCCGGCCAGCTCAGGACCAGGGCGCCGGCGACGATGGCGGCCATGCCCAGCGCGATGCGGCGGTCGACGTTTTCCCGGAAGACGAACCAGGCCAGCAATGCGGTGAAGACGCCTTCGGCATTGAGCAGCAGGGAGGCCCCCGACGCCGGCATGGCGGCCAGCCCCAGCATCAGCAAGACCGGCGCCAGCACGCCGCCGGCAAGGATGGCGCCGGCCAGCCAAGGCGCCTCGCCGCGTTCCAGATGCACGCGCGGCGCACGGCGCAGGAAGCGCCAGAGCAGCAGACCGAGGCCCGAACCCAGATAGAGCAGGCCCGCCAGCAGCCAGGGACCGACATCGTTCAGCAGCAGCTTGGCCAGCGGCGTGCCGGCGCCGAACAACAGCGCCGCGCCGAGCGCCGCCGGTACGCCGGCCTGTTGCAGTCCCTTGATCCAGCTCACTTGATGCCATTCTCCATAACGGCATTCTCCACCTTCCTGTACTCATCGGCGAAGGGCCTGCAAGGCGATCACGCCGAAATCATTTGATACAAAGTGCCGAACCCCGTGCGGTCAACAGAATGCCTTCAGCCGCGTTACTTGGCTTGTACGGCCACATGGCCGATTCGCTGGAGCAACAAACAATGAAAACCACAACATCCATCCTGCTCACCGGATCCCTGTTCCTCGCCCTGGCCGGTCTGGCCCCGGCGCAAGCCGCGGTAGACGAAGCCGCAGCCCAGTCGCTGGCCAAGAAGAACGACTGCTTCAAGTGCCATGCCATCGACAAGACCAAGAAGGGTCCGTCGTACAAGAAGATTTCCGCCAAGTACAAGGAAAAGAATCTCGGCGAGAAGGAAGCCATCAAGCAGATGACCACCGGCCCCAAGGTCAAGCTCGAAGACGGCACCGAGGAAGATCACAAGATCATCGAGACCAAGGACCCGAAAGAGTTAAGCAATCTGGCGCAGTGGATACTGTCGCGCTGAGGATTCGCTAGTCCCGACCCGGTCGGCAGCGCGCGGCAAAGTGCCGCGCGCTGCCGACCATCGTTTTTCGGTGTGCTGACGCACCGAGTTCGTCGCTACATGCGTTTAGATTGAGTACATGCCGGCATGGGCCGGTGCGCCGCAGTGGCTGCAACTCAACGCATGGAGAACGAAATGAACGGTCTGGTTGTCGCCGCCCTGGCGCTCGGAACTATCGTCACCTCACTCTCATTGACGGCCAATGCCGCCGTTGACGACGCCGCCGCGCACGCGCTGGCCAAGAAAAACGACTGCTTCAAATGCCATGCCATCGACAAGACCAAGAAAGGTCCGTCGTACAAGAAGATCGCCGCCAAATACAGGGACAAGTCCGACGGTGAGGAGAAGGCGATCAAGAACATGACCTGCGGCCCCAAGGTCAAGCTCGAAGATGGCAGCGAGGAAGAGCACAAGATCATCGACACCAAGGACCCGAAGGAACTGAAGAATCTGGCGCAGTGGATTCTGTCGCGCTGAGGCCGTCGCTCAAGAGAATATTCCATGCAGGAACCAGCCGCCTGGTGGGCGCGGATCGCGGAAGATCCATAGCCAGCGGCCGGCGCTGTCGATCGCGATGAAGTAATCGCGGCGCGCATCGCCGCCGTCCCACCAGCCCGCTTCGATGCGCTCCGGGCCGGCAGCCAGCGCCAGTTCACCGCCGCATTGCGGACGACCCCGGGCTTCACGCAGGGCTTCGGGCGGCTCGACCAGCCATAGCGGACGCGACGGCATCTCCGACAGCCTGAAGGCCGACGGGCCGGGTTCGCTCCGGCTCGCCAGTTCCGGGCGATGGTCGGCATGGCAGGCCAGACCCTGCACCGCCGCTGGCCCCAGGCGCGCGACCAGGCGATCCATGAGTTCGGCCAGTGCCTCCTGCCGCTGCCCGCCACCGTCGAACAGGGCATGGCTGCGCGCCTCGCGCGGCGCGATCTGCCGCGCGCAGAGGCGCAGCGCCAGCGCGGAGGCGGACAGACTCAGGGTATCGAGCCGCTCCTTGAGCACGCGCTCGATGCGTTCCGTCCTGTACACCGGCGCGCTGAAAGCCAGCGGCAGCGGGGTGGTCCGGCCATGGCCGTGGTCGATCAGCCATTCGATCTCGCGCACCGCGCTGTTTCTCGCCGCCAGCCAGCCGGCCAGCGCCGCGATCAGGCGGCGCGCGGCGAACAGCAGCACCGGCGCCGCATCCACCGGTGCCGGCAGTTCCAGCCCCTGTTCGAAGCGCTCGGGAAACACGAAGCAGGTTTGCGGATCGGGAATCTCGCCCAGGGCGCGCGCCAGGTCGATGACGAATGGTTTGCCGAGACGGGCGCCGAGACTCGCGCGCGGCAGCGCCAGCAGCTCGCCGACGCGGCGCAGGCCGAAGCCTTCGATGCGCCGCGCCAGCGGCGGCGCCAGCTGCAGCGCCGTCAGCGGCACCGCGGCGAGCGCCGCGCGCGTCGCCGCCAGGTCGCGAGCGATGACATTGTCACCAGAGCGCGCCAGCCATAGCGCGGCCAGCGGCGTGGCGGCTACCGCCAGTTGCGCGCGAAATTCCATCGCGGCGAGATCTTCGCGCACCAGGCGCAGCAGCGCCGGCAGGCCGCCGAACAGGCGCAGGCTGCCGGAGATCGAGGCGCAGCGCGGCCGGCGCGAGACTCACCTGCGGCGTGTAGCGGCCTGCCCAGCAGGCGAGGGTCGGCAGGAAATCCTCGTGGCGCGGCGCAACGCTTTGCGCGCCGTCGTCAGACGGCGACGCGAGTTCGCCGTCGGCTGTCGGCCGCGTCGGACAGTACAGTGCCAGCCACAACATGGGAAACACGGGGTGAAAAATCAGCGGGTCGGGCGATGTCGAGCAGGATCGCCTGCCGCGCCGGCGGCCCGCGCCGCTTCAGCAGTTGTACGCGCAACTGCCTGCCTGCCGGCTGCAGTTGCAGGCGCAGCGGTGCCGGCGAAGCCGCGACGGCGAGTTGGGTCGGACGGAAGCAGAAGGCCCCGCCGCCGCCCTCGCCCGCCGCCACCTGCAGGCGGCGCAGGCTGTTGGCCGGCAACTGGCCGCGAAACAGTTCGTCGAGCCAGAGCAGGGTGGCCGCCACGCCGCCGCAGCGCAGGGCCTCGACCGCAGCCCAGAGGGCATCGCGCGAACGGCGCGGAAATACCAGGCGCAGGCAGTCGAGCCGTATCCCGGCGGCGGCCCAGGCCGGCGCATGGGCCGCGCGCGGCGGCGCGATCAGCACCACGGTCTGGCCGGCGGCGGTCAGCGCCGCCAGCGTCGGCAGCAGCAGGCCGAGCTCGCCGATGCCCTGGTGTTCGGCCAGCAGTTCGGTCAATGCCCCGCGCGGCCAGCCGCCGCCGGGCAGCTCGGCATCGAGGCGGGCAAAGCCGCTGGCAAGAGTTGGCGCTGGCGACACGGCGAAGGCATCGCCGCGGCGGATGTCGCCGCGCTCCAGCACCTGGGCCAGGGCGGGATTCATGATCTGTCCGGGCAAAATCGCTTACAGCGTGCGCCCATCCCGGATCAGGCCCACGGCTACGCCTTCGATGGTCAGCGGCTCCTTGCGCGTATTGACCAGGATGGGCGCGAAATCGCGGTTCTCGGCGATCAGCTCGACCATGGTGCCGCGCCGCTTGAAGCGCTTGACGGTGACTTCGTCGCCGAGCCGGGCGATGACGATCTGGCCGTTGGCGGCCTCGCTGGTGCGATGTACGGCCAGCAGATCGCCGTCGAGAATGCCGGCCTCGATCATCGACAGGCCGCGCACGCGCAGCAGGAAATCGGCGCGCGGCGTGAACAGCGCGGGATCGATGCGGATGTTGCCGAGGCGGTTCTCGATCGCCAGGAGCGGGCTGCCGGCGGCGACGATGCCGATCAGCGGCAAGCCGAGTTGCTCCACCAGCCGGATGCCGCGCGCGGAACCGGGTTCGAGCGTGATCGCGCCCTTCTTCGCCAGCGCCTTCAGGTGATCTTCGGCGGCATTGGGCGAAGCGAAGCCGAAGGCGCTGGCGATCTCGGCGCGCGTCGGCGGCACGCTGAAGACTTCCATGGTGTTGCGGATGAAATCCAGAATCTCCTGCTGGCGGGGCGTCAGATCGTTGGCCATGGACGTGCTCCTGTGACTGTTTTTTCGTATGGGCTATCCACTTAGCTCCACTTGAGCTAGAATGTACTGGATGGACGTCCAGATACTACCGCCAATTTCCGGAAAGGACTACCCCCGAACCTGGAATGACTTCCTGGACTGGTTCGCCACGGACGAGGCTTGCCATGCGTATTTGGAGCAGCTGCGCTGGCCGCAAGGATTTGTTTGTCCGGCGTGTTCGATCATGGCGCCCGCCTATCGGGCCAGTCGCACACGGTTGATGTGTCGCCACTGCCGCCACCAGACTTCGATTACGGCAGGAACCATTTTCGACAAGACGCGCACCCCGCTGCGGGTGTGGTTTGCTGCCGCCTGGCACCTGACCAACCAAAAGCAAGGGGTCAGTGCGCTCGGGTTACAGCGTGTGCTGGGATTGGGGAGCTACCAAACCGCCTGGACCATGCTTCATCGCTTCCGGCATGCCATGGTTCGTCCCGGCCGGGATCAGCTCAAAGGGCGTGTCGAGGTCGATGAAACCTACCTGGACATTACCGACAAGCCGCCCGCAACCGGTTCAAAAAAAAGAAAAAGCAACACCAACAAGCTGCTGGTGGTGATCGCCGTGGAACTCCTCGATCCCAAAGGCTTTGGCCGTATCCGCCTGCGCCGTATCCCTGAGGATACCGAGGCCCATGTGCTGCCCTTCATTCAGGATGTCGTCTGTGCCGGCAGCACGATTTCCACCGATGGATCGGCCGCTTACCGCTCTGTCGCGTCGTCAGGTTACGCACACGACCGCCACGTCATGCTTGGGTCCGAAACTCCCGCCCATGTCTCCATGCCGGGAGTCCATCGCGTGGCCTCTCTCGTCAAGCGCTGGATCATGGGGACTCACCACGGCGCCATCCAACCCCATCAGGTGGATGCTTATCTCGACGAATTCGTGTTCCGATTCAACCGCCGAACGTCTCGTTCGCGCGGCCTGCTCTTCTATCGCCTGATGCAACAAGCCGTCGCCACCTCAACGATCACCTACGACGACATCAAGAGCAAAAA
>JAUYSD010000223.1 GCA_030696505.1 Sulfuritalea sp. | reverse complement strand
GCACAATCACCCGACGGCGATCTCGCCTTTTCCGGGTGCGGCGACCGGTTCCGGCGGCGAGATCAGGGATGAAGGCGCAACAGGCCGCGGCTCCAAGCCCAAGGCCGGCCTCTGCGGCTTCTCGGTGTCCGACCTGAGGATTCCGGGTTATGTGCAGCCCTGGGAATCGAATTACGGCAAGCCGGAGCGCATCGCCTCGGCGCTCGACATCATGATCGAAGGGCCGATCGGCGCCGCGGCCTTCAACAACGAATTCGGCCGGCCCAACCTGGCAGGCTATTTCCGCAGCTTCGAGCAGGAATTCAATGGCGAGATGCGCGGCTACCACAAGCCGATCATGATCGCCGGCGGCATGGGCAACATCGCCGCCGACCATGCCTTCAAGATCCGTTTCCCCGCCGGCAGCCTGCTGATCCAGCTCGGCGGCCCCGGCATGCTGATCGGTCTCGGCGGCGGCGCGGCGTCCTCGATGGCGACCGGCGCCAATACCGCCGACCTCGATTTCGCCTCGGTGCAGCGCGGCAATCCGGAAATCCAGCGGCGTGCGCAGGAAGTCATCGACCGCTGTTGGCAAACGGGTTGGCTGCAGGGCGGCAATCCGATACTGGCGATCCACGACGTCGGCGCCGGCGGCATTTCCAATGCGATGCCGGAACTCGCGCATGACGCGGGCTGCGGCGCCGCCTTCGACCTGCGCGCGATCCCCAGCGAAGAGCCGGGCATGAGCCCGCGCGAAATCTGGAGCAACGAGGCGCAGGAGCGCTACGTACTGGCCATCGCGCCCGAACGTCTCGAAGAATTCCGTGCCCTCTGCGAGCGCGAGCGCTGTCCCTTCGCCGTACTCGGCGTCGCCACCGACGACAGCCAGCTCACGGTGAAGGACGATCACTTCGGCAACAAGCCGGTCGACATGCCGATGGAAGTGCTGCTCGGCAAGGCGCCCAAGTTGCACCGCGATGCGCGGCGCCAGCGAGTGGCGATGCCGCCGCTCGATGTCGCCGCGATCGACCTCAAGGAAGCCGCGCTGCGCGTGCTGCGCCTGCCGGCGGTGGCCTCGAAGAACTTCCTGATCACCATCGGCGATCGCAGCGTCGGCGGCTTCACCGCGCGCGACCAGATGGTCGGTCCCTGGCAGGTGCCGGTGGCCGACGTCGCGGTGACGACGATGGGCTACGACACGTTTCTCGGCGAAGCCTTCGCCATGGGCGAGCGCACGCCGCTGGCCCTGCTCGACGCCGCGGCTTCGGGCCGCATGGCGGTGGGCGAGGCGCTGACCAACCTGGTCGCGGCCGATGTCGGCGAAATCGGCCGGATCAAGCTCTCGGCCAACTGGATGGCGGCCGCCGGTCACGGCAGCGAGGACGCGGCGCTGTTCGATACGGTGAAAGCCGTCGGCATCGACTTCTGTCCGGCGCTCGGTGTGGCGATTCCGGTCGGCAAGGATTCGCTGTCGATGCGCACCAAGTGGGAAGAGCAGGACGCAGCGAAGCAGGTGACGGCGCCGCTGTCCTTGATCGTCACGGCCTTTGCCGCGGTCGACGATGTGCGGCGCACGCTGACGCCGCAACTGCGGCCCGATGCCGAAGTGGGCGAAACCGAACTGCTGCTGATCGACCTCGGTCAGGGTCGTAACCGGCTCGGCGGTTCGGCCCTGGCGCAGGTCCATGGTGTCAGTGGCGATGCCGTGCCGGATGTCGATGCCTCGCTGTTGAAATGCTTCTTCGGCGCGATCCAGGCACTGAATCGCGACGGCAAAATCCTCGCCTATCACGACCGCTCCGATGGCGGCCTGTTCGCCACGGTCTGCGAGATGAGCTTCGCCTCGCATGTCGGCGTCTCGCTGAATCTCGACGGACTCTGCTATGACCCCTTGATGAACGATGTCGACGGCAGCGAGCGCTTTCCGCAGATCGCCGGCCGCCTGCGCGACCGCATCATTGCGGCGCTGTTCACCGAGGAACTCGGTGCCGTGCTGCAGATTCGCCTTGCCGATCGCACTGCCGTGATGCAGACCCTGCGCGATTCCGGCCTCGGTGCCTGCACGCATGCCATCGGCACCACCAACACGGCCGATGCCGTGCGCATCTGGCGCAATGCCAAGGCGGTGTTCGCCGCGCACCGTAATGAATTGCAGCGTACCTGGAGCGAAACCAGCTTCCAGATCGCCCGTCTGCGCGACGATCCCGTCTGCGCCCAGGAAGAATTCGATGCCTTGCTCGATGCCGAGAATCCCGGGCTGTCGGTTTCAATCAAGTCCACGCCAGCGGCGCCTTTTGTCGCCACCGGTGCCAGGCCCAAGATCGCGATACTTCGCGAGCAGGGCGTCAACGGCCATGTCGAGATGGCCGCCGCCTTCGAGCGCGCAGGCTTCGCGCCTTACGACGTGCACATGTCCGACCTCCAGAGCGGCCGCCTGCATCTGGCCTCATTCTCGGGCTTTGCCGCCTGCGGCGGCTTCTCCTACGGCGACGTACTCGGCGCCGGGCAGGGCTGGGCCAAGTCGGTGCTGTTCAACAGCCGCCTGCGTGACGAATTCACCGCTTTCTTTTCTCGCAGCGACAGCTTCGCGCTGGGCGTCTGCAATGGCTGCCAGATGATGGCGCACCTGGCGCCTATCATTCCCGGCGCCGGGGACTGGCCGACTTTCCAGCGCAACCGCAGCGAGCAGTTCGAGGCGCGCGTGGTGATGGTCGAGATTCCCTCCTCGGCGTCGATTTTCCTCCGCGACATGGCCGGCTCGAAGCTGCCCGTGGTGGTCAGCCACGGCGAAGGCCGCGCCGAGTTCGCCGCCGCCCAGAGCGGCAAACCGTTGGTGGCGATGCGCTACATCGACAACCGCGGCGCCGTGGCGACGACTTACCCGTTCAACCCCAACGGCTCGCCCGATGGCGTCGCCGGCGTGACCACCGCCGACGGCCGCTTCACGATCATGATGCCGCATCCGGAGCGGACCTTCCGCAGCCTGCAGATGTCCTGGCAGCCGCCGGATCTGGGCGCGGATGCGCCCTGGCTGGAGATGTTCCGCAACGCCCGGCGCTGGCTGGGCTGAGGCGCCAGAAGTTGGCGCTGGCGACACGCCGTCCGGCAATAAAAAACGGGGCCGTAGCCCCGTTTTTTATTGCTCTTACTGAGCTTTTGCGATCAGCTGCAGCTTACCGAGCACAGTGTGGTCGTCGTCTGCGTGGTCGTCGTCGTCAGCGTGCTCCCGGTTTGGGAGTCGACGGCCTTGGCCAGGGTGTCCACCGACTGCGACAGCAGCGTTGCCGCTGCGGGTGCGGCTGCAATCACCGTCGGATTGTTGGCCACCGTGTCAGCCGCTGCAGCTACTGCCGCGGCCGCGGTCGGTGCCGCCGAGACCATGGCCGGGGTCGACGCCACGGCGACAGTAGTCGCGGCGAGTTGGGCGGCGGCGGCTGGCGCTGCGGCCATGACTGCCGGCGCAACCATGATGCGTGCAGCAGCCAACAACATGCCGATGACTTGCGCCGGGGCGGCAGCTTGTACCGCCGGATTCTGGGCGACACGCATGGCTGCGTTGGCGACCGCTGCGGCTCCAGCCGGATTGGTCGCAATCATTCGTTCTGCGGCGGCCATGGTTTGCGCCGCCAGGAGTGCGGCCCGTACAGAGTTCCCCGCTGCCAGGGTAGCGATCGCCTGTCCGATCGCGGCCGCATTGCCTGAGGCGACGGCGGCTTGCAGTGCCGGAGGCAGCACTTGCTGCTGGGCTTGCGCCGCGAGCGGCACGGAGGCCAAGCCGATCAGGCTGGCGACGATGAGTGACTTGATCATGATGATTTCCTTTCCGGGGCAGAGGCGCTGGAATCGAATGTACTGACTGAAAAGCTTACTCCACCTTGGCCTTCGCGCGCAAATCGTCGATGTGCTTTTGCACCTGACGCTGCTGCAGTTGCTGGCCAATCTGGCCCTTGGCTTCGTCGATGCCCGGCAACTTGAGTTCGCGCGTATCTTCGAGCTGGATCACATGCCAGCCGAAGTCGCTCTTGACCGGGGTTTCGGTGAACTTGCCTTTTTCCAGCCTGGTCATCGCCGCCGAGAAGGGCGGGACGAAGGAGGCGGGGTTGGCCCAGCCCAGATCGCCGCCGCGTTCCTTGGAGCCCGGATCCTTGGAGTCCTTGGCCAGGTCCTCGATCTTGGCGCCCTTCTTCAGTTTTTCGATAATGGCCTTGGCTTCGTCTTCCTTCTCGACCAGGATATGGCGGGCCTTGTACTCCTTGCTGCCGAGCTTGGCCTTGATCTCCTCATATTCCTTCTTGACCTGGTCGTCGGTGACGGGATGGGTGCGCACATATTCGTTGAGGTAGGCGCCGATCAGCACGCCCTGACGGGCGAGGTCGATCTGGCCCTGAACCTCGGGTTTCTTGTCGAAGCCCTTCTTGATCGATTCCTGGGTGAGCACTTCGCGGCGCACCAGTTCTTCCATCACGGCCTTGCGCAGTTCCGGGGAGTCGGGCTGGCCCTGCGCGGCCTGGCCGGCGATCAGCGCATCGGCGCGGAGCTTGGGAATGGCCTTGCCATTGACCGTGGCGAATGTCGCGGACTCGGCCTTCTTCTGGGCCAGGGCAGGCGTTGCACCGACCGAAACGGCAAAGGCGAGCAGGAGGGCGTGACGGAGAGTACGGTTCATCGTGGTTCCTGAATGGGCGGGAGTTGTTATGGTTCGTCTGGGGTTTTCGCGGTAATGCTGAGTGCGTGAATTTCCCGCTTCATCAGCGGGCCGAGCGCATCATACACCAAGCGATGTCTTTCCATTGTCCTGAAACCGGCGAAGCGCGGCGAGACAATTTGCAGCCGGAAATGACCGCCGCCGCTCCTGGCGCCGGCGTGTCCGGCATGCTTGGCGGAGTCGTCGATTATCTCCACGGAGACCGGGTCGAGCGCGGCGAGGCTGGCGCGCATTGCATCGATGACGCTCACTGGACTACCCTCCCCACAGCCCCGACCCCACGGCCGGCTCTGCATAGCCAGCCGGCTACGGCAGCGCGGAGCAGTGCTCCGCGAAACCCTGCCTTCGCCCCAAGGCAGGGGGTGACGGTGGTTCGCTGCTGCGCAGCTCCGTCGGATGACTGGCGCCCCTTCGGGCGGCCGTGCGGGGCGCTCATGATCTGGGGAACACCTGCTTGAACGGGCGGACCGTGACGCGGGCATAAACGCCGGCGGCGACATAGGGGTCGGCGTCGGCCCAGGCCTGCGCCGCCTCCAGGGAATCGAATTCGGCGACGATCAGGCTACCGACAAAGCCGGCAGGGCCGGGATCGGCGCTGTCTATCGCGGGAAAGGGGCCGCCCGCCACCATGCGTCCGGCGGTTTCCAGTTCGACCAGGCGGGCGAGGTGGGCGGGGCGGGCGGCAAGGCGCTGTTCGAGGCTGTTCGGCACATCTTCGCCGACGATGGCATAAAGCATCATGACTTTTCCGGTGGAACTTCGGGGTGGGGAGAGGATGGGTCCTTGTCGTCGGGCAGGTATCTGGCGAGGACCACGCCTTGCAGGACGATGAAGACGATCATCAGGCCCATGCCGCCGAAGAGCTTGAAGCTGACCCAGGTATCGGTACTGAAGTTGAACGCGACCCACAGGTTGACCACGCCCATCACCGCGAAAAAGCCTATCCAGGCGTAATTGAGCCGGCTCCAGAGCGCTGCGGGCAGTTCCACCTGCTTTTCCAGCATGGCGCGGATCAGGTTTTTGCCGAAGAACTGCGCGGAGCCGAACAGGGTCACGGCGAACAGCCAGTAGAGTATGGTCGGCTTCCATTTGATGAAGGTTTCATCATGCAGGATCAGCGTCGCACCGCCGAACACCACGACCAGTCCGAGGCTGACCCAGAGCATGGTGTCCACCTTGCCATGGCGATGCCAGACCCAGCCGATCTGCGCCATCGTCGCGGCGATCACCACGCCGGTGGCGATGTAGATGTCGAAAATCTTGAACGCGGCGAAGAAGAGGATGACGGGAAACAGGTCGAATAGAAATTTCATAGGCAGAATTATAAGGTGCGGAAGCCGGGTGCCAATCGAACGCAGCGAGCGAATCAGTTTGCGCCTTCCCGCGGAAGGGGGCGGTAGTTCAGTGAGCGTCTCCGGGGGGGCTGACTATAATGCGGCCCACGATGAGTGAGATCAATCCGCGCAGGCAAAAAATCATGTTCCCGCCGCTGGCGCCGGTGACGGTGCTTTGCACGCCTGGAACGCCGCTTGGCGGGCGGGCGTCCCCGGCTGGGAGCGGAACGATTCGATGCGCGTGACCGTGCTCGGCGCCGGCGTCGTCGGCGTGACCAGTGCCTGGTACCTGGCGGCGGAGGGACACGAGGTGACGGTGATCGACCGTCAGCCGCTGCCGGCGCAGGAGACCAGTTTCGCCAACGGCGGCCAGATCTCGGTCAGCCATGCCGAGCCCTGGGCCAATCCGCGGGCACCCCTGAAGGCATTGCAATGGATGGGGCGCGAAGATGCTCCCCTGTTGTGGCGCCTGCGTGCCGATCCCGCGCAATGGGCTTGGGGCCTGCGCTTCCTGCGCGAGTGCACGGCGGCGCGGGCACGCGCCAATCTGGGCGCCATCGTCCGGCTCGGGCTGGCCAGCCGCGCAGCGCTGCAGGCCTTGCGGCGGGAGCTGGCGCTCGACTACGACCATCTCGAACGCGGCATCCTGCATTTCTATACCGATCCCGGTGAATTCGAGCATGCCTTGCCGCAGGCGGCGCTGATGCGCGAGTTCGGTTGCGAGCGGGTGCCGCAGACGGCGGCGCAATGCCTAGCCATAGAACCCGCTTTGGCCGGATCGCGGGTTCCGGTAGTGGGCGGCACCTATACCGCCAGCGACGAATCGGGTGATGCGCGGCGCTTCACCGAGGCTTTGGCGCGGCATGCGGCGGCGCGCGGCGTGCGTTTCCGTCAAGGCGAGACGGTGCAGGCACTGCTGCGCGAAGGCGGCCGGCTGAGCGGCGTGCGCCTGGTTTCGGGCGAAACCCTGGCGGCAGACCTGACCGTGCTGGCATTGGGCAGCTATTCGCCCTTGCTGTTGCGGCCGCTGGGCCTGCGCCTGCCGGTCTATCCGGCCAAGGGCTATTCGGCCACGCTGAGCTTGCCGGACGGGGCAATCGCGCCGACCGTGAGCCTCACCGACGACGGCCACAAGATCGTCATTTCGCGCCTCGGCCAATCGCTGCGCGTGGCCGGCACGGCGGAGTTCAACGGCTACGACACGTCGCTCAACACCCCGCGCTGCGCTGCGCTGCTGCGCCGCATCGGCGAGATCTTTCCGGCGCTGGCGACGGTGAGCGAGGTCAGCTACTGGGCCGGGCTGCGTCCGGCGACACCCGGCAACGTGCCGCTGATCGGCGACATGGCGGGGGCCGGGCTGGCCGGTTTGTGGCTCAACACCGGTCACGGTACGCTGGGCTGGACCCTGGCCTGCGGCTCGGCGCGATTGCTGGCGGATCTGGTGGCTGGCCGCGATCCCGGACTGGATGCGGCGCCTTATAGGTTCTAAGCGGGTTCTGAGCGCCGTACCCCCACGGCAGGCTTTGCATAGCCTGCCGGCTTCGCGGGCGCAGAGCAGTGCTCTGCGAAACCCCCGCTTCGCCCAACGCCAACTCTCTAATGTAAATGCCGCGGCGCGGTTTCGGCCTGCTCTTCGGGCAGTTCTGCGTGCACCGGTTCGCCTTCGGGATTCGGATAGAGCGGGGCGCCGCAGTCGTCGCAGAATTCGAGCGGGAAGCGCTGGTCGAGCATCAGCACATTGACCACGCCGGCCTCGCGCAATGCGGCTTCGATCTGGGTCGGTGCGTCGTTGTTCTCGTCTTCGTGTTCGAGCAGCGGCCAGACCACGCCATGGAGGACGTCGCTGCTGCCGCGCTGGGTGAAGCCGATGCGGAATTCCTCGAGCTGGCGATCATGGAAAGGCGCCACCACCGCACGCAGCTCGGCCGCCGGCTGATTCAGCACGGTTTGCAGGAAGGCCACCGCGGCGCGCAGCGACCAGGGGCGCGAGGCCCGGTCGGCATCGCGCACGGCGGCATGGTAGGCCAGCACCGGCATGAATTCGAGGGCGCAGGCAGGCAGCAGCGGCCGCAGCGCTTCGCCGCCCTGCATGGTCCATTGCCGGAAGGATTCGGCCTGATCGCCGTCATCCTCCTGCCAGCGGAACAGCGCCGCGCCGCGCGGAGCGGCGACGGCGCCGACCAGGTAGCGGGTGTCGGAGAGGAAGTTCATGGTCTCGGGCAGTTGCGCCGGGTCGAATTTCAGATTGCGGCCATGAACTGCCGCCTTGGCCAGCTTTCCTGCGAGTTCGGCCGTGTCCACATAGTTTTGCGGCAACTGGTCGGGGCTGTAGAGAACGTCGCTGAGGCTGAGCTTGGCGTCTGCGGCGAGCACATGGGCCTGCAGATGGACTCGCAGGGCATCCAGCAGCGCCGCGGGAATGTTCCCCGACGGTATCTGGAAGCGGGACCAGGCCAGCACCGGCGCCGCGATCATCACCGTATCGAGTCCGCTGCCGGCTTCGGCGCGATGGGTTTCGGCACAGGATTCGATCATGTCGGCCAGTTCGTCGTAGGCGCGCGAGCCGCCGTTATAGAGATGGTCGAGCACCGCGATCAGGGTGTCTTCGCCGTTGTCGGCCAGCAAGTGGTCTATGTGCGCTGCCAGGCGGGCTTCCCAGTAGGCGTCCTCGATCCGGTTCGAGGATTGGCTGAGCCGGGTTGCCAGTCGCGTGAGCAATTCGGAATCGGGCGTCTGGCGGGCACGGCGTGGAAGGCGGTTGCGTTTCATGGAAAACTATGGCCGAAAAATAAGCCGGCAGAAGCGCCGGATACGAATTCTACCAGTTGGCCGAGCCGATAGGCCGGGCGCGGCGCGCTGCCGGAAGCTGATAAAATCCGTCTGTTTTTTTGCCCGCGGTGGTGCCTGATGTTCTCCAAATTGATGCCCAAGGAAGCCAAGTTCTTCGATTTGTTCAATGCCCATGCGGACCTGGTGGTCAAGGGCGGACGGCAACTGGTGACCCTGGTGGATGATCTCGGCAAGGGGCCGGAAGTGCTGGCGCAGCACGTGCAGGCGATCGACGAGATCGAAACCACGGCCGACAAGATCACCCACGAAACCATTGCGCTGCTGCATACCTCGTTCAATACGCCGCTGGATCGCGACGAAATTCACCAGTTGATCATGCGCATGGACGATATCCTGGACCTGATCCAGGATTTCGCCGAGGCCATGTACCTTTACGACATTCGCCAGTTGACGCCGGAAGCCAGGCAGCTTTCGGACATCGTCGCTTCCAGTTGTGAACGGGTGAGGTCGGCGGTGATCCTGCTCAACAAGATGGACAATGCGCCGGCCATGCTCAAGCTGTGCCGCGAAATCGACCAGCTTGAGTCCGACGCCGACCGCGCCATGCGCACCGGTATCACCAAGCTGTTTCGCGAAGAGGCCGACGTACGCCAACTGATCAAGATGAAGGGCATCTACGAGCTGCTGGAGTCGGTGACCGATCGAGCCGAGGACGTCGCCAACATCATCGAGGGCATCATCCTCGAGAATTCCTGAGCGACTGCCATGCAAGCGGTCGAGATGAGTCTCACGGTGATCGTGGTGCTGGTGCTGCTGGCACTGGCCTTCGATTTCATGAATGGTTTCCACGATGCGGCAAATTCCATCGCCACCGTGGTTTCCACCGGCGTCCTGAAGCCGCAGCAAGCGGTGGCCTGGGCGGCCTTCTTCAACGTCGCGGCGATTGCTCTGTTCCAGCTCAAGGTGGCCAGCACCATCGGCAAGGGCACTATCGATCCGGCCATCGTCGATCACTATGTGGTTTTCGGCGCCTTGATCGGCGCCATCGCCTGGAACATCATCACCTGGTACTACGGCATCCCGTCAAGCTCTTCGCACGCGTTGATTGGCGGTCTGGCCGGCGCGGCGATGGCCAAGGCCGGCACCGGCTCCCTGGTCTGGGCCGGTATCGGCAAGGTGGTGGCTTTCATCCTGATCGCGCCGCTGCTCGGCTTCATCCTCGGCGGCACGCTGATGGTGGCGGTGTCCTGGTTGTGCAACCGAAGTACGCCGCGCAAGGTGGACAAGAGTTTCCGCCGCTTGCAACTGTTGTCGGCAGCGGCCTACAGCCTTGGCCACGGCGGCAACGACGCGCAGAAGACCATTGGCATCATCTGGATGTTGCTGATTGCCGCCGGTACCATGAATGCCGGCGATTCGGTGCCGATGTGGGTGGTGTTCTCCTGTTATACGGCGATGGGTCTGGGCACGATGTTCGGCGGCTGGCGCATCGTCAAGACCATGGGCCAGCGCATTACCAAGTTGCGTCCGGTGGGCGGCTTCTGTGCCGAAACCGGAGGTGCGATGACCTTATTCGGCGCGACCATGCTGGGCATCCCCGTGTCCACCACCCACACGATCACTGGCGCGATCGTCGGCGTCGGCACCTCCAAGGGACCCAGCAACGTGCGCTGGGGCGTGGCCGGCAGCATCGTCTGGGCCTGGGTTCTGACGATACCGGCCAGCGCGCTGATCGCGGCCGCGGCCTGGTGGTTGGGCAGGTTCATCCTGTAATGCGCCGTGAGCCCGTGCGAGTCGTGCGGCGCCTGCTGCGCCACTTACCGGGTTACGCTGCGCAGCGATGAAATCGACGACATGCCGGGCGGCCGGGTGCCGGCCGGGTTGACCGAACCGGTCGGCGCGCAATTGGCATGCATGCGCGGCACGGCGAGTGCCCCCTTGCGCTGCATTGCCTTGCGCGGACGCATTGGCGATGCGGTGTCCTGCGCCATCTACGAGTTCCGTCCGCAAGCCTGCCGCGAGTTCGCACCGCTGGCCGCCGTGGGTCGTGGCGATGAGGCCTGCAACGACGCGCGGCGACGTCATCATCTGCCGCCGCTGAGACCTCTGGCGGCATGAACACCCGCGTTGCGCCGGGTCCGGCGGCATTCGGCCTGATGGTGCTGCTGTGCGCCATCTGGGGCTTCCAACAGGTGGCGATGAAATTCGCCAGCGCCGAGATCAGTCCGATCCTGCAGGCTGGTTTGCGTTCGGGACTCGGCGCCGTACTGGTCTATATCTGGGCGCGCTGGCGCGGGATTGCCCTGTTCGCGCACGACCGGTCGCTGCGCCCGGGCCTGCTGGCCGGCCTCTTGTTCGGTTTCGAATTCGTCTTCATTTTCGTCGGCGTCGATCTCACCACGGTCTCGCGCATGGTGGTGTTCCTCTACACCGCGCCCTGTTTCACGGTACTCGGACTGCATTTCTTCGTGCCCGGCGAGCGCATGGGCTGGCGCCAGGGCGCCGGTGTGCTGCTGGCCTTTGCCGGACTGGTCACGGCCTTCATCGACAAGGCCGCCGGCGGCAGCCTGCTGGGCGATTTCTTCGGCGTGCTGGCGGCGCTGTTCTGGGCGGCGACCACGGTGCTGATCCGCGCCACGGCACTGGCCAGGGTGACGGCGACCAAGGTGCTGCTGTATCAACTGGTGGTGTCGGCCGCAGTCATGTTTCCGTTGTCCTGGCTGGTCGGCGAGCGTGGCATCGGCGTGCTGTCAGCGCCAACTCTCTGGGCCATGGCCTACCAGGTCGTGATCGTGGCCTGCATCAGCTATCTGGCGTGGTTCTGGCTGCTGACGCGCTATCTTGCCGGGCGGCTGCTGGTGTTCTCCTTCCTCACGCCGCTGTTCGGCGTCGGCTTCGGCATGGTGCTGATGGGCGACCAGCCGAGCCTGCACTTCTTCGCTGCCGCGGCGATGGTGGTGGGCGGCATCGTGCTGGTCAATCTGCCGGCCCGGAAATGAATCGTAAGCAGGCGTTTTACCTGGGTTTGCGTTCGGTGATGCCGCTACTGCTCGGCGTGGCGCCGTTCGGCGTGATCTACGGCGTGGTCGCGCTGCAAAGCGGCATTCCGCCGCTGGCGGCGATGGCCATGTCGGCCATCGTCTTCGCCGGATCGGCCCAGTTCCTGCTGGCGCAACTGGTGGGCGGCGGTGCGCCGCTGCTGCTCAGCGCTGGCGCGGTAGGCCTGGTTAACCTGCGCCATGCGCTTTACAGCGCTTCGGTAGCGCCGATACTTGCGCACCTGCCGCAGCGCTGGAAAATGCTGCTGGCCTATCTGCTGACCGATGAAGCCTATGCCGCGGCAATTCCGCATCTGCTGGTCGATGCCGCCGAATCGCGCTCGCCCCATGCGCACTGGATCCTGTTCGGCTCCGGCTTCGGCCTGTGGGCAGGCTGGCAGGTGGCGACGCTGGCGGGGGTGCTGATCGGCGCGCAACTGCCTGCGGATCTCGGGCTGGATTTTGCCCTGCCGCTGACCTTCATCGCCATCGTGGTGCCGATGATAGACAGCCGCGCGCTGCTGGCGGCCGCGGTTGCGGCGGGTGCCGTGGCCGTTGTGCTCGCCGCGTTGCCCTACAAGATCGGCCTGTTCATCGCCGCACTGGCCGGACTGGTGGTCGGCGCGGCGATGACGAGGAAGGCGGCATGAATCTCTGGCTGTTGATGGTGGTCTGTGGCCTGTTGACCTTCGCCATCCGCTACTCCTTCATCGCGGCGGAAGGGCACTACCAGCCGCCGCCCTGGTTTTCGCGCCTGCTGCCCTTTGTCCCGATCGCCGCGCTGACTGCGCTGACGGTGCCGGAACTGCTGCTGATGCACGGCGAGCTGGTTCTCGGCAGCGGCAACCTGCGCCTGTGGGCC
>JAUYSD010000191.1 GCA_030696505.1 Sulfuritalea sp. | reverse complement strand
ATCCTCATGGACGTGGTGATGCCTGGCACCAATGGCTTCCAGGCCACGCGCGCGCTGTCGCGCGACGAGGCGACCAAGGACATTCCCGTCATTATCTGCACCACCAAGAACCAGGAGACCGACAAGCTCTGGGGCATGCGCCAGGGCGCCCATGACTACGTCACCAAGCCGGTGGATGGCCCGGCCCTGCTGGCCAAGATCGCCGCCCTCGGCTAAGCACCGTCAATTATGGCCAAACGCATCAGCCTGCGCGAGTTCCAGCAGAGCCTCTCCGAGCGACTGGTATCGGCGAGGCGTGGCGAAGGCGGGCAGGCCCTGCTCGGCATCGAGTCGGGCGCCGACGACCTGCCCGGCGGCAGCCACTGGCTGATCGACCTGGCCGACTCTGGGGAAGTGGCACCCCTGCCGGCCCTCACGCCGGCCCCGCTGACCCAGCCATGGTTCGCCGGCATCGCCAACATCCGCGGCGTGCTCTACAGCGTCGTGGATTTCGCCGCCTGGCGCGGTGGCGCGCCGACGCCGATCAACTCGCAGTCGCGCCTGCTGCTGGTCGGCGCCCGGCACGGCATCAACAGCGCATTGCTGGTGCGCCGCGCATTGGGCTTGCGCCCGCAGCTGCAAATGCATGCGGCGGGAGAAGCAAGAGTTGGCGCTGACGATACGGCGCCCTGGCTAGGCGGCCGCTTCAAGGACGCACAAGACGTCATCTGGACCCAGTTGCGCATTCCGGCGCTGCTGGCCGACCCCCACTACCTCGACATCGCTCTCTGAGCGTTCCGCAAAGGACAAACCATGGCCCTCAAGCTTCCTTTCAAGTTGCCTACCTTCGACCGCCGCAAAGACAGGTCGCCCGGGGCGACCACGACGGGAGCCGCACCGGCGACGGACAGGCGCGGCCACGGCAAGTTGCCCTTGATCGGCCATCTCGACATCCAGACCCAGTTCCGCATCCTGGGTACGGTATTCCTGCTTAGCCTGCTGATTTCGATCGCCGCAATCTTCATGCAGGTCCAGGCCACGGCCCGCGGCAGCACCTTTTTGTCCGTCGCCAGCCATATCGCACCGCTGACCCAGCAGATTCCCAAAGCCACCCTGACGGCCATGCAGGGACAGAAAGAGGGCTTCACGGAATTGCGCGACGCCCGCGACAGCTTCGGCAAACTCATGGAAACCCTGCTGGAAGGCGGCGAAGTCAAGGGCATCAAGGTAGCGGCCACCAGCCTTGAGGCACGTCCTGCGCTCGATGCCTTGCGCGAGGCCTGGTTCAAGCACAACGAAGTCGCCAGCCTGGTGCTGGCGCAGGAGAACCGCCTGATTGCGATCAACCGTCTGGCCACCGAAGCGGTGCAACGCGGTCCGGCGATTACGGAAGCGGCGCACGCCGCCGGCGGCAATCTGCCTTTCCTGGTCGAGCGCATTCGGCGTGCGGCGATCCAGCTGGCCTGGAGCCCCGGCTTCGACGAAGCGGTGGCCGCGCAACTGGTCAGCGACATTGGCGCCATCCAGGGTCTGGCTGCCGCAGACAGCCCGCTGGGGCAGGCACTGAAAACCATGCCGCCGGCGCTGACCGCCCTGTCCAGCGACCTTAAGCCGCTGGCACGCGCACGCGCTGCCGGCGCCGGCCTCATCACGGGATTTCGCGGCATGGCCAGCAGCGCCGAGGAACTGATCCATGCCTACGAGTCAGAAGCCGCCGAGCAGGATGTCTCCTCCACCGCCGCCGCAGTATTCGGCTCGCTGGCCCTGCTCATGCTGGTACTCATGGTCAAGGCCTTCAACGACGAAGGCGTGCGCCGCAGCGGTGAAGCCGATCACCAGCGGCGCATGGCGGAAGCCGAGAAGGATGCGACGCAAGGCGCCATTCTGCGTCTGATGAACGAAATGGGCGACCTCGCCGACGGCGACCTGACGGTGCGCGCCACGGTGTCGGAGGACATCACCGGGGCCATTGCCGACTCGGTGAACTACACCGTGGAAGAACTCGCCGTGCTGGTGCGCCGCATCAACGATGCCGCCGAGCGCGTAACCAGCGCCTCGAATTCCGCCCAAAGCACTTCCAACGAACTGCTCGCGGCGACCAAGATCCAGTCGGCCGAAATCCAGGACGCCAACGCCGCGGTTCTGGAAATGGCCAAATCGATGAAGACGGTGTCCTCCTCGGCTCTCGAATCGGCCCGCGTCGCGAACGCCTCACTCGAAGCGGCGCAGAAAGGCGCCGCAGCGGTGTCCAACTCGATTTCGGGCATGAACGAAATTCGCACGCAGATTCAGGAAACCTCGAAGCGGATCAAGCGCCTCGGCGAATCCTCGCAGGAGATCGGCGAAATCGTGGAACTGATTTCCGACATTACGGAACAGACCAACGTGCTGGCCTTGAACGCCGCGATCCAGGCCGCCTCGGCCGGCGAGGCGGGACGAGGCTTCTCGGTGGTTGCCGAGGAAGTGCAGCGCCTGGCCGAACGCTCCGGCGAGGCGACCAAGCAGATTGCCGCGATCGTCAAGACGATTCAGACCGACACCAACGACGCCGTGGCCGCCATGGAGCACTCGACCCAGGGCGTGGTCGAAGGGGCCAAGCTGTCGGATGCGGCGGGCCAGGCGCTGAACGAAATCTCCAGCGTGTCGCAGGATCTGGCGCGCCTGATTCAAGTGATTTCGAGCGACACCCAGACGCAGGCCGACATCGCCACCAAGGTGGCAGACTCGATGCAGGACATTCTGCGCATCACCGGCCAGACCACCACCAGCACGCAACAAACCGCGGTATCGATCGGCGAACTTACCGAACTCGCCACCGAACTCAAGGGCTCGGTTTCGGGCTTCAAGGTGTAACGCACAAAACCCATGAAGCATGGCCTGGTGATTAGCCTCTAATGAGCATGGATCTCGACATCGGACCGCTGTCCTGGGTCAAGGGTGAAATCGACCTCGAACTGGAGCGTGCCGGGCAGAACCTTGCCGCCCACGCCGCCGCTCCGTCCGGCGACGGCCTGACCAAGGCGCGCGCCAGCATGCACCAGGCGCATGGCGCGCTGGCCATCGTCGGCCTCGACGGCATCACCGAATTCGCCGAGGCGATAGAACAGTTGCTGGCGGCGCTGATCGCCGGCGAAGTACCGGATGTCGACGCCGCGCGGGCTGCCGCGCAAGGCGGCTTTGCCGCCTTGCGCGGCTATCTCGACGACCTGATGGCGGGCCATCCCGACCAGCCATTGAAACTGTTTGCGCCTTATCGCGCCATGGCCGTCGCGCGCGGCCAGACCACGCCCGGTCCGGCCGCGCTGTTCTTCCCCGATCTGACCCAGCGTCCGCCCAAGCGCGAGAAGGATATGCCGCCGCTGGCGCCCGAGGCCCTCACGGCGCGACTCAAGGCCGCGCGCCTGGGCTTCGAGCGCGGCCTGCTGAAATGGCTCAAGGGCGATGCCAAGGGCATCGCCGAGATGCGCGTCTCGGTGGCGATGATCGAAATGACGCGCAGCACGCCGGCGGCACGCGCCTACTGGTGGATCGCATTCGGCGTGCTCGACGCGCTGGCGGCCAACGGCCTGCCCGACCCGGCCGAAGCCAAGCGTTTTGCCATGCGCCTCGGCGCCCAGATCAAGAAGCTCGTCGAAGGCCAGACCGAAGTCGGCGATCAGCTCATGCGCGAAGCCTTGTACCTGGCCGCCTGCGCCACGGCGGGCGGCGAAGCGCTGGCCATCGTGCGCGCCGCCTACCGCCTGGAAGGCATGGTGCCGACCGCCACGCCCTCGGAGACCGAACGGCTGCTGCCGCACATCCGTCGCCTGCGCGAACTGCTGGCGGCGGCCAAGGACGACTGGAACCGCCTCTGCGTCGGCACCGCCGCCGCGCTGCCGCCCTTCCACGAGCGCACCGCGAAGATCGCCGAAGAGGGCGCCGCCACCGGCCAGCCCGACTACACGCGGCTGACCGCGGCCATACTCGAACAGACCGACCAACTGCGGCGCGACCCGACGCGGCACAACGAGAGCATGGCGCTGGAAATCGCCACGGCGCTGCTGCTCGCCGAATCCGCCCTGGAAAACTTCCAGTCGCTCGACGCCGACTTCGCCCACTCGACCCGTGCCGTTGTCGAGCGCCTGGCCGCGCTCGGCCGCGGCGAAGAGCTGGGCATGCTGGACCTGCCGCATCTCGACGCAATGTCGCGCCGGGCGCAGGAGCGGCTGCTGCTCGAATCGGTCGCGCGCGAAATCCGCACCAATCTCGGCACCATCGAACAGACGCTGGATGCCTTCTTCCGCGATACCTCGCGCCAGGCCACGCTGCAAGCCCTGCAGCAGCCGATCCGCCAGATCCAGGGCGCGCTCCTGGTGCTCGGCCAGGATCGTGCCAATGACATACTGGCGGAATGCGCGCGCGCCATCGAAGGCTTCGCCGCCGCCGGCTTTACGCCGCAGCCGGGCGATTTCGAGGACGTGGCGAAGAAACTCTCGGCACTGGGCTTTTTCGTCACCCAGCTGCAAGGCGGCGCCGCCGATATCGACGCCATCCTCGAACCGCCCGCCCCGGCCGTGCGCCCGGAAGTCGCAGCGCCAGAGTCGACACCTGCGCCGACACCTGCGCCGCCGCAGGAGCCGGCTGCGCCCGTGGCGATTGCGGAGCAAGCCGCAGCGCCGACACCGGAGTCGTTCGCGGAAACTGCGCCCGCAGCGGAATTGCCTGCCGTGGCCGAAGCTGCTGCCGAGGAAGCCCTGCCGGACTTCGAAGTGGAAGGTTTCGAGGCACCCGTCGAGCCCCCGCCCGCCCCGCCACTGCCGTCGGTCGAAACCCCGGCGCCATCGGCCGAGGCCACGCGGCTGGTGGATGCCAGCGAGGAAGATCTCGACGCGGAACTGCTCGGCATTTTCCTCGAGGAAGCCAACGAAGTCCTCGGCACCATCAACCAGAATCTGCCCCTGGTGCATGCCGCACCCGGCGATCACGAAGCGCTGGTCACGCTGCGCCGCAGCTTCCACACCCTCAAGGGCAGCGGCCGCATGGTCGGCCTGGTCGACCTCGGCGAAGCCGCCTGGGCCGTGGAACAGGTGCTCAACGGCTGGCTGCACGAAACGCGCCCCGCCACGCCCGCGCTGCTCGCCATGCTCGACCTCGCGGCCGACATATTCAAGGTCTGGATCCTGCAACTCGAAGCCGGTGGCGGCCGCCATTTCGACTATGCCGAACTGGTTCGCCGCTGCCAGATCCTGGGCGGTGCCGAAGACGCCGAAGACGCCGAGGCCGCCGTAGCGCCAGCGCCAACTATCGAGCCGACCGCGCCCGAAGAAGTCCCGCACGAGGAAGTCCCGACCGAAGAGGTTACGACCAAAGAAGTTGCGGCCGAAGAAGTTACGGCTGAAGACTTCTCCGTCGAAGAAGCGCCGGCACAGGAGGCAGCACCCGAAGCAACCGGATTCGCAGAGGCCCCCGTAGAAGAGCCGCCTGCCGCGCCGCAGCCGACGGCGGACGTGGTTTCCTTCCCGACGCCGCCGCCGGTCCGTGTCGGCGACATCGAGGTGGCGCCCACGCTCTACAAGCTCTACCTCGAGGAAACCCGCGAACACGTCGCCACGCTGCAAGCCAGACTCGGCCTCGAAGAGGTGCCCGGCAACGAAGTGATCCGTGCGGCGCACACCACGGCCAGCATTTCCGCCGCCACGGGCTTCATGGCAATTTCCACCTTGGCGCGCGCGCTGGAGGATGCGCTGGGGCGCCTGTCACTGCTGGAAGCCGCACCGAGCGACGGCCAACGTTTCGTTTTTGCCCGCTGCGCCGGTGCCCTCGAAGGCATGCTGGGCGCGGTGGCGGAACGCCGCATGCCCGGCGAGGAGGCCGCCCTCACCGCCGAGCTGAATGCGATGATGCCGGCGGTCGCGGCGCCTGCCGAGAAGCCTGTCGAAGCCGCCGTAGAGCCTGAGATCGAATTTGCGATCGAACCAGTTATCGAAGCTGCCGTTGAACCTGAGGCCATAGCGCCCGAAGCCGCAGCACCGGAATCTGCCGTCGAGCCCGAGGCCGAGCCGGAAGTTCCGGAAATCACCATCACCGCCGCCGACCGCCGTGCCGCGCGGATCGAAGACGAGATCGATGCGCAGATATTGCCGCTGTTCCTCGAGGAAAGCACCGACCTGATGCGTGAGATCGGCGCCACGCTGCGCGAGTGGCGGACCGCGCCCGGCAGCCCCGACATCGCCCGTGCTCTGCAGCGCGCGCTGCACACGCTCAAGGGCAGCGCACGAATGGCCGGCGCCATGGGCTGCGGCGAACTGCTGCATGCGATGGAAGACCGGGTCGACCAGGCGGTGCGCATGAAATCGGTGCAGCCCGCCATCATCGACGGCCTGGAAAACTCGTATGACCGCGCGGCGATGCTGATCGAGCATCTGCGCAATCCCTTCGCCGCGCGACCCGAAGCCGAGGAGCCGCCGCAAGCCGCCGAGGCCGGGGTTTCCGTCGAGCCACAGGCGGAACAAGCGCTGCCCGAGCAGGAGGCGGCGGCAGCACTGCATGCGCCGGCCAAGCCGGAAGCGGCGCCGGCCGTCTATATTCCCGCGCCGCAGGTGCAACTGCGGGTACGCGCGGACCTGGTCGACCAACTGGTCAATGAGGCCGGCGAAGTCGCGATCGCGCGCGGCCGCATCGAGGGCGAACTGCTGGCGCTCAAGGCCTCCCTGCTCGACCTGACGGAAAACGTGATTCGCCTGCGCAAGCAACTGCGCGAAGTCGAAATCCAGGCCGAGTCGCAAATGATGTCGCAGCAGGCGCTGGCCAGCGAGCGCGCGCAGGAATTCGATCCGCTCGAATTCGACCGTTTCACGCGCTTCCAGGAAGTGACGCGGATGATGGCGGAGAGCGTGAACGACGTCGCCACCGTGCAGCAGAACCTGATGCGCAATCTCGACCAGGCCAATGCCGCCATCGTGGCCCAGGCACGCCTCTCGCGCGAACTGTCGCAGCGCCTGATGGGCGTGCGCATGGTGCCCTTCGAAAGCCTGGCAGAGCGCCTGCATCGCGTGGTGCGGCAGGCAGCCAAGGACACCGGCAAGCGCGCCAACCTTGACATTCGCCACGGCCAGACCGAGCTCGACCGCTCGGTGCTGGACAAGATGGCCGGTCCGCTCGAGCACATGCTGCGCAACAGCGTCGCCCATGGCCTTGAAGTTACCGCCGCGCGCCTGGCCGCCGGCAAGGATGCGATCGGCCAGATCACGCTGTCGCTGGCGCAGGAAGGCAATGAAATCGTGGTCTCGATCGCCGATGACGGCGCCGGCCTCGACTTCGCGCGCATCCGTCGGCGCGGCATCGAACGCGGCCTGATTGCGCCCGATGCGGAACCCGACCAGACGATCCTGACGCAACTGATCCAGCAATCCGGATTTTCCACCGCCGACGAAGTCACCACACTCGCCGGCCGCGGCGTCGGCATGGACGTGGTGAGGAGCGAAACCGCCAGTCTCGGCGGCCGCATCGAGGTTGCCTCGGAAACCGGGCGCGGCGCCACTTTCCGCATCTACCTGCCGCTGACCCTGGCAGTCACCCAGGCCGTGCTGGTCACCGCCGGCAATCGCCGCTACGCAATTCCGTCCTCGATGATCGAGCAGGCCGCGGAACACAAGCCCGACTCGGCGGCACTGATCCGCAGTTCCGGCAGCACCGAGTGGCTCGGCAACCGCTATCCCTACCATTACCTGGCCCGCCTGCTGGGCGAAACCAATGCCATTCCGCCGGAGGCGCGGCGCCACTGGATCCTCCTGATCAAGGGCGGCACCGAACGCGTCGCGCTGGAAATCGACAGCCTCAGCCGCAACCAGGAAATCGTGGTCAAGTCGGTCGGGCCGCAGCTGGCCCGCGTACCGGGTCTGGCCGGCGCCACGGTGCTGGGCAACGGCGAAGTGGCGCTGATCATCAACCCGGTGGCGCTGGCGGCCCGTGCCGTCGAGCGTGCCGCCATCCCGCTGCCCGCGGCAGGCGGCGTGGAGCAGCCCGCCCCGCCTGCCTCCACTGCCGCGGCCGCCGCGGTGATGGTGGTCGACGATTCGCTCACCGTGCGCAAGATCAGCGGCCGGCTGCTGGCGCGTCATGGCTATCACGTGCTCACCGCCAAGGATGGCGTCGATGCGCTGGAGCAGCTGGCCGAGGTGGTTCCCGACGTGATGCTGCTGGACATCGAAATGCCGCGCATGGACGGCTTCGACCTGGCGCGCAACATCCGCGCCGATGCCCGCCTCAAGCATATTCCGCTGATCATGATCACCTCGCGCACGGCCGACAAGCACCGCCAGATGGCGGCGGAAATCGGCGTCGATCACTATCTCGGCAAGCCCTACGACGAAGAGGACCTGCTGGCCTGCATCCGCCAGTCCCTCGGCAAGGGCGCCTGATGCCGCGCCCCCGGCACCACACAAGGACCGCTTAATGACGCAGCAGGCACGACCTTTCAAGGTTCTCGGCATCCAGCAGATCGCCATCGGCGGCGCCTCGAAGCAGCGCCTCAAAAAGCTCTGGGTCGAGATGCTCGGTCTCGCCGTCACCGGCAACTTCGTCAGCGAACGCGAAAACGTCGATGAGGACATCACGGCCATGGGCAGCGGCCCCTTCAAGGTGGAAGTCGACCTGATGCAGCCGCTCGATGCGACGAAAAAGCCCGCGGTCAACGAGCCGCCGCTGAATCACGTCGGACTCTGGATCGACGACCTGCCGGCCGCCGTGGCGTGGCTCACCGCGCAAGGTGTGCGCTTCGCGCCGGGCGGCATCCGCAAGGGCGCCTCGGGCTACGACATCACCTTCCTGCATCCGAAAGCCAACGAGCAGTTTCCGATCGCCGGCGAAGGCGTGCTGATCGAACTGGTGCAGGCGCCTGCCGAAGTGATCGAGGCCTTCGCGCGCCTGGCCGAGCCGGGCAGCGAAATTCCCGGCGCACCGAGCGCCGCCTAAACAGCAAACCTCCGGTAGCAGTCGCGGCCGGCCTCCTTGGCCGCGTACATCGCCAGATCCGCGCGCCGCAACAGCTCGGGCCCCGACAGATCGCTGCCGGAAAACATCGCGATGCCGACGCTGACGGTGATTTCCATCGGCAGGCCGAGCACGCGCATCGGCTCGCGAATCGCGCCGAGGATTTTCTCCGCCATGCGTTCGGCATCGGCAGTGCCGCTGAGGCCGGTCAATACGATGACGAACTCGTCGCCGCCGAGCCGCGCCACCGTGTCGACTTCGCGCAGCGCCACCCGGAAGCGCTGCGCGGTGCAGCGCAGCACCTCGTCGCCGATGGCGTGGCCGTAACCGTCGTTGATCGTCTTGAAATTATCCAGATCGATCAGCAGCAGGGCGATCTGTCCGCGGCTGCGCCGCGCCAGTTGCAGCGACTGTTCCAGGCGCGCGTCGAACAACAGGCGATTGGCCAGGCCGGTCAGGGTGTCGGTATGCGCCAGCGCCTGCAACTGGCGTTCGTTTTCGCGCAGGCGGGCGTTCAGCGCTTCGAGCTCGCCGGTGCGCTCGGCGACGCGGCGCTCGAGACTCGCCTCGGAGCGTTGCAGCACGCCGACCAACTGCTGCTTGGTGGTCAGTGCCTCGTTCTGCGCCGCATCCTTTTCCCGCCGCAGGCCGTTGATGCGGTCGGCCAGGGCGAAGGAAAGCAGCAGCATTTCGAGCGCCGAACCCATCTGCATGGCGTAGTAGCTGAGGAAAGTCGTCGGCAGCAGGTTCAGGTTGCGCAGGCCGACCACGGCGACGCCGACCAGCAGCACCGTCCACGCCAGCAGGAAAGTGCTGGCGCCGGCTCGCCCGGCGCGCCAGCAACGCAGCCCGGCGAGCACCGCGACGGCGGAAAACGTGACGCCGGTGATCGAGGTGAGAATCGCCGCCAACCGGTAGGGCGCGACCAGCGGCACCAGCATGCACAGCGCAAACAATGCGGCGAGGCCGATCACGGCGCCGTCCAGACGCGGCAGGTTGCGCCGCGTATCGAGGAAGCCGCGGGTGAACAGGGCACCGAACAGGCCGGCCGCGGCAAAGCCGACCGTGAATGCCAGGTTGCCCCAGGCCGGCCAGTTCGGCCAGAGAAACTGGTTGCCCAGCCCGTTGAGCGACAGCTGTCCCACGGCCATGCTGGCGGCGAACAGGACGTAGGTCAGGTAGTTTTGATCGCGCAGCGAAAACCACAGCAGCAGGTTGTAGAGGGCGAGCGCCAGCAACATGCCGAAATAGACCGAAAGCACCGCATAGGCGCCGAGCGAATCCTGCCAGAAAGCCTCGGCTTGCCACAGGCGCAGGGGAATGGTCAGCGTGCCTTCGGAGGCGATGCGCAGCCAGAGCGTCGCGGTCGCCGCATCGCTTTTCAGATGCACGGGAAACACGAAGTTGCGGTGCGTCAGCGGCCGCGCGGCGAAGGGCAGGCGGTCGCCGGTGCTCAGGCGTTCGCCGTCGGGACCGAAATAGTCGATGCTGTCCAGGGTGGGAAAGGCGACTTCCAGCAGCCAGTCGCGCGACGCGCCGGGAGCGGCCTCGATGTCCAGACGCAGCCACCAGGCGGAGGATGAATAGCCGAAGTTGATTGCCGCATCGGCCTTGACCGGTGCCGGCCGAAACTCGGCGCTGCGCGCCTGGACATCGGCCAGCGCCAGGCGTCCCCCGGCGTCTTCGAGTATCGCCACCTGGGTCGCCAACTCCAGCACCGTGGTGCCCGGCGCCAGCCGTATGGCGCCGACGGCCGTGCCGATCTGGCAGGCCCAACAGCACAACAGGAAGAGCAAGGCATAAATGCGCGGCACGTCACGACCCGTCTGGAATGCGCTCCGGATTCTATCCGAATGAATATCGCCCCCGCTCCATGCGCAGGCGGACAGCGGACGTCGATTGGGTAGAATCGCCGGACTTCTCAAATCCCAAACACGCCGATGCTGTTCGAATCCTACGCCAACTCCAGCCTGCAACTCGCCAACCGCATCGCCATGGCGCCGATGACCCGTTGCCGTGCCGACCACAAGGACGCCGTGCCCAACGACATGATCGTCGAGTATTACCGCCAGCGTGCCGCGGCCGGCCTGATCATCTCGGAAGGCGTGCCGGTTTCCGACCGCGCGCGCGGCTACATCAACACCCCGGCGCTGTGGAACGAAGCGCAGGCGGCCGGCTGGCAGCGGGTGACCGCTGCCGTCCATGCCGCTGGCGGCAGGATCTTCGCCCAGCTCTGGCATTGCGGCCGCGTCGCGCATGCCGCGCTGCATGCCGACGGCAGCGCGCCGGCCGGCGTGTCGCTCAAGCCGGCGGCGACGCAGACCATGATTCCCGGGGCCGACGGCAAGCCGGTGCCCGCGCCCTGCGGCCAGCCGGAGATTTTGAGCCTGCAGGAGATCCGCGGAGTCGTCGCCGAATTCGCCCACGCCGCAAGGCTGGCGATGCAGGCCGGGTTCGACGGCGTGGAGATACACGGCGCCAACGGCTACCTGCTCGACCAGTTCCGCTGTCCGGCGCTGAACCGGCGCAACGATGCCTACGGCGGCGCGCTGGCCAATCGCTACCGCCTGCTGCTGGAGGTGGTAGATGCGGTGGCGGCCGAGACCGGACCGGAGCGCATCGCGGTGCGCCAGTCGCCCTACGGCCTCGGCAACGATATGGTCGCCGACCCCGAACCGCTGGTGACTTACCCCTGGCTGGCGCGCGAACTGAACCGGCGCGGCATCGGCTTCCTGCACATCTACTGCCAGACCGCGGACTGGATCCACGACGCCGGCCATTCGATGATGCCGGCATTGCGCGACACCTTCCACGGCGCGCTGATCGCCTGCGGCGGCTTCAAGACCGCCGCCTCATGCAATGCAATCCTGCAGCGCGGACAGGCCGACCTGATTGCCATCGGCAAGCCCTTCATCTCCAACCCGGACCTGATCGAGCGCCTGCGCCGCGGCGCGCCGCTCGCCAAGTGGGACACCGCGAGTTTCTATGCCGGCGGCGAACGCGGTTATACCGACTACCCGGCACTGGAAGAAGAGTTGGCGCTGGCGACACGCTGAAGCACGGCCACAATGGGACACAGACTGCCGGCGCAGCGTCGCGCTCACGCACGAGGAAGTCCCCGCTCCGATCATTGCTCGTCGTCCTGTCTTGCCGCCGCGATACCAGCACTGGCTTGAGCGGCTTCCAGGCGGGGAAGCCGGTTGGGGCTGCAATCGAGTTTGCGCGGTAATTCATGAAAGTCGGCGCTGGCAACACAGCGTTCATTGCCCCTCGACCCATCTGATATAGTCCGACCCATGCGTGTCTTTCTGACCACCCTGCTCGCCGCCCTGCTTTCGCTGAACACCGCCTACGCGGCGGTCGTGTCGGTTTGCGGCGCGCTGGAGCATACGCAGAACCATACCGCTCACTTCGGCCACCATAGCCATCAGCACAGTGACGCCCACACCCACGACGCTCCGCCCGCCGACCCCAATGGGACTGGCGAGGCGCCTGCGGCCAACGATCATCATCATGCGCATGTGCACCCCGGCTTCTCCACCCTTCTGCCCGATACCGTTGGCGTGACGCCGCTTGATGGACGCAGCCCTCTCGTTGTCACTGCGGCCAGCACCTTCGCCTCGGCGCCGAAAATCCGCCTCGACCGTCCGCCTAGAGCCGTGCTCGCCTGAGCCGGCGGGACGCCCTACTCCCCTGTAGCACCCAGCGCCCTGACCCCTGACGGGGTTCGGCTGCGTCCCGTCGAAATCCAACTTTTTAGTTTCGGCATAACACCCACTTACGCGGGTATTAGCCTTCTCTGAAACTTCGTTTTCGTTGAGGATTTCGATGACTTGTCATCTCCAAAAAAACTTGGTGTCGCCGAGATGGCGAAGTTCAGCGAGCTTTTCCCACGCCGTCTTGAACGGTGTGGCTACATTTATTGCGCCGTCAGGCGCTATTGGAGTCACGTCATGAAAAAAAGAAATCCCCATTTCCCGCCGCGCGCATGGGCAGTCGCTGCGATGTGCATTCTCGCGTCCACGGCTCAGGCCGTTGAGCGGCCAGCCAAGTTCGACGTGGCCAGCAGCCAGATTCAGGCACTGGGCATTCAAACCGCGCCATTGCAGAGCCAGGCCGACTCGATAAAGATGGATTTTCCGGCGCAGGTAGTCATCCCGCCCAATGCCGAACGGGTGATCAGCTCACCGGTAGCCGGCCTGGTAGTTCAGTTGCTGGTTCAGCAGAATCAGGTCGTGCGTTCAGGTACGCCCCTGGTACGCATCGCCAGCCCGGAACTCGGGCAGTTGCAACTACAGCTGTTGCAGGCCACCGCCCGCGCCACGCTGGCGCGGCAAGCGGCACAACGTGAGCAGGCCTTGTTCGATGAAGGCATCATTCCGCAGCGCCGGGTACAGGAAACACAGGCCACGTTGAAGGAAGGCGAGGCGGCACTCAACCAGGCCAGCGCGGCACTGCGTCTAAGCGGTATGCCGGCCGCGACGATCGAGCATATTGCGGCTTCCGGCAAGCCGCAAGACAGCATCATGCTGGCCGCAACCCAGGCTGGAATCGTCACCGAAATTGCAGCCAAACCGGGCCAGAGAGTCGAGGCGGCGACCGCGCTTCTGCATATCGCGAAAATCGACTCCCTCTGGCTCGATATCCAGCTTCCGGTCTCTGCAAGCACGAATTGGCCAGTCGGAACGAAGGTCAAGATACAAGGACGGAACGCCACGGCGCGCATCCTGAGCACCAGTCCGACCGTCTCGTCCACCAGTCAGACGGTTGTGCTGCGCGCGGCCATTGACGGCAAGGCCGGCCAGGTTCGGCCGGGCGAGTTTGTGACGATCGAACTGCCCGTCGTGGCAACAGCAGACAGTTGGGACGTGCCCTTGTCCGCCGTGGCCCATGACGGCAAGCAGGCTTACCTGTTCGTCCGCACCGCGAACGGCTTTGAAGCCAGGCCGGTGAAGGTCGTGGTCAGCGCCGGACAGCGCGTGCGCGTACAAGGCCCGGTCAAGGCCGGAGAACAAATCGCCGTCAGCGGCGTGGTCGCGCTCAAGGGCGCGTGGCTCGATCCGAAGGAGAGCAAATAATGCTTTCCCGCCTTGTCCAGTTTTCTTTGTCGCAGCGTCTGTTCGTCCTGCTGGCGTCGCTGATCGTCGGTGGCGCGGGCTTGTATGCCTACCGGGGGTTGCCGATCGATGCGTTTCCCGATGTGTCGAGCACCCAGGTCAAAATCATCATGAAGGCCCCCGGCATGACGCCGGAGGAAGTCGAAAGCCGGATCGCGGTGCCGATCGAAGTGGAAATGCTCGGCATTCCGAAGACCAAAATCCTGCGCTCGGTCACCAAGTACGGTCTGGTCGATGTGACCATCGATTTCGAGGACGGTGCCGACATCTATTGGGCGCGCCAGCAGGTCAGCGAACGCCTGGGCGGGCTGACCGAGAGTCTGCCGGCCGGCATCACCGGCGGGATGGCGCCGATCACGACCCCGCTCGGAGAAATGTTCATGTTCACCGTCGAAAGCAAGGGAATGTCCCTGGCTGAACGGCGCAGCCTGCTCGATTGGGTCATTCGACCGGCATTGCGCACCGTGCCCGGTGTCGCCGACGTGAATGCGCTGGGCGGCGTGGTGCGCGCCTTCGAGGTCGTGCCCGATTACCTCAAGATGGCCGCCAGCGGAGTAACCGTGTCGCAGCTCAAGGAGGCGATTGACGCCAACAATCGTAACGACGGCGCGGGTCGGCTCGGCGAAGGCGACGAAGTCTTGCTGGTGCGCAGCGAAGGCAGCATCACGAGTCTGGACGACTTGCGTGCGGTCGTGGTGACGATGAAGGACGGTGCACCGGTCCGCGTCGGCAACCTGGCCGAGGTCAAGATCGGCACCGTGACACGTTATGGTGTGGTGACGCAAAGCGGCCAGGGCGAAGCCGTCCAGGGTCTGGTTCTGGGATTGGCCGGCGCCAACGCGCAAAAGGTCGTCGAAGGCGTGCGTAAGAAGCTGGAGGAGCTGCAACCGACGCTTCCCCAAGGTGTGCAGATCAAGACTTTTTACGACCGCGCCTCCCTCGTTAGCAAGGCGGTCGGTGCGGTATCAAACGCACTGCTCGAAGCGACCGTCCTGGTCATCGTGCTTCTTGTACTGTTCCTGGGCAATATCCGGGCGGCCCTGACCGTAGCCATGGTGCTTCCCCTGGCGGCGCTCATCACCTTCATCCTGATGCGCGCCTTCGGCATGTCGGCGAACCTGATGAGCCTGGGCGGCCTCGCGATCGCCATCGGCATGCTGGTCGATGCCGCCGTGGTGGTGGTCGAGAACATCGTGCAGCGTTTGGCGACCGATCCCACAGCCGGCAAGCTGCCACGGCTGCATACGATCTATCGCGCGGTGCGCGAGATCGCGGTGCCGGTCACTTCCGGGATACTGATCATCATCACGGTGTTCCTGCCCTTGCTTACCTTGCAGGACCTCGAAGGCAAGTTCTTCGTGCCCGTGGCACTCACCATCGTCTTTGCCCTCGCTGGCTCGCTGGTGCTATCGCTGACCGTCATTCCGGTGCTGGCGTCCTATCTGCTGCGCGAAGTCAAGCACGAAGACCCATGGCTGCCGCGCAAGCTGCTGGCGCTCTACGAGCCGGCGTTGGCCTGGGGCCTGCGCCGGCAGCGCGTCGTCGCCGCAGTGGCGGTGGCGATGTTGCTGATGGCCGGTGCGATCTACACCTTGGTCGGCAAGACCTTCATGCCGACGATGGATGAAGGCGACCTGATCGTCGGCATCGAGAAACTGCCCTCGGTCAGCCTCGAACAAAGCGCGGCGCTCGATCTGAAGGTTCACCAGGCCATCATGCAAGCCATTCCGGAGGTGACCGGTATCGTTGCGCGTGCCGGCTCCGATGAAATCGGCCTCGATCCGATGGGCCTGAACCAGACCGATACCTACCTGCTGCTGAAGCCGCAAGGCGAGTGGCGCATGAAGAACAAGGAAGCACTGATGGACGAAGTGCGCAAGGTGCTCGACCCCATGCCCGGCATCAAGTACAGCTTCACGCAGCCGATCGAAATGCGCGTGTCGGAAATGATCATCGGCGTGCGCGGCGACCTGGCGGTGAAGATTTTCGGTCCCGACCTCAACCAGCTCAATGAGTATGCGAGCCAGGTTGAGGCTCTCCTCAAGACAGTCCCCGGCAATCAGGACGTGTATACGGTCCAGAACGACGGCGTGCAGTACTTGAAGGTTGCGGTAGACCGCCTGCAGGCCGGCCGCCTGGGCTTGAGCGTCGAAGAGATCCAGGACGCGCTGCGCACGCAGATCGAGGGGCAGCGCGCCGGTATCGTGATCGAGGGCAACCGGCGCACGCCGATCGTATTGCGCGGTACCGAAGCGGTTCGCACATCGCCGGCCGAGTTCAGCGCGATGCGCATCACGACCCGGAACGGCAGCACAGTGCCCTTGACCAGCGTCGCCACGCTGGAGCGGGCCGAGGGGCCGGTCAAGATCGATCGGGAAATGGGCAGCCGCTACAGTGTCGTCATCGCCAACGTCGGCGGCCGTGACCTGGTCGGTTTCGTCGAAGAGTCCAGGGCGCTCGTTGCACAGAAGTTGCCCCTGGCCACCGGCTACCGCATTACCTGGGGTGGGCAGTTCGAAAACCAGCAGCGCGCTGCCGCGCGTCTGACGGTTGTCGTGCCGGTCGCGCTCGGTCTCATCTTCGTACTGCTGTTCTCCACCTTCCGCTCGGTGCGCCAAGCCTTGCTGATTCTGAGCAACGTTCCGTTCGCGCTGGTCGGCGGCATCGTCGCCTTGTGGGTCACGGGGGAATACCTGTCGGTGCCGGCGTCGGTGGGCTTTATCGCACTACTGGGTATCGCGGTCCTGAACGGTGTCGTGCTGGTCAGCTATTTCAATCAATTGCATAGCGAGGGAATGAGGCTCAGCGAAGTCGTCGTGCAAGGTGCGAAGCGACGTTTGCGGCCGGTGCTGATGACCGCCTCGATTACGGCATTCGGACTGATCCCGCTGCTGTTCGCGACGGGGCCGGGTTCGGAGATTCAGCGACCGCTCGCCATCGTCGTGATTGGCGGTTTGATCACCGCCACCGCCCTGACGCTGATGCTGCTGCCCATCTTGTATTTGCGCTTCGCATTCCCGAAACGAGAGGTATCCCATGTCTGAACTTTGCTTGACATTGCTTTGCCCACCAGCGATCGAGGAAAAATTGCTTGATCTGCTGCTCTTGTCACCCGCGGTGACGTTCTCCACCAGCAGGACTACGGCCGCACACGGTCTGGCCCACGAGAATCTGGATCAAACGGAACAGGTGCTGGGCCGCGCGCGCGCCACCGAGGTGCAGGTGATCGTTGCGGTGGCGGAAAAAACGGCGCTGCTCGATGCCATTCGCCAGGAATTCGCCGGCGCTGGCCTGCGCTACTGGGTGACGACCATTGTCGAAACAGGAGAGATCGCATGATGATTCGTTTGCTCCTCATCGGTCTGTTGACCGTCCCTGCTACCGTACAGGCAGTGCAACCGGTGCAGCCGCCGGGGCTCATGCCAACCGAAATCGCACGCCCGCTGCTCGAGCAGGACCCCGGTGTTGCCGCAGCCCGCGCCGGCCTGGACGTGGCTTTGCAAGAGGCGGACATTCTCGATAAATCTCCCCATGAATGGACCGCTCGCGCCACGGGACAGCAGCGGCGACTGGACAGCGGTCCGCGCTACAACGAATGGAACGTGGGCATAGAGCGGACCCTCCGGCTTCCCGGCAAAGCCGCGGCCGATCGCGATCTGGGCAGGGCAACGGTCGCGGAGTCCCAAGCGCGCCATGGCGCGGTGCTGCAGGAGACCGCTCGTGAACTGATGGCATCGTGGGTGGATTGGCTGGCGGCGGAAAGCGCCCGCGAGCTGGCCGAGAACAGCCTTCAGTCGGCACAGGCCAGCCTCGCCGCCGTGGAAAAGCGCGTTCGTGCAGGCGATGCCTCGAAATTGGACTTGAGCATTGCGCGTGCCGAACTGGCCGAGCAGAGACGCCTGGACAATGACGCGAAGACGCAGGCCTTTGCTGCCTGGTCGCGCCTATCCACTCGCTTCCCCGGGGTGAAGCATCAGATCCAAGCCCTACCCGCGCCCTTGCGCATTGGCGAAGACGCGGCGTTCTGGCGCGAGCGCATCCTGGCGCAAAGCGATGAATTGAAAGTCGTGCAAACGCAAATGCGCATGGCCGAAGCTCGTGCCGAACGAGCGCGGGCGGACAAGACCCCCGATCCGACGCTGGGGGTTTATACGGCCTCGGAGGCTGGAGGGACTGAACGCATCGGCGGCATCATGATCAGCATTCCCATCCCGGGTGGCGCGCGCGATTCGCGCAGCGCCAAGGCGATTGCCGAGGTGGCGGTTTCGCGTCGCGAAATCGAACTCAGGCAGCGCCAGATGGAAGCAGGGATTGCGAGCGCGATTGTGACTGCGCGAGGGGCCTATGACAGCCTGCAAATCGCCCACGAAGGCGCGGCGGCCATGCAGGAGAATGCCGCCCTGATGCAGCGCGCCTATGCGCTCGGTGAAGCCGAGCTGCAAGCCGTGCTGCTGGCGCGTCGCCAGGCGAGCACTGCGCTGAACAATGCGCTGCAAGCGCAAGTCGCCGCCCTGAAGGCCTATTACGGCTTGCTGGTCGACGCTCACTTGATCTGGAACCTGGAGCATGACCAGGACTCAACCATCGGGTTACGACATGCTGGTCGCATGGATAACTCCATAACCATGAAAGGAATAACACCATGAACCCTATCCTGTTCGCGGCAGTGCTCGCCATCAGCCTGGCCGGTTGCGCTGCCACGGCCGACTTGTCGCCTGCCTACGCCCTGCACGAAAAACAGCCGGAAGGGCTCGCCATCGTTTCCCTGACCTTGACCGGAAAAGCGCTCGACAAGATGTCAGGCTTCGAGTACCGGATCAGGGAAGTCCCTCCCCGCGACGAGGAAGCGGTCGTCGCCACCTCCCGCTACGCCTCGGCGCGACAACATGCGCGGTCATTGCAGGATGGCGGTAGCCGGCGGCAGACCGATCATCGTGCCATCGTCAAGGAAGCTAACGGCATCGAACCGCTCGACATTCGCGATGCCACCAAGACCACAGGACGGCTGGCGACCCTCCGCTTGCCACCAGGCGATTACGAGTTCCATGCCTGGAAGGCGAGCGAACTCAACGCCTATGGTGAAACCGAGTATGGTCCACCACGGGATTTCAGCTATCGCTTCAGCATCGAGCCCGGCGTGGCTACATACATCGGCCGGTTGAGCCTGAACCTGAGCGAACGAAATACCCAGAGGATCACTGTCGAGGATCGGCGGAACGACGACCTTGCCATCCTTCGGGAAAAGTATCCGGCCATCGACATCGGGCAAATCGTCTTCGGCGTGGGAACACTCCACCCTTGAGCCTTATCCGATTTCGATCCGATTCACCCTTGCCCGCCGCCGTCTGGCTGGCCCTCGCCGCCGCCGCGCTGTTCGGTGGCAGTACGCCGTTCATCAAGCTGCTGGTCGCCGATACCTCCGCTCTGGCACTGGCGGGTTTGCTCTATCTGGGAAGTGGCTCCGGTCTTGCGGCCACCCGTTTGCTGCGCGACCGGGGATGGCGGCCAAGCGGCCTGCAGCCGATGGATTGGCCCTGGTTCGCCGCGGCCATCGGTTTCGGCGGCATCGTCGGCCCGGCCCTGCTGGTATGGGGCCTGGAGCGGACGGAAGCGGGCACGGCATCACTGCTGCTGAACTTCGAGGCAGTGCTGACCGCGCTCCTGGCGTGGGTCGTCTTCCGCGAGCATGCCGACCGCCGCATCGTCCTCGGCATGGGACTGATCGTGGCGGGAGGCGTTGCACTTTCCTGGTCAACAACGAGCAGCAGTGCCGCCGCCGGGCTGGGACCACTGGCGATACTGGGAGCTTGTCTATGCTGGGCCATCGACAACAATCTGACACGCAAGGTTTCCACGGCAGACGCCCTGTTCATCGCCGGCGCCAAGGGGCTGACGGCGGGGGCGGTAAATCTCGGACTGGCTATCGCCTTGGGCGCGCCGCTGCCCGCCTGGCCGCACGTCGGCGCGGCGATGCTGGTGGGCTGGCTCGGTTACGGCGTGAGCCTGGTTTTCTTCGTGCGCGCCCTGCGCGATTTGGGTGCTGCGCGCACCGGCGCCTATTTTTCCACCGCGCCCTTTGTCGGTGCTGCCCTGAGCATCGTTCTGCTCGGCGAGCCGGCGCCGCCGCCATTCTGGATTGCTACGCTCCTGATGGGCTGGGGCGTCTGGCTGCATCTGACCGAGCGTCACGAGCACGGCCATGCGCATGAAGCGGTGGGGCACGCCCACTCCCATGTCCACGATGCTCATCACCAGCATGACCACGATTTCCCTTTGGATGGTCGCGAACCTCACGACCACTCGCATTTGCATGCACCGCTACACCACAACCATCCGCACTTCCCCGACATCCACCATCGCCACCCGCATTGAGTCTCCCTGGGCAAGAGTTGGCGCTGGCGACACGGCGCCGAACGGTGTCGGCGCCGCTTACTGCAGGCCTGCCTACTTGAAGGCGATGATGGCCTGATCCACGGCCAGGCTCTCGCCCGGCTTGGCCAGCAGTTTCTCCACCACGCAGTCGCGCTCGGCCTTGAGCACGTTTTCCATTTTCATGGCCTCGATCTTGGCCAGGATTTCGCCGGCCTTGACCTCCTGCCCAACAGTGACGGCGATCTGCGTCAGC
>JAUYSD010000172.1 GCA_030696505.1 Sulfuritalea sp. | reverse complement strand
TGGCGCGCTTGAAGGCGTTGGAACACGATTGGCTGGAACGGTGAACCGATCCCAGGCAACGGTGGGTTGAGTGATTACCTGCGTCTTGCCGCTCAAAGTGGACCTTTCGGGGACGAGTTTGGTGGTCTGAGCGACAAGCTGGATTCTACGAACTCGACTCAAACGGTCCCATCTTGCGATTGCCTCCGAACCTGCCGGAGCTACCGAAAATGCGGGATCAAATGGGCTCAGACCACTGGATAGTGCATCCCCAGTTCACCACGCTTTTCAACATCCACCACTGCTTGCAGCATAGAGCCAAAAATATCGGGATTGATGAGCTTCCAATTCAGCCCGGCACAGTCGAGCAATAGCTTGCGGCACCGCCTATCCAACGCCGGCATCGGAACGGCCTCGTCGAACAGCGAGCCGTTCACATACTTCAGTTTGGACCAGCCTTTGGTTTCCGAACGGCGACCCGCCGGCGGCGTGTTCATATGCTGGAACGCACCTTCGAGAAACTCGCCCAGATCGGTTCCGTCAACTTTCGTCGATTGACGGACTGCTTTTTCAAATACGTCTTTCTCGAATATGCCGACGTCATCCGAAAACAGACAGAAGAGGATGCGCGCGATGAAGATGTTTAGCGCATGTCGGTCTGTGTCGGTTGTCCAAGCCAGGTTTGCGTCGCGAACGGCGTCATGAAAGCGCGAAATGAAGCGCGTGGCTCTGACATCCGCCATCTTTTCTTTGGTGGGGATGTAGCGTTCATGGCCACCGAGCGGGAAAAAGACATCGCCTTCCAGCGACAGCATATCCAAGCCAACACGCAGCATCTCATCGGCAATCTTGGTGTCGAACACGGCAATGCCTTCGCCGTCAAATGCAAGGAGAATACGTGGACGGCGGCTCTTGGGCGAAGTCTCGGCTTCTTCGCGCATCCGCTCAAGAGCACTTGCGGTGCCACCAGGAGGGGTTGCCTCAAAGCGCAGCATGCGTGTCCAAGTGAATGCGCCTTCCTTCGCGGCTTCACGGAGCTTTGTGATTGTCGCTCTGGGAGCGCCGACTGCTTCCATCAGCGCCAAGCCGAATGCCCCGTCTTGAGGCGGCGACGCTGCCAAGTCATCAAGATTTCTGTAAATCTCACCCGGTGTAAGCATGGTCTAGTCGGCTTTCAGGGCGAAGTGCTTATCTGAGCCAGAAGCCTCTCTGACCGTTAAACGTACATCACCGCCAAGTGCCGATAGGCAGCGCGCAAGACGCTCGGAAGAGAACCCCTTGAACTTGCCGTTCAGTACCGCAGAAAGGTCGGGCTGTTTAAGCCCCATGCGTTTGGCGGCCTCAGTTTGAGTCAACTTATTGGATTCCAGACGGCAAGCGATATGGCGTGCGAGCCATGCCTTGAGTGTGTCCTCGTTAAATCCGTGGGGCTTCAATGGAGCTCGCCGTGACTGATCTGCACGCAAATTCAATAGTCGACGACTATAGCCATATGGCTATGGCTGCAAGCTACTCAATGTCTCGGTGCTGCTGCCCTCGGCATCGGTTTCAATCCGGGCAATGAGTTCCGCGAACCCGTGCCACTCATGATGATCGCAACGTCGCGCGGTCATGTCGTGTCGCTCCCCGTCGTGCTCGCTGCCAGAAACATAGGGAAAAAACTTTTCTGTCGTTTGAGCTTCAGTACGTCACCGACGGCGATCGCGCTTGCGCTGCGCCGCACACCACCGCCTGGCGTGATGACGTCGATGTCAGGGTTCTCAATGATAGCGCTGTGAACGTCGTCGGTGTGCGCTGGCGTGGCATTGTAGATGCCTTCATAAAAGTCGCCGACGCCAATGACGTCACCAGACTCTGAGATCAGGCGCGGAATGTCAGCGAGAAGCTGGCTTCGCGCGGTCTCGCGGCCAGAAAGGTCGAACAGGTATAGTGCTCCGCCTTGGTGTTCCGGATTGTAAGAAAGCATGTTGAGGCCTGAGCGGCCGAAATGCGCCTGGGCCGTGCTGTTCTGATGAAGGACGTTGTTATAAACCTGTCGCGCGCGATAGATGTTGGCGAAGTGGATCAGCCAGTAGCGCCAGCCGCCGGGATTATTGATCGAAAAAGGGCTCACAAATGGCGCGCAGGTCCGGAAAGTCTCAAACACCAGTCGCTCGGCGGCGCCAAGCCAGCTCTGCTTGCTCATCGCACCGTTGAGAGCGTCAAGCCCTCCCGCCTCTATGCCGAAAGGCCGGAGTTGGGCCGCGAGCTGAACGGGGGCCGCCTTCTGCAGGAACGACAGAAGCGCTTCGATCGCGAAGGTGTAGAAGATTTCCACAGACGGGTGTGCGCGCATGATATCGAGCAGCGTGGTGCGGTCTACATGACTGTGACCGCACTGGTCGAGGTTGAACAAGACGTTGCGGTATCGCCCCTGTTCCAAGAGCCGTTTCATCGATGGATAGCCTGCCTCGAAGCTCTCGGTCAGATATTCTACGTGTAGGTGCAGGCGAGGGACATTTTCGGAGATGTCAGCTTGCAGTGGCGCGACATGGCCCTTCAGAGTCTCAATGGCGTCACGGCTATGGTCATTGAGAACAAGCAGGCACTCGATCTCGATCAAACCAAATCCCTGTGCGGCGCGCTGCGTGTTGACTGCCTCGATCGCGCGTTTCAGTTCTTCGATGAAGATGAGCGGCGAACCGGCGGTGCCGCACTGATAGCGGCCGCCGCCGGCAAATCCGTCGATCACTGCCAGGCGGAAACGCTCTTGCTGTGGAAGCTGGCAGCGCACGGTGAGATACTGAAAGAAGTATTCGCGCAGGATCTTGTGCTTGCGGCGTGAATGTTCCTCCAAGGCCGCGCCATTGGCCCATTCATATGGTTTCTCGGTCATCCTTCCCCCCTGTCGCTCGCCCGCGGCTAGGTGCCGACGGAGTAAGCCGTGGGCATCTCGTCCCAC
>JAUYSD010000168.1 GCA_030696505.1 Sulfuritalea sp. | reverse complement strand
GCCATGAAGGTGATGGCGTTGTTCACCGCCAGGGTCTTGCCGGTCGAGCGCTGCCTGAGCTTGATGCCGCGTTCGAACTTGCCGGAGCAGACGCGGACGAAGGCGATGCGGTCGCGGTGCTTGGGGTCCATGTTGGCCTGGATCTTGAAGACGAAGCCGGTGAACTTCGGCTCGCCGGGCTGCACCAGGCGCGACTCGGTGGCACGCGGCTGCGGCGGCGGCGAGAGTTCGACCACGGCGTCGAGCAGGGACTGCACGCCGAAATTGTTGATCGCCGAGCCGAAATACACCGGCGTTTGCTTGCCGGCGAGGTAGGCCTCGCGGTCGAAGGCATGCGAGGCGCCGCGCACCAGCTCGACTTCCATGCGCAGTTCCTCGGCCTGGTCGGGGATCAGCTCGTCGAGGCGCGGGTTGTTCAGGCCCTTGATGACTTCGGCGGTGCCCTTCTCGGCCTGCGGATCGAAGAAGCTGATGCTGTCGTCGTAGAGATGATAGACGCCGCGAAAGCGCTTGCCCATGCTGATCGGCCAGGTCATCGGCGCGCACTGGATGTCGAGCACCGACTCGATCTCGTCGAGCAGTTCGATCGGCGGCCGGCCTTCGCGGTCGAGCTTGTTGATGAAGGTCAGGATCGGCGTGTCGCGCAGGCGGCAGACATTGAGCAGCTTGATGGTCTGGGCTTCGACGCCGTTGACCGAATCGATCACCATGACGGCGGAGTCGACGGCGGTCAGGGTGCGGTAGGTGTCTTCCGAAAAGTCCTCGTGGCCCGGCGTGTCGAGCAGGTTGACCATGCACTCGCGATAGGGGAACTGCATCACCGAGCTGGTGACCGAGATGCCGCGCTGTTTTTCGAGCTCCATCCAGTCGGACGTCGCGTGGCGGCTGGCCTTGCGCGCTCGGACTTCGCCGGCGACCTGGATCGCGCCGCCGAACCACAGCAGCTTTTCGGTCAGCGTGGTCTTGCCCGCGTCGGGGTGGGAAATGATGGCGAAAGTGCGGCGGCGGGCGGTTTCTAGATCGAGCTGGGACACGGCGGCAGGGATATCGGGGCGAAGGGCCGCGATTATACGGCGCCGGGAGTTCCCCAAGTGGCGCAGAGAGTTGGCGTTGGCGCTACGGCGATGCGCCTCGCCGTTGCGTCAGCGCGTCGCCTGCGCCATCCCGCTGCGTTGCGTCGGCGCGGTGAAAACCCCGGGGCGGGCCTTTTCGCCGGCCAGCACCCAGTCGGCGTCCAGCGAGCGGATCGGCACCGAGGTATCGGCAGGAATGCGCCCGGATAGCTGCAAGGCCAGATAGCGGCCGCAACTGACGCGCAGGAAGGAACTGAAATTCGCGCTGTCGTTGCCACCCGGGCCGCCGGCCTCGGCGAGTTCGTCGTAGAGGCGGGTGATCAGTTGTCCCACGCTGAGCCCATCGCGCGCGCCGATTTCTTCAAGCACCTGCCAGAACAGGTTTTCCAGACGGATGCTGGTGGCAACGCCGGAGAGCCGCAGGGAACGGGAGCGACAGCGATACAGCTGCGGGTCGGCGGTAATGAAAATCTTGCACACTGCGTTATCTCCTCGGCAAGATCAAGGGGGATGCGGATACATCCCCCTTGCGCAATGTAGCACCGCTGCCGCGATCGGCGAAAGCATCAAAGCTCGATGCGGGTGCCGAGCAACTTGAGGAACTGGCTGATCCAGGCCGGATGCGCGGGCCAGGCGGGCGCCGTGACCAGGTTGCCGTCGGTGACCGCGGCGTCGATGGCGATCTCGGCGAACTTGCCTTCGGCCAGTACCACCTCGGCGCTGCAGGCCGGGTAGGCCGAGCAGTGCCGGCCCTTGAGCACGCCGGCGGCGGCCAGTATCTGCGCACCGTGGCAGATCGCGGCCACTGGCTTGTTGGCGCTGAAGAAGTGGCGAACCATGTCGAGCACCCGCGGGTTCAGGCGCAGGTATTCCGGTGCACGGCCGCCGGGAATCACCAGTGCGTCGTAGTCTTCGGCCTTGATCTGGGCGAAATCGGCGTTCAGCGCGAAGTTGTGGCCGCGCTTTTCGGAATAGGTCTGCTGCCCTTCGAAATCGTGGATCGCCGTGGCCACGCTGGCGCCTGCCTGCTTGTCCGGACAAACCGCGTGCACGCTGTGTCCAACCGCCAGCAAAGCCTGGAACGGCACCATCACCTCATAGTCCTCGACGTAATCGCCGACCAGCATCAGTATCTTTTTGGCTGCCATGTCTCTCTCCTGGTTGTTGCGGGCCACGCCCGTCGGCGCATTCTTTCAGCAGCCGTAAGGCGGTGGGTAGTAGCGGGCTAACGCAGCGAAGATTGGTGGCGCCGCCTGCCAATCCATTCCACAGCTATCAACCATGTTGTCGTCCATGCCATTGAAGTGGCGGTGTAACATCTGCTTTGCCCTTGTCCCGCAAGATACCAATCAATGCAGCGAGATCAGCTTTTCGACCCGAATACGCGCGCGGCGCGCTTCCGGGCAGGCCTGTGGCCTGCCTGGATCGCGCTTGCCTGTGCGCTGGGCCTGACGCTGCTTGCCTGGCGCTATACCGAGCAGGACCTTCAGGCTCAGCAGCGCCGCGAGTTCGATGCCGAGGTCAGCCAGTTGCGGGCCGACCTCAAGGCCAGCCTCACCGGCTATACCCAGACCTTGCGCGCTGCTGCCGCGCTGTTCAGCGCCAACGATGCCGTGACGCGCAAGGATTGGCACGACTTTGTCACCGGGCTCAAGGTGGAGCGCGATTATCCGGCGATTCAGGCCCTGGCTTTCGCGCGCTCCGTCGGTGCCGCCGACCTGCCGGCGCTGGTGGCCGAAATGCGCCGCAGCGGCTTGCCGGATTTTGCCGTGCGTCCGCCGGGAATACGCGAGCGCTATGCGGTGAACGTCTATACGGAACCCGACGACGGGCACAACCACCCGGCGCTGGGTTATGACATGTGGCAGGATGCCGGGCGGCGGGAAACCATGCAGCGCGCCCGTGATGCCGGCGAGCCGATGATCACGCGCAAGCTCACGCTTAAAATCGACGAGCAGGCGAATCCGGTGCCGGCCTTCATCATGTACCTGCCGGTGATGTCGAAGTCGGGCGCCGAGGTTTACGGCTACGTGTTGAGCCCGTTTCGCATGCCGCACCTGATGGCCCAACTGCTGCAGCGTAACCCGCGAGCGGTGTCGCTGAGCATCCACGACGGCACCGATCAGCGTCCGGAAAATCTTTTCTACAGCAGCGCCGAGGCAGACCGTGCGGCGTCGGCAAAGTTCGTACACAGTGAAACCCTGGTGGTCGGTGGCCGGCCCTGGACACTGAACTACGCGAGCCTGCCGGCACTCGAAGGATCAGGCTACATGACGCGCTCGACGCAGGTTCTGGCGGGTGGCGTGCTGACCAGCCTGCTGCTGTTCACCATCGCCTGGTCGCTGGCCACCACGCGCGATCGCGCCCTGAGCCTGGCGCGCGACATGACCCGCTCGCTGCGTGAAAGCGAAGACCGCTTCCGGGTCCTGGTGGAGCAGGCGCCCGACGCCATCGTGGTGTACGACGTCGATCTGGGCCACTTCGTGGACGCCAACGCGCAGGCCGAAAAACTCTTCGGCTGCAGCCGCGAGGAACTGCTGGCCGGAGGTGTGGAAAGATTCTATGCACCGGGCCTGCACGGTGGAAAGACCGCAGCACAAGTCGTCCAGGAAATGCTGGAGCGGGCGATGGCCGGCGACCAGGTGGTGTTCGACCGTACCATCCGCAACGGCCAGGGACAACTGGTGCGCTGCGAAATCCGCCTGGTCCGCTTGCCGGCGATCGGCCATCGGCTGATCCGCGGCAGCTTCATCGACATCACCGAGCGCAAGCGCGCCGAGGCCGATCTGCGCGTCGCCGCTATCACCTTCGAGTCCCAGGAGGGCGTGATCATCACCGATGCTGCGACGGTGATCCTGCGCGTCAATCGCGCCTTCACCGAGGTCACCGGGTATTCGAGTGCCGATGCCGTCGGCAAGACGCCGCGCCTGCTGCACTCGGGGCGGCACGATGCGGCTTTTTTCGCCGCGATGTGGGAAGGTCTCGAACAACGCGGCACCTGGCGCGGCGAAATATGGAACCGCCGCAAGAGTGGCGAAATCTATCCGGGGTGGATCAACATCACGGCGGTGAAGGGGGGGCGCGGTACGGTTACCCACTATGTCGCCACCCTTGCGGACATCACCTTGCGCAAGGCGGCGGAGGACGAGATCCGGCATCTGGCTTTCTACGATCCGCTGACCGGGCTGCCCAACCGTCGCCTGATGCTCGAGCGCCTGCGGCAGGCCCTGACCAGCAGCGCCCGGCACGGCCGCCACGGCGCACTGATGCTGTTCGATCTGGACGATTTCAAGACCCTCAACGATACCCTGGGGCACGATATCGGCGACCAGTTCCTGATCGAAGTCGCCTCGCGCCTGGCATCCAGCATCCGCGAGTGCGACACCGTGGCGCGGCTGGGCGGCGACGAGTTCGTGATCATTCTCGAAGATCTCGACGCCGAGGCGCTGGCCGCCATGCAGGCGGAAAGCGTGGCGGTGAAGATCCAGGCCATGCTCAACGAACCCTACCTGCTGGACCTGAGCCTCAGCGGCGGCGAACACAATACGCGCAGCTACCACTGCACGTCGAGCATCGGCATCACGCTGTTTCGCGATCATTCGTTGTCGGTCGATGAGCTGATGAAGCGCGCCGACACGGCGATGTACCAGGCCAAGGCCCTGGGCCGCAACACCTTGCGCTTTTTCGATCCGGCCATGCAGGCGGCCGTCACGGCGCACGCCGCCCTGGAAAACGACCTGCGCAAGGCCATTGCGGAGCGGCAGTTTCTGGTGCACTACCAAGCACAGGTCGATTTCTCGGGCCAGGTGATCGGTGCCGAAGCCCTGGTGCGCTGGCAGCATCCGCTGCGCGGCCTGGTGCATCCCACCGAGTTCATACCCCTGGCGGAGGACACCGGGCTGATTCAGACCCTGGGCCACTGGGTACTGGAAACCGCCTGCCGTCAACTGGCGGCCTGGGCCGCGCGGCCGGAAACCCGACACCTGACCCTGGCGGTCAATGTCAGCGCCCAGGAGTTTCGGCGCAAGGACTTCGTCGAGGAAGTCCTGGAAACCATACGCAGCACCGGCGCGAATCCGCAACGACTGAAGCTCGAACTGACCGAGAGCCAGTTGGTGCACAACGTGCAGGAAATCATCGACAAGATGTTGCTGCTGAAGGCCGTCGGCGTGGGCTTTTCGCTCGACGACTTCGGCACCGGTTATTCCTCGCTCGCCTACCTCAAGCGCATGCCGCTGGACCAGTTGAAGATCGACCAGTCCTTCGTGCGCGACGTGCTGTTGGACAGCAACGATGCGGCAATCGCCCGCACGGTGGTCGCGCTGGCCCACAGCCTGGGCCTGGGAGTCATCGCCGAAGGCGTCGAATCCGCCTTGCAACGCGATTTTCTGGCGGATTCAGGCTGCCACGCCTACCAGGGCTTCTTCTTCAGCCAGCCGCTGCCGCTGGAGGAATTCGAGCACTTCGCGCGGCAGGCCTGACGCCGGCCACCGCCACCGACAGCAAGCGCTTGCGGCTGGCGCAACGATCAATGCTTCATGTCGTGGCCCATGACGGCGGGTGCCGCCAGCGGCCTTACCGGCGCCTTGACCTCGATGGTGCTGCGCTTCTTGTCCTTGCCTTCCACAACGAGGGTTACCGGAACGGTGTCGCCTTCCTTCATCTGCTGCTTCAAATCCATCAGCATGATGTGATAGCCGCCCGGCTTGAGTTCGACACTCTTGCCGGCGGGCAGATCGAGCGCCTTGACGGCGCGCATTTTCATGACGTCCTTGTCCATGGACATTTCGTGCACCTCGACCACGCCGGCAACCGGCGACCTGGCCTCGACCAGGCGCGCATCCTGGGCGGAAGTGATATGCATGAAGGCTCCGGTGGCCATTTGGGCCGATACGGTGGCGCGCACCCAGGGATCCTTGACCGTGACCTGGGCATGGGCGGGAAGAATGAAGACGGCGGAAACAAGCGTTGACAATAGGCTGGCGCGAACGATGCGATTCATGATGGCTCCTGGCGATAAAAATGGGCCCGCCCCAAGGCGGGAAACTGATCCAGCTCCCGGGCGCCGCATCGAAGCGGCGCGCCCGGGCTGCAACCTGATCAGGCCAGTGCCGGTGGACCGCGCGGGCTGTGCGCGGTCCATTGGGCCGGCGTCGGCCGCGCGCAAGCCGTGGATGTCTGCAGGGCGATGAAAGTTGGCGCTGGCGCCACGGCGACGGCGGCCGTGGCCGCCAGCAGCGGCCCACCGGCGGCGCACAACTTGCAGCAGTCGTGAACTCCGCCGACCGGCGCGGAACCGCCGTCGGGAAGCTGCGCGGCGCCGGCCTGGACCACGCCATGACTGGTGCACAGCTCGGCAACAAAGCCGCCGCCGCCCGTCGAGGCCCGCACCGCTCCGCTGCCCGCCAGCAGATGCAGGACCATGGCCAGCAGACCAAGGGTCAGCAGCCAGGCGGGACGGCGGTGAAACGGCAACAGGTGAATGGATCGGCGCACGGTCCGCGTATACTAATATGGTCTTTCGCCGCAAAACATTGACCCAACTCAACGCAGCCGACCATGATCTCCGGAACCCTGTTTATCGTCGCGGCGCCTTCCGGCGCCGGCAAGACCACGCTGGTGGGCCGCCTGCTGGCCGAGGACCCGCAGGTGAAGCACTCTGTTTCCTTCACCACCCGCGCACCGCGCCCGGGCGAAGAGGACGGTCGCGAATATCATTTCATCGACGTGCAGCGCTTTCTGGGCATGCGCGAGCGCGGCGAGTTCGCCGAATGGGCGGAAGTGCATGACAACTTCTACGGCACTTCGCGCATATGGCTCGACCAGCGCATGGAGGAAGGTTGCGACATGGTGCTGGAGATCGACTGGCAGGGGGCACAGCAGATGCGCCGGCAGTTTCCCGAAGCCGTCAGCATATTCATCCTGCCGCCGTCGATCGCCGAACTGGAGCACAGGCTGCGCCGGCGCGGCGCCGATAGCGAAGATGTCATCGCGCGCCGCGTGGCCGGCGCACTGGGCGAAATGCGTCACGTAGGCGAGTTCGATTTTGTTATAATCAACAATGACTTGGATGTGGCGCTCGGCGAGCTCAAAGCCGCCGTGTGTGCTTCGCGTCTGCGTTTCGCGCGTCAGCGCGCACGCCATCCCGCTGTTTTCCGTTTTCTAGATCAGGACTGAACACCATGGCCCGTGTCACCATCGACGATTGCATCAAGCTCATTCCCAATCGCTTTCAGCTCACCCTGGCGGCAACCTATCGTGCCCGCCAGCTCACGCTGGGCAGCACGCCGCAAGTCGACCCCGGACGCGACAAGCCCACCGTGGTTGCCTTGCGCGAAATCGCCGCCGGCAAGGTCGGCCTCGAAATCCTCACTCGCGGCCAGTCCTAGGCATCATGCGAACGGGGTGAAACGTGCCGGCGCCACGGTTTATGTCACCCCCACCCTCCCCGGCTGCCCCGCCGGTTTCCAGCCTGGACCCCGGCGTGGTGCCGGGCGCGCTGGACGAGCCGCCGCTGATATCGGCGGACATGCACCCGCCGGTCGATCTCGCCGAAGATCTGGAACGCTTCAACGGCAAACTCGCCACCTATCTCCAGCCTGAGGACATCACCCGCGTCGGCGCGGCCTACGTTTTCGCCGACGCCGCGCACCGCGGCCAGATGCGCATCAGCGGCGGGCCCTACATCGCGCATCCTCTGGCGGTGGCGGAAACCCTGGTGGGCTGGCATCTCGATGCCCACGCCCTGATCGCCGCGCTGCTGCACGACGTGATGGAAGACACGGCGATCACCAAGGAACAGATCGCCGAGCGCTTCGGCAAGGTCGCCGCCGAACTGGTCGATGGCGTCTCCAAGCTCGACCGCATCGAGCATCAAAGTTTCGAGGAAGCCCAGGCCGAAAATTTCCGCAAGATGCTGCTGGCCATGGCGCGCGACGTCCGCGTGATCCTGATCAAGCTGGCCGATCGCCTGCACAACATGCAGACGCTGGACGCCATGCGACCCGAAAAGCGGCGGCGGATCGCCCGCGAGACGCTCGACATCTATGCGCCGATCGCCAACCGGCTGGGACTCAACGCGCTCTACCGCGAGTTGCAGGAACTGGCTTTCCGCCATGCCCACCCGCTGCGCTATCGCGTGCTCGCGAAAGCCGTGAAAGGCGCGCGCGGCAACCGGCGCGAGGTGGTCAGCCGTATCCTCGAGGCCATTCGCGAGACCCTGCCGGCCGCCGGCATCGATGCGGAAGTCATGGGCCGGGAAAAACATCTTTACGGCATCTATCGCAAGATGCGCGAAAAGCACCTCTCCTTTTCGCAGGTGCTGGACATCTACGGCTTTCGCATCATCGTCAAGGACCGGCCCACCTGCTACCTGGCACTGGGCGCGTTGCATGCGCTGTACCAGCCGGTGCCGGGCAAGTTCAAGGACTATATCGCCATCCCCAAGGCGAACGGCTATCAGTCGCTGCACACCACCCTGATCGGGCCTTTCGGCACGCCGGCGGAGATCCAGATCCGCGACGCCAACATGCACCATGTCGCCGAATCCGGCGTCGCCTCGCATTGGCTGTACAAGGACGAGTCCACGCTGGATCAACTGCAGAAGAAGACCCACAAGTGGCTGCAATCGCTGGTCGAACTGCAGTCCGCCAGCGGCGACTCCTCGGAATTTCTTGAACACGTCAAAATCGATCTGTTTCCCAGCGAGGTCTATGTCTTCAGCCCCAAGGGCAAGATTTTCGCCCTGCCGCGCGGCTCGACGCCGGTCGATCTGGCCTACGCCGTGCATACCGACATCGGCGACCGCTGCGTCGCCTGCCGCATCAATTTCGAGACCATGCCGCTGCGCACCGAGTTGCGCAACGGCGATCGCGTCGAGATCATCACCGCGCCGAACGCCGCACCCAATCCGGCCTGGCTCGGCTACGTCAAGAGCACAAGGGCGCGCTCGAAGATCCGCCACTTCCTCAACACCAAGCAGAATGAAGAGTCCGCGGCGCTCGGCGAACGCCTGCTGTCGCACGCCCTGCGCGACCTCGGCCTGGCCCTGGCCAAGCTGCCGGCGCAGGCCTGGGACCGCTTCAAGCGCGCCTCCGGAGCGCGTTCGCAGCGCGCCGTGCTGGCCGACATCGGCCTTGGCAAGCGCCTGCCGGCCATCGTCGCACGGCGCCTGGCGGAAGGCGTCGAAGCCGATGCCGCCGGCGTCGCGGCGGAGGGCCGCAGCCATCAGGCGATCCTGATCCATGGCCCGGACGGCGTCGCGGTGAAGCTCGGCAACTGCTGCCGACCGATTCCCGGCGACCCGATTGTCGGCCTGATCCGCAAGGGTCAGGGGCTCGTGGTGCATACCCACGATTGCCCGGCCATCGCCAAGTTACGCAGCGAGCGCGGCAACTGGGTCGATGTCGAATGGGAATCCGGCATCAGCGGCATGTTCGAAGCCAGCATCCGGGTCGTCGCCAAGAACGTGCGCGGTGTCTTGGCGCGGATCGCCGCCGGCATCGCCGAGACCGATTCCAACATCGTCAATATCAGCATGGACGACGACAGCGGCGAAGCCACCACCCTGTTCTTCACGCTGCAAGTCTCCGACCGGATTCATCTCGCCCGCATCCTGCGCGCGCTGCGGCGCATCCCGGAAGTGGTGCGCATCACGCGTTACGTCAACAGCAAACACTGAACAAACCACAAAGGAAATCCCATGGCCCTCTACGAATCCGAACACACCAAATTCATGCGCGAGTGGATGGAAAAGCATCCCGAGGAAGTGCTGGAACAGCAAAAGGGCCGCGCCCTGTGGTGGGACAAGCCGCCGCGGCCGCTGGAAACGATGAAGGACGATGCGGCGGCGGCAGTGCCGAGCAAGGCCTACTACTACGACGCGAACTGAAAATCGGAGCGTTTTGACGATAACTTCTGGACGTCTGCCAGAAAAAAGAGGAACCCGAATAACAGGGTTCCTCCATTGTCTTGACGACCGGCAGGACGGCTGCCGGTCGCGGCCGTGCGGTCTACTATTTGAACTGGTAGCTCAAGGATACTCCCAGAGCGTGCACGCTGTAGTTCGGCGCGACCTGATTGGTGCCGATCACGTTGGCCATCGAGGCCGGTGTCAGCCCTTCCAATGCCCAGTCGGTGGCCTGGAAACGCTCATAGATGTATTTCACGTTGAGGCTCAGGTTTTTCTGCAAGGCATATCGGCCAAACAGGTCGATGCGATTGAGCGTATTGGTGTTTTCCGGCAAGGGCAACAGCCCTGTCGTTCCCGCCGCCGCCCACATGTCGGTCTTGCCGATCGATTTCGAGTAAGTGTAATCGGCACCGATCTCATACTTCTCGCCGGGACGATAGCGCAAACCCAGTCCGGTCAGGTAGTTGTGATCGGACAGGTTGGCGGTCCAGTCGCAACCCGGAGCCGTCGGATTGGCTTTGCCACCGCCGCAACCGGCAGCCAGGCGGTTCGACCGCTCGAAGTTTGTGTACCGATCCGCCGCTGCATAGACATGGGCGGTCAGTGCATCCGTCGCCGCGATATTGACATCGACATTTGCACCGTAGCCCCTTGCATCCTGAAGCCCGTAGTAGGACTTGGTGTAATTGTCATCCTTGAAGTCGAAGCCGAGGTGCACGTCGACTTTTTCCATCGGCTCGAAGTTCACGAAGGCATGGATCTTGTCGCGCGTGCGCGGCGCCATGAAGAACTTTTTTTGGAACGGGTTGTTGTCCCAGCTTTGAGCGGCGACATAGGCCGGGGCAAACGACGCGGCAAAAGGCGCCGCAAAGAGGTAGTCCGATGTCTGGCGGTCGGACCAAGCGTAGCTCAGGCCGCCGGCGGTCGTGTCGCTGAAATGATGATGCACTTCGGCCTTGAGCGTGTGCTCCTTTTCGTTGCTTACGGCTTCGAAGGTTTTCTTGGCCCACTCATATTCCCCGCCGAATTTCAGCTTGGTATGCGCAGACAGTCTGTAGATCGCTTCGACTTCAATCAGTTGCTTGGTGCTGCTGCCTGGCAGGTTGGTCCGCCAGCGGTCTGAATTGGCCACCACGTTCTGATTGGTTGAATCGCCGCCGATGTAGTCATAGAGCGACTGCGGCGTCTTGTTGGCCTTGTCGTCGTAACGGTAGGCGGCCACCAGGTTCCAGTCGCTGCTCAGTTTCGACGTCAGTTTCATGTCCAGGTGGGTGTTATTCACCTTGCCCTCGAGCGAGGAGCGCGGCATCGGATTGGTAATGACAAGCACCGGGTTCGAGGTGTACGGCAGGAAGGAATCGTTCTGGGTCAGGCGGGAATAGCTGAACGTGCCGGCCAGCCGGGTCGCCTTGGAAAGCTGATAGCCCAGCGAAGCGCTGAGCTGGTGCGCCTGGTTGTCCGGCGGCAGGCCGATCTGGCCGTAGGCCGGAAAGCCTGTGCCGGCTGTCCAGCCCGCGATGGTCGTGTAAGCATTCTGGAACTGCAAGAACGGCTTCTTGTTGTCGAACAGCGAAGCGGAATATCCCGCCTGAAATTGAAGCTTGTCCGTGGTGTAGCGGGCACTGAGATTGAACTGGCGCGTGACGTAATCGACCGGTTCCGGAAGCACCGCGGCGCGCGGGTTACCGCCGCTATTGCCGAAAACGGCGCCGAGCAGACGATTGCCTTGCTTGGTCTCGTGCTTGAAATCGACGGCGACATCCCAGTCCCCGCCAAGCAGTTTGGTCAGACCGAGCGCGACGGACTTGCGCTGGGTTTCAATGTTGAACGACTTCATGTTGCCGGTAAGCTGCGTCATTCCCGGCGTAGTGGCACTGGCAACCCAGCCAGCCGGCAGGTCGAGCCGGGTCGAGCCCGGATTGACGTAGGGCGTCTGATAGCTGTCATACCAGAGCTTGCTGATTTCGTCGTATTCCAGGCTCAGCCCGTAGTTGCCCTGCTCGCCGCCCTTGATTTTGAAGTTGCGTGAGTCGAGGCCGAGATTGGTGGCGTCAATTTCGAGATAATTCGCATTGCCTTCGCCGCGCATGTTTACCCGGACGTCGCCGTTCAGGTGCGCCCCCTTCTTGTGCATGCCCGTGTAATCGCCGAACTTGTAGCTGCTTTTCGACACGTCGAGCACGCCGAAGCTGATTTCGCTATCGGGCCGGATCAGGTTGAGAACTTCCTCGCTGGGGCCGTCGGTTTGCGCCATCAGATTGGGTGCCGCGGCCATGAGCCCGATGGCGGAGATCGAGACCGCCAGAATCTTGCGTACCGGGTGCCGATTAAGTCTTGTTTTCATGCCATTCTCCCTTGCAATCAGCGTGTGAAGCGCGGGCCGGACGGGTGATTCGACCCGTGGACCTGCGTATGACAGTTGGCACACGCCCGCAGCACCATCTGCTGAGCCGCGCCATTGGGCGGCAAGCCGGAACCGCTATAGACGTTGCCCGGATGGTTGGTGTAGTCATGGCACTGCTCGCACAGATAGGGCTGCCGCGTTTTCAACAAAGCCGTGTTGTTTGAACCATGCGGCACGTGGCAATTGGCGCAGTTGTCGGCGGCCGGCGGATGCTCCCAGAGGAAGGGGCCGCGCTTCTCCATATGGCAGCTGTAACAGGTTTCGTTCAGCGTGTTCTTGATCAGCAGCTTTGGTCCAGTGGAGCCGTGCAGGTTATGACAGGCCGAGCAGACTACCTTGCCCTCGTTGACTGGGTGATGGGAAGGTTTGCGCATCTCGACGCGCTGATCCTTGTGGCAGGTATAGCAGACCTCTGCCTGGGCATACTTGTCGCGCACCAGATCCTTCTTGCTGTGCACCTTGTGGCAGGCGTTGCAGGAAACATCGCCGTTTGCATGCTGACTGCCTGGCCAGTTCATCCGATTGCCGCCTTTGTGACAGCTCATGCAGGCCGCATCCCGCACGTCGGCCGGTGTCGTCGTTTTCGGACGGAAGCTGCGATCGACCTTCGGCGGCTTGTCGCTGCCCTTGTGGGTGCGGTGATCAAGGCTCTCGCCGTGGCAGTCGACGCAGGTTGGCGTGCGTTTGTCCGCGGTAACGCCGTGCCTAGTCTTGCCAATCGCGAGGACGCCGGGATTCAGTTCCAGCATGGTGCCGGCGCCCGTGGGCTCGTCGGCCTCGTCGTGGCAGCCGGTGCATTTGGCGTCGCCTTTGAGGATCAGGTCCTTGGCGTTCGGATCTGCCGCCAAATTGGCCTTCGAAGCCGGCTTCGCCGCATCCGCCGCCAGCAGTGGCGTGGCGGCCGCCAAAGTGCCGATGACGGCACAAAAAGCGAGTACGTGTCGAGCTAATTGCATGTGAGTTCCCTTTATGCCATCGCGTCTGGAGCGCCGTAGCGGGAGTCATTGCCTCGAATTCCCGCTGCCCATTGCTGCGCGCAACCCCAATCAGCGCGAGAGGATGCTTGACGGCCTGATACGGATCAAGCCCCCGGAAGCGGCTTTGTAACTATCACTTACATATGCTTACATTTCGATCCGTATTTTTTGTGGGCCGGCAGTGTGAAATTGTTTCTGGCACACTCGTCTCTGGTATTTTTTGATGCTCCAATGCGAAATCCCATTAAATCATTATGTGTATTTATACTATTGAATACGTTACATTATTTACATAACATTCCCAATCGTAAGAATCCCCATCGGGAAAAGTCCCACGGTTGAGAAACCAACGAAAACACTCTGCCTTTGCCCATGCCGGAAAATGTAAGTTTTTGAAAATTGTTACAATACAACATTGCGCCGCGCCGCACTCATTGTCCGCCATGCCAGTTTTGGTCTGGCGCCGGCGATGCCGGCCGCGCCAGACCAACTTGAGGATGATTGAGTGGAACAGGCACCGCGACTATTGCTGATGGGCGGCGATGCCGTGCTTTGCCAGGTACTTACCGACTATCTTCAGGGGCAGGGGTTCGGTGTGACCGTCGCCCACGACGGCGAAACGGGCTTATTACAGGTCTCGCAGGGCATCTATGACTTGGCCATTGTCGATGACCGGCTGCCGCGCCTGGGCGGCATCGAAGTGCTGCGGCGCATTCGCCGTCAGGGCGAACTGCCGGTGGTGATACTGAGCGCCGGAAACGACGACATCGAGCGCATTGTCGGCCTGGAGTTGGGCGCCGATGATTACTTGTCGAAGTCTTGCAACCTGCGGGAACTGGTCGCACGCCTGAACTCCATCCTGCGTCGCACGCGGCTTGCCCTGGCCGCGGAGAGGATGCGCGGTAGCGGTATTGAAAGCCTGACTCTCGTGCCGTCCCAGCGCACCGCGATCTGGCGCGGCGAGCCATTGCCACTGACCAGTACTGAATTCGATGTGCTGGAAGCCTTGTTCCGCCGTCCGGGTCGCGCGGTACGCAAGGCAGAGCTTGCCAAGACGGTGCTGGGGCGCGAGATCCAGCACTATGAGCGCAGCCTCGACATGCACATCAGCAACTTGCGCAAAAAGCTCGGCAAGCTTGCCGACGGCCGCTCGCCGATACTGACGGTGCGTGGCGCCGGCTATCAGTTGCTGCGGAAGTAAGCCCGGCGCCGGCGGGTCGCCAGCGCCAACTTTCAACGTCGGGCAGCAGCGATCACAGCGACAGGATCCAGCGTGCCAGGTTGCCCAGTTCGTCCGGATCCCGGGTGTCGATGATCGGGTGCTTCTCGTCGGAGCCGTCTTGCAACTGGACCATGCGTCCGCTGGTGATGTGCTCGACTATCACCTCCACACCGTCGGGCTTGGTTCTCAGTCGGGCGGCCACTCTGTTGTAGGCAGGACCCTTCTTGGTCTTGTCGATGGCGTGACACTTGAAGCAGTCGTTCCTTTTTGCCAGCGCCCTGGCGGCCTCGGCGTCAACCTGCGCCTGCACCGGAACAACGCCGGCCATCGCAAACAGCAGCGCTCCCGCAATGGAAACCGCAGATCGAGTCGTCATGACGCCCTTCGCCGCCGGCCCCGCTTCAAGGCCCATGCCCTGAAGCGGCAATCGCTCAATGACCGCCGCCGAAGAAACCGATCGCGATCATCACCAGCAGGGACAGGCCGAAGAAGATCAGGACCAGGCCGAGAATCTTCGAGCCGATCGTGAAGGGCTTGGACGGCGCATCCACCAGATACTTCTCCAGCTCGCCGGAGTCGACCAGGCGCTGGTACTGCGCCGCATGCTCATGCTTGAACTCGTCGAGCGACTGGGTGCCGGTGAACATCACCACATCCGGCGGCGGCAGCTTGTCGGGGCGGAAGTGGTTGTTGAAGAAATGCACCGTGAACAGGAACACCGCCGCGAGGAAGGCTTCCTCGCCGTGGACCACCATGGCCACGTTGAACACCCAGCCGGGCAGCACCGAGGCGACGATATGCGGGAAGGCCAGCATCATGCCGCTGCCACCGATGATCGCCATACCCCAGAACACCGCCCAGTAATCGAACTTCTCCCAGTAGGACCAGCGCTCGATGGCCGGGCGCGGGCCCTTGCCGACGAACCACTTGAACATGCCGATCATGTCGTACATGTCCTTCCAGTTCGGCACGAAGGAATCGGGGCCGAATATCTTGAAGTCCTTCCATTTGCGCCCGATGTTGATCGACACGGCAATCAGGTGGATGAAGAAGATGCCGAGCATGGTGAATGCCGCGACGCGATGCACCAGGCCAGCCGTCCTCGGGCCGTTGAACGCTGCCATGACCGCCTTGGCCCAGCCGGTTTCGGCATAAAACGCTGCCATCCCGGTCAAAACCAGAGTCATCACACTGATCGCGAACAGCAGGTGCGCCAAGCGCCACATCGGTCCGAAACGCCTCACGTGCTTCTTGCCCAGTTCGTCGCGCCGCTCGTCAAACGGCAGCTTCTCTTCGGGTATCGCACCGGTACGGATATGCCAATGATGCACGCCCTGCTTGCGGTCCATGTACTCGCGATACCACCAGAGTATGGAATGCGCCCAGAAGAACACGAAGACGCCGATCAGCAGCGCCACCATGAGCTTGGTGGTAAGCCAGATTTCCGGATACTTGTCGAAATTGTCGCTGGTGCCATGGGGGCTGAAAGTCAGGAAGCCGGCGGTGGCGAGCGGCAGATCCTTCTTGCCGCTGTGGCACTTCTGGCAGGCCTTGAGCCGGTTCTTTTCATTCATCCGCGACTTCGGATCCTTCGACGGCTGGATGGCGTGGCTGCCGTGGCAGTCGAAGCATTTCGCCGTGTAGGCGTAGCCCAGGGTATTGACCTGACCGTGATAGGAATTCTTGTAGGACTTGAAGGCATCCTGGTGGCAGTCGCCGCAACTGGCGGTGATCGACAACTTGGCCTTGTCGGTGGAACTGCCGATGATGTCGTGGGTGGTGTGGCAGTCCGAACAGACGGCCGTCTTCAGGTTCTTCTTGTCGACCGCTTCCTTGCCGTGAATGGATTCGCTCCATTCCTCCAGGTGATCCTCATGGCATCTGCCGCAGATATCGGGCACGGTGAGGTGCCACTCCTTGCGCTCGGCCGTGCCGCGCGGCGGCACGTCAAAGGTATGCACATTGTGACAATCGCTGCAGATGGCCATCAACTTGGTCGGATCGTCCTTGTCCGGCTTGGCGTGGAAGGACTGCTTATAGGCGGCGACGTTTTCCGCAACGATGCCGAGGCGGGGCTTCTCGGCGGTCTTGCCCTGCTTCTTGGTTGCTTCCCAGAGGTCGAGGTGGCACTGGGCGCACTCGGCTTTCTTGACCCCGGCAGCTTTCTGGTGGGGCGCGACGTTGTCGGTGATTTCCAGGTGGCAGGCAACGCAATCCATCTTGGCGTGCACGCTGGTCGCATATTTGTCCGGCACGACTGCCTGCACCGCGCGCTTTTCGCCATTGCTGGCGAGCATTTCCAGCTTGCCCTTCTTGCCGTCATGGCAGCTCTGGCAGCCGGCATTGTCGAGCTTGGCCGCTGCCGCGGGGGCCGCTTCCTTGGTTGGGGCCGCAAGCGATGGTCCGCTGCCGAGAAATCCGGCCACATAGACCGTTGCTGCCACTACCCACGCTGCAAACTGGCTGGTACGCATGATTCACTTTCCCCGCTACTCGTTGTTCTTCTGCCTGGTCACACGCGAACGACGGTACCAGGAAACGCAGCCGGGACCTTGTGCGAAGGCCCCGGCGGGTTGTATCGGATCAGTGCGACAAAATCCACTGAGCCAGATTGCTCAACTCTTTCGGATCCTTGGTTTCGATGATCTTGTGATCCTCTTCGGTGCCGTCCTCGAGCTTGACCTTCTTGCCTTCAGTCATCTGCTTGATGGCCTCTTTTTCGCCGAGTTTCTTTTCCTTGTACTTGGCGGAAATCTTCTTGTACGACGGCCCCTTCTTGGTCTTGTCGACGGCATGGCATTTGAAGCAATCATTCTTCTTTGCGAGCGCCTTGGCCGCAGCTTCATCGAACGCCGCATGCACGGGCGCCAGCCCGGCCAGGACGACGAACAGTGATCCCGTCAGCAATAGGGAAGTTTTGATTTTCATGGTTCGGCTCCGAAAAGGTTACAGAAAAATTGAACGCTTGAGCTGCCGCAGAAACGCCTCAACGAATGACTGGAAAACGCCGGACGGGCCAGCGGCTTCGGCTTGATGAAATTTCCAACTCCTAGTAAAGCTGCAATCCGCGTGCCACCATGCATTCCTGCCCGCAGCCGGCCAACGCGTGCTGGAGATTGCCTTGGATTTGTCGCGAAATCAAGACGCCTGTCCCTTAACAGTGACATGTTCCATTAGCCCAGCATTGTTTTCCGTTGCCGACAGGCGGGACACATCCGCAGGCTGTCGATGCCGCCCGGCATGTCCTTCGCGTGTTCCCGCATCAGCGCCAGACTCAGGGCCAGCTTGCGCCGGCCGATAAACGGTGTTCCGCAACTGCTGCATGCCGCCAGCTGATCGCTGGCCAGTTCGCGCGCCGCATTGCGTGCTGCCGGGCTAGGCAAAAAGCGCGGCTGCAGCGCAATCGCCTGTTCCGGACATCCGGCGCGGCACAGATCGCACTGAATGCAAAGACTTTCCTTGAACAACAGCAACGGCGCCGGATCGAGCTGACCACCAAGCGCCCCGGTCGGGCACAAATGCGTGCATGCCAGACAGAGGCTACATTTCCCGGCATCCACCAATACCGTGCCAAATCCTGCCCCGGTCGCGAGCGCGCGGGGCGCGTTGGCTCGCCCATCCGTTTTTCTGCTTGCACCGAGCGCGTCGATCAGCGCCAGCAGGCTTTCCCGTTTTCCATTCACGGCGGAGCCTGCGGCCGGCGCAGTCATGGCAGGCGGGCAGGCAGTGTTCCTGATTTGTTCGATCGCCATGGCAACATCCTGAGGAGCGGCGATTTGCAGTACCTCGGGATCGCAACCCAGCTCGGCCAGTATGCTGCGCAGTTCCTCCAGCTTGAACTCGATCAACTGGCGGCTCTGCGGCGGGGTCGTCGGCGCCAGTACCAGGACCAGACCGCCGACGCCATCCACCAGGGTCTTGAGCCACATCAGGTCCGAGAATGCGGGCAGGGGATTCACCTCCAGGAAAAGCGCCCCGGACGCCTCGGTGACGGGCAATAGATGGCGCGCCGCGGCGTCGTGCACCACCAGAATCGACCTTGGCGAAATTTCGCCCGATTTTTCGAGACGTTCATCCAACAACGCCTGCAGGGTTCCCGGGGCCGGATGCTGAAATTCGAGTGCCCCGCTCGGGCAAACCAAGGTGCAGCCGGCGCAGCCCTGGCAGAGGTAGGGGTCCACCTCGATCTTTTCGCCGCTCGAACGAATCGCCTGGGTGGCGCAGACATCGAGGCAACGCCCGCAGCCGGCAACCCCCATCGCTCCATGGGCGCAGAGTTGCGGACGGTAGTTCACATACTTCGGCTTGTGGAAATCACCCGTCAGTTGCGGCAGGCTGTCCAGTGCCCGGGCCAGAGCCGTTGCATCGTCGCCCGGCGCATAGTAGCCATGGGGCAGCACGCTTTGCTGCAGCAACGGCTCGCGACAAAGGTCGAGCACCAGATCGAAGTGCCGGTCCGCGTTGCCGCTGAATATTCCGGCGTCTTCGGCCTTATCGACGGCGACGCGAACAGACGCGGAAAATCGCCCGAGATGACCTCGCAGCGAAACGATGCGCCCGCCGACCGCCTTGACCGTCGTCGGCAGATCGCCGAGCGCCGCCACCCCAGGCGCAAACAGGGCTATGCGCAAGTTCGGCGCGCGCCGAACCAGTTCGCGCGCCGCTTCTGCGGCGGACGCTGTGTCGCCCGCAATCAGCACCGAACCGCGCGACCGATAGACCACTCCATCGTGCGGGACCGGGGTACCCGGCGCCATGAATCTCAATCCGGACATACCGCCAGCTTGAGCAGGAGGACTGAAAAAAAACGGCGGTACGAAGGGATCAGACATTCTCGGCGAAGGATGGCACGGATTCAAAAATGGCATCGATGTCTTCGCGATCGAGCTCACAGGCACGCGGCGTCAGCGCCAGCAGGGCACGGTAGAACGGAGTTTCCGCCATTCCGGCGGCCTGCCGGCAATACTCGGGAACCCAGCGCAAGACATGCTGATCAAGGAAGTCTCGTTCGCGACCTACCCAGTCCATCGCCGCCTGGGTGTCATCCGCCTGCCACGCCTGGCCTTCGCGATGGCAGGCGATGGCGAGGAAACGTAATTCAGCCGCAAGGTGATCGGGCGGGCTGGCATCGGGCAGCGGCGGCACGATTTCGGCATCGGCGTAGGCGGCCACCACGGCCAGCGCAATATCACCGCCCCAGTTGCCGCTGCGCACCACCGATTCGAACGGCGGCGGTCCGCCGTAGGACTCGGAGATGCCGCCGAACAAGCGGGTGAACTCTATGGCTAAAGCATCCGACGCAGCGTCCGCGCTGAGGGCCGAGTGCAGGGCATCGGCGAAGGCGGCGGTCTCTGCCGCCAGGGGTTCGGCGGGATTCACCGGACCAAGCGCCGTGATGAGTTCGCCGAGAAGCACGCTTCCCGGCGCCTCGGCAAAGCCCCGGGCCAGCAGCCAATAGGTGCGGCCGCGGCGCCCGGCAACATCCGCCAGTGTCGCGGTCGAGCTCATGCTCAAACTCCCCAGAACGAGTGCGGCCCGTTCGGCTTGTAACCGGGCTTGTGGCAAGTCAGACAGCCCTTGCGGTCGGACTGGCCCTCATCTGCCAGTGCCTTCGACATGCGGTCGTCCTTGCGCAGGTAGAGGATGTCTTCCTGCACCTTCTCGTGGCAATCGGCGCAGTCGAGCTTTTCCTGCTTCTCGTGCAGTTTGTGGAAACGTCCTTCGACGGCCATCGACGGTTTGCCGGAAAACACCATCTTTTTCTTGACCGGTGCGTCGGCACTGAAAGCCGGTGCCATGGCCAGGCTCAAACCCAGCGCCATTGATGCAAACAGTAGTCTCATGACTTGGCTCCTTTGTCCAGCGTGTAATACACCTGCGGCTTGTTGCCGAAATGCGTCTTCAGTTGTACGGCATTGGTCGCCTTGATGCGCATCGAAATTTCCGACTTCGGATCATCGAGGTCGCCGAACCAGCGGGCCTGCGTCGGGCAGACCAGATCGCAGGCCGGCGTGTAATCCTGATCCTTGCCGATGCGATCCTGCTTGCCGTCCTTGATCGCCTTTTCGATCTTGTGCCAGCAGAAGGTGCACTTCTCGGCAGACTTGGCCTTCTTCTGATGCGTCGGGTGCCGATCGGCCTGGGCGATGGTCTCCATGCCCTGCGCGCCCTTGCCGGGATTCAGGGGCTTCAGCTCGGTATTCATCTGCGGCACGCCATACGGGCAGACGGATGCGCAGTAGCCGCAGCCGATGCATTTCTTGTAATCGAACAGCACCACGCCATATTCGTTCTTGCTGATCGCCTTGACCCCGATCTTGTCGCAGATGGCCTTGCATGACGGCTTTTCGCAGTGCATGCAGTTCATCGTCTGGTAGATCTTGTGTACTTCGGGGTAGGTGCCCACCTCGTACTCGATCATCGCGTTCCACTGCGCATCGGGAGTGAAGTGATTTTCCACCGCGCAGGCGGCCACGCAGGAGCGGCAGCCGATGCAGCGCTTGGTGTCTATGAGTCGTCCAAATTTTGCCATGATGGTTTACTCCCTTATGCCTTGGTCAGCTTGCACTTGGTATCGTTGAAGGAGTTCATGCCCGACGGAACGTCCGGGTGCAACTCCAGCACTTGGTTGATCCAGGTTCCTTGCTTGGCGGCCGGGGCATAGCCGGGGCTCCACTGCCCGTAGTGATAGGACACCGCCAGGGTATCGGGACGCACGCCCTGGGTAAGTTTGGCCGTGCCCTTGACCTTGCCGACGCGGGTTTCGATCTGCACCGTATCGCCGTCCTTGATGCCCATCTGCTTGGCCGTTGCGGCATTGATCGCGACGTAGTTGGTTTCGAGATCCGATCCCAGCGCCTGATTGGTGATCACGTTGTTGACCGTGTTGCCGGACTGGTAGCGATGCATTGATTTGTGCGTTATCAGGTAGAAGGGGAAGTCCTTGGCTTCGCGATGCGGCGTCGGGAAAGCATGCTCCTTGGTCGGGATCGGCGAGTAGGCCAGCTTGTATTTGGCCAGGTCGATCCGGGTGATGTTGTTGGCCTTGACGACCTTCTCGACTGTTTCATAGGTACCGACGAAGTGATCGGCATATAGCTTGAACTTCGGCTTGCCAGGCCCCTTGAACACCGGATCGACCCCGTGCAGATACTTGCCCTTGACGTCCAGCTTCTTGGCGACGAAACCATGTTCCTTGGCATAGGCGAAATCCTTCTTGGTCTTGTCGGTCCAGATCACCTCGACCTGTTCTTCGGTCGTGTAGTCGCGGCCCGGCTTGAACTGGACCTCCTTGAGCTTCCAGCCCTTGTTCAGGTTTTCAAGATATTTGTCGCGGAAGCCGACGCGCTTGGCCAGCTCGAAGATTATCGAGGAGGCATTGTGTTCGAGGTTGTAGGGATTGGTCATCGGCTGGCGGATCGCAACGATGCCGGTCATCTCGGGGTGAGTCTTGGCCGGCGCGTTGTGCCACGATTCGAGATAGGTCTTGTCGGGCAGGACGACATCCCCATACCATGCGGTTTCGGTCATCACAATATCGATCACCACGTTGAAGGTCTTGGCCATGCCCTCGAATTGCTGCCAGGCGTTCGATGTCGAAACCGCGCGGTTGGTACCGTAGAACATCTGCATCTCGGGCACGTAGCCCAGCCCCCAGGACTTCGGGTCGAGCAGCGTGATGTTGGTCTGCTGGCCGATGTTGTGATGGGAGTTCGGATGGAACACGGTTTGCTGCATGTCCGTGCGTTTCGGCGGATAGTCGCACTTCGCGGGTTCCAGGTACTCGGGGTGGTTGTTCGGGTGGTGGAGCAGGAAGCCGCCGACGGCGTCGATCGCTCCCACCAGCGAATTTAGGATCAGCAGGGAACGCGAGTTCTGCACGCCGAACTCCTTGGCGGCAAGTCCGCGGAAGGTGTAGGCCGCAACCGGGCGATAACGCAGTTTGACGCCGTCGATTTCCTTGAACTCGCCGATATGCGCTTCCTTGGCGAAAGTTGCGGCAAGGCGCGTGATGGTGGCGGCAGGTACGCCGGCCACTTCTTCGGCATATTGTGGCGTGACGTCCTTCAGGCTTTCGGCGAACACCGTGAACGCGGTGCGTACCGGCTTGCCGTCGACCGTGTAGCTGCCCTTGAGCGCCGGCTTGACGTTGGCCGTGTAAGCCGAGGCGGTGTTGCTCACCGTATCCCAGACCAGCGGTGTCTTGCCGTCCTTGTCCGTGACGATCTTGCCGTCGGCGCCCACCAGTTGCGGCGAGTTGGTGTAGGTGGTGAGAAATTCCTCGTCGATCGTGCCGGCGTCGATCAACACCTTGCACATGGCAAGGATCATCGCCACGTCCTTGCCCGGTCGCACCGGAACCCATTCGTCAGCCTTGGCGGCACAACCGGACAGGCGCGGATCCATGACAACCGTCTTCAAGCCGCGTTCGCGGCCCTGGGCTGTCGCCCAGTCGAGCCAGCGCGAGGTCTGCTCGCCTTCGTGATAGTTGGCGCCGAAATTGAGCAGCAGATTGGTGTATTTCAGGTCCGGCAGATGGCCGTGATAGCCCCAGGTCAGTTCATCCGCGACGTGCCGCGCCGCCTCGCACAGCGTCGTGCGGTGTATCGCGTTCGGCGTGCCGAAGGCGCCGCACCAGGCTTTCAGGTTGGTGTCGCCGATAAGGTACTTGCCCTGGCCCCACTGGAAAACCAGCTTCGACGGATTGTCGGCCTTGATCTTCTTGAGCCGTTCCGCCACCAGCGAGAAAGCTTCTTCCCAGCTGATCTCGACAAAGCCGGGGTTCTCATTCGGTCCCTTCTTCGGGTTGGTGCGCTTCAGCGGCTTCTTCAGCCGATAAGGGTCGTAAGTGTTGTACATGCCCGAAGCACCCTTGGGGCAGATGCCATGGTTGTAAACCTCGGCGCGCGCAGCATCGGGATAGATGGACTTGACGATGCCATTCACCACGTTGCCTTGGATGCCGCAGAAGTTCGGGCAAATCGAGCAGCCGGACTTGTAGGTCTTGACTTCCATCGACTTGGCCGCCGCCGCGGGTTTGGCTTTCGCCGCCGCAGCGAGGGCATCGAAACCGACGCCGGAAGCCGCCGCGCCGCCGAGGGCGCCCATGCCCTTGATGAAACCTCTTCTTCCGATTTCCATATCATTGACTCCTAGATGTTGTTGCCATTGCTTCGAATGGACGTCGCATGGTGAGACTTGCCTGAAACTGTCCGCGCCCTCCGGCCGCCAAGCCGGTTACCGTGCGGTAACATGAATTCCGTGCAGCCATCGCGCTCGCCCCACCGCATGACTGGCCGGCAAGAGTTGGCGCTGGCGACACGGCGCCGCATGCCGCAAGGCCGACAGCGTCCCCGCCACGCAGGCGATGCCCGGTTGAAAGCTTGGATGGAGTATTCACGGCAGGGACCCGATCATCATGTTTGCCCCTCTATTCGCGAGAAACATGCCACGAGGAAAAACCATAACAATTTCATGGGATTGAATTCGGGCCTCGGAAAACCATAATTTATGTAGTGGTAATAGGAGTTAAAATAGTTACCGTATCGTAACCAGCGAGGACTCCATGAGTCGGATAATCGAAAGTTCGTTACCTAACCGTAACCGACGCCGCTGGCTGCTCGGCAGCGGATGCCTTGCCGCCGCGGGACTGATCGGCCTCACGCGCAAATCGCAGGCCGCTGGCGGCAAGCTGCGAGTCGGCATGACTCCGGCCTTTCTCCATGACCAGCACAGCATGCTCGGCGAATGGCGCGCGTTCATGGCAGCTTCCCTGCAAAGACCCGTGGAATTCGTGCAGCGCGACAGCTATCGCGAAACCATGGACTTGCTGCGGCTGGAAAAGCTCGAATTCGCCTGGATCTGCGACTATCCCTACCTGCATCTCAAGGACGCCGTGCGCCTGTTGGCGGTGCCGCTCTATCAGGGGCGTCCGCATTACCGTTCCTACCTGATCGTACGCAAGGGCGATACACAGACCCGTTCGATAGCCGACCTGTCGGACGCCGTGTTCGCCTATGCCGACCCCTATTCGAATACAGGCTACCTGGCACCCCGCTATGAAATCCGCCAGTTGGGACGCGACCCCGCGGGCTTCTTCCGCAAGACCTTCTTTACCTGGTCGCATCGCAAGGTGGTCGAGGCGGTGGCCAGTGGATTGGCACAGGGCGGCGCGGTGGACAGCTACATCTGGGACACCCTGGCTCACGTCGAGCCGACATTGACGGCACGAACGCGCGTGGTCTGGCGTTCGCCGGAGTATGGTTTCCCACCCTTTGTCGCCCATCGCTCGGTGGCCAGCGCCGACTTTCAGCTCATGCAGCGCCATCTGCTCGACACTGCGCGCAGCGAAGCCGGACGGCGCCTGCTCGGCCTGCTGCACCTGGACGGGTTCACCATCGGCAGTCCGGCGCTGTACGAAGGCGTGGCACGCATGATGCGCAGCTTTGGCGAAGCCTGAGCCAACGCTCATGACTTCGATGAACAACCGCGCATCATGAAATTCTTTAACGTCGCAATCCGTCAAGCTGGCAAGTGGGCCCTCCCCCTCCCGTCCGCTGCGCGGCCCACGGCTGGCTTTGCACAGCCAGCCGGCTGCGGCGGCGCGACGCATGCGTCGCGAATTCCCGCCTCGCCCCCCTCGCGGGGGAGGCTACCAATCGGCTCGCTGCGCTCGAACCTGACACAGCTCGCTTGGCAAAGCATTTCGAGTTAACCGTGCGCTGGCTGTTCAATCTGTCCTTCCGCCACAAGATCCCGCTGTGGACCTCATTCCTGATCAGCGTCTCGATTTTCGTCGTCGGTGCCGCGCTGATGACGCGCGCCTATCAGGATATGAAGACCGCGGTGGTAATCAGCGCCGGCAATCTCGCGCATACCCTCGCCAACACCCTGGCGCCGGCGCTGCTGCACGACAACGTATGGCGTGCCTTCGAGATCGCGCGTTCGCCGATTCGTGCCGAATCCGCAAAAACCCCGGTCGCGGTCGATGCCGTGGTGGTGCTCGGACGCGACCAGCGAATCTTTGTCTCCAGCGATCCCGATACGCTGCCGATGCTGGCCGATGCCGCGACGCTGGGTCCTGACTGGCTGCAGCTAAGCGAACGACTGGGCACCCCGAGCGAGGAGGCATGGCCCCTGGTGCTGGAGCCGCAGGATTCCGGCTACCTCTACCTGATCCTGCCCATCGCCGACAAGGACGCGCAACTGGGGCACCTGGTGCTGCGCTATGCAAAGTCGGTGTTCCATCCCTGGTTCATCGACACCATCTGGCAGGGTCTGGGCATCGGCCTGCTGGTGCTGGCCGTGCTGATTCCGATCAACTGGTACTGGGGCAGCCGCATGGCGACGCCACTGGTCGACCTGGCGCAACGCATGGGCATGATGCTGAACTCGGTTCCCGATCCCCTGCCGCCCGATCTCTACCCCTATCACGACGAGCTCGGCCAGTTGTTCCAGGCCTACGACCGCATGGTGCTGGCGCTGCGCGACAAGGCGGCGCTGGAAGGCCAGATGGTCAAGTCGGAGCGCCTCGCGGCGATCGGCCAACTCACCGCCGGCATTGCCCACGAAATCAACAATCCGCTGGCCGGCCTGATGACGACCGTCGACACCCTCAAGCTGCAGCGCAATCTCGATCCGCGCGCCTTGCGCCAGCTCGAATTGATCGATCGCGGCCTGATGCAGATTCGCGACACCGTGGCGGCCTTGCTGGTGCAGACCAAGGTGCAGGCTCGGCCACTGAGTCCGCACGACCTTGAAGATGTGCACACCCTGATTCAGCCCCAGGTGAGCAAACGCCACATCCGCCTCGACTGGTCGGCGGCCATGCCGGCCGAATTGCCGGCGCCGGCCAGCCTGGTGCGCCAGATCCTGATCAACCTGTTGCTCAATGCCGTGCAAGCGGCGGCTGAAGGAGGCCACGTCAGCCTGTGGCTGGGCCGCAAAGCCGAATCGGCCTCCTGTCTGTCGATCGAGGTGCGCAACGACGGCGTCCTGCTCGGCGACGAACAACTTGAGCACTTGTTCGAACCCTTCGCCTCGACGCGACCCGGCGGCCACGGCCTCGGCCTGTGGGTGACCTACCAGATCGTGACGCAACTCGACGGCCGCATTGCCGCCAGGAATGTCGACGGCCAGGTCGAGTTCGTGGTCAACCTACCTCTTGGAGACACCCCATGCAGCACCGCATCGCCCTGATCGAGGACGACCCCATCATCGGTGAAGCGCTGTCGGAACGGCTCGACTTCGAAGGCTTCAACTGCGACTGGTTCCGCGACGGCAAATCGGCCCGGCGCGGTCTCGGTCAGCGCCGCTACAGCGTGATCGTCAGCGACATCAACCTGCCCGACATCAGCGGCGAACAGCTGTTCCGCGAGCTGCTCGCCGGCAACCGGGCCATCGCCCCGATGATCTTCATCACCGGCTACGGCGCCATCGACCAGGCCGTGCGCCTGCTCAAGCTGGGTGCCCAGGATTACGTGACCAAGCCCTTCAACGTCGGTGAACTGATCGCCAAGATCCGCGGCCTTTGCGAGCATCAGCAACAAGCCGCGAGCAGCGACGCCCGACTGGGAATTTCCACCAGCATGCGGCATATCGAGGGACTGCTGCCGCGCCTGGCGGCGAGCCGCAGCGCGGTGCTGATTTCCGGCGAGTCGGGCGCCGGCAAGGAGGAGGTCGCGCGGGCTCTGCACCGAGCCGGCGATCCGGAGGGCAAGACCCCCTTCATCGCAGTGAACTGCGGTGCGATCCCCGAAAACCTGGTCGAGTCGGAATTGTTCGGCCACGACAAGGGCGCCTTCACCGGTGCCGACCGCGACCGGCGCGGCGTCTTCGAGCAGGCCGATGGCGGTACCCTGTTCCTTGACGAGATCGGTGAAATGCCGCCTTCCATGCAGGTCAAGTTGCTGCGTGCGATCCAGGACCGGGCGGTGGTACACGTCGGCGGCGCCACGCCGCATCAGGTGGATATCCGGCTGATCTGCGCCACGCACAACGACCTCAAGTCCATGGTGGAACAGGGCCGCTTCCGCGAGGATCTGTACTACCGCATCCACGTCATCCATTTGCAGGTGCCGCCCCTGCGCGAACGGCAGGAAGACATCCTCTGGCTGGCCACGCGCCTGCTGGATGCACGCGCAAGCCGCGGCGAAACCCGCCGCACGCTGACGCCCGAGGCCGAACGCGCCCTGACCCGCTATCCATGGCCGGGCAACGTGCGCGAATTGCAGCATTGCCTGGAGCGCGCCAGCGTGCTCTGCCTGACCCCGGCGCTGAGCGCCGAAAGCCTGTTCGGCGCCGACGGCGGCGGCGCGGCAGACGCCGACACCTTGCGGCAACCGCTCAGCGAGCACCTGCAGGACTGCGAGCGCGCCTACATCCGCCGGGCGCTCGCCGAATGCGGCGGGCGCATCGCCGACACCGCCGCCCTGCTCGGCATCAGCCGCAAGAACCTCTGGGAAAAAATGCGCAAGCTGGACATGGCCGAAGGCTGAACGCCTCCGGCCGAAATTGAATCAGCCCTTGTCGGCCGGCTTCACGGCGCGGTGGAAACCGATCATGCCGTAGAACACCGTGTCCACGCTCACCTCGACGTAGCCCAGTTCGCGCAGCACGATCGACAGCTCTTCGGCGGTGTAGAACAGGTCCAGCGCATCGATGAAATACTGCTTGAACTTGGTCGCCGCGGGACTGCTGCCGACGATCAGGCTGGTGAAATTCAGGCAGGCCTTGAGGTAGGTGAAATACAGGTTCTTCACGATCACGTTGCGCGGCCGCAGCATGTCGGAATGGTGAAAGTGGCCGCCGGGCTTGAGCACGCGCAGAATCTCGGTGAACACCTCGCGCACCCGCAGGTGGCGCGAGGCGAACTGCAGCGTGACGACGTCGAAATGATTGTCGGGGAAGGGCAGCTTGTGCACGTCGCCGATCGTGCTCTTGATCTGGAAGCCCAGCGCGGCGGCGTTTTGCGCGCCCACGGTCTGCATTTCGGCGCTGCGATCCATGGCATGCACGTCCAGCGTCGGTTCGCGCTTGAGCAGGGCGATGCCGATGGCGTTGGTGCCGGCGCAGACGTCGAGCACCTTCTGCTGCGGCCTGATGTCCACGGTCTGCATGAAGCGCTTGAGGAAAGTGCTCCACAGACCGAGCGCGGCGATTTCGTTGGCACGGTCGTAATAGCGCGCGATGTCGGCAAACGCGTCGTTGAGTTCGTTGGTCCAGACATCGTTGAAGCGTTCTTCGCGTACTGCCTCGCGCGTGGCCAGTGGGGGGGGTGCCATTGTTGTTTTCTCCTGCAATTGGTTTGTGTCGGTGCTGACTGAGGCCCGGATTTAGCCTTCGTGGCGACAGGCTGTCAAGTTGGGGAACGCCTTGCCGACGTCGCTACGGCTCGCCTTTTGCCTTGATTCCAAGGCGTCGAAGCTTTTCCCAGAGAGTCTTGCGCGTAATGCCCAGAGCCTCGGCGGCATGGGTCATGTGGCCGCCGTGCCGTTCCAGGATCAGCGACAGATAGTCGCGTTCGCAGCCCATCAGGTATTCGCTCAGGGATTCGGATTCCAGCGGCTGCGCCACCTCGCCGTCGATGCCGCCGCCAAAGAAGGCTTCGGCGCCGAGCAGGGGCCCGCTGGAAAGGATGCAGGCACGCTCCACCGCGTGCCGCAGCTCCCTCACGTTGCCGGGCCAGGCGTAGTGCAGCAGAGCTTGCTCGGTGCGCGGGTCGAGACGGCGCTGCTCGCCGGCGTGGGCGCGGTTGAATTCCTCGACGAAATGGCGCACGAACCAGCGGATGTCTTCCGGCCGTTCCCGCAGCGGCGGAATGCGCAGCTGAATCACGTGAATCCGGTAATACAGATCCTCGCGGAACTGGCCGGCGTCGACCATCGCACGCAGGTCGCGATGGGTCGCGCAGACCAGACGGAAGTCCGAGGTGATGGCTTTCTCTCCGCCCAAGCGGGTCAGGCGCTGATCCTGCAGCACGCGCAGCATCTTGGCCTGCATCGACAGCGGCATTTCGCCGATTTCGTCGAGGAACAGCGTGCCCTGGTGCGCCTGCTCGAAGTAGCCGCGCTTGGCCTTGACCGCACCGGTGAAGGCGCCGCGCTCAAAGCCGAAGAGTTCCGCTTCCATCAGCGACTCGGGAATCGAGGCGCAATTCACGGCGATGAACTCGCCCGCCTCGCCGATCGCGTGACGATGGAATAATTTCGCCACGTGCTCCTTGCCGGCACCCGACTCGCCGGTGATCAGCAGCGCGGTGGCGTGGCGTGCCAGGCGCGGGATCGACTCGGCGATGCGCCGCATCGCCGGCGATACGCCGAGCGTATCGTCGCCGCCATCGCGGACTGCGCCGTAGCCCTCGGCCAGGCCGCGCACTTTCTGCACCAGGACGTCGACGTCGAAGGGCTTGGTGACGTAGTCCGCGGCACCGGCCTTGAGCAGTTCCACGGCGCGGTCGATGGTGCCGAAGGCGGTCATGAACAGGAAGGGTGGCAGCCACGGCTGTGTTTCCTTGAGTTCGAGGAACAGGTCGCCGCCGTTGCGGTCCGGCAGCCGGATGTCGCTCACCACGAGGCTGTAGCGGTGGGCGCCGATCGCCACGGCGCCCGCGGCCGCCGTGCGGCACCAGTCCACGGCAAAGCCTTCCAGGCGGAACAACTGGATCAGGGATTCGCCCATGATCTCGTCGTCCTCGATCAGGCACAGGCGCAGCGCGGATTCAGTTTTCGACATAGGGAATCTCGGCGCTGAAGGTGGTGCAGCCGGGCTCGCTATCCACCGACAGCCCGCCGTTCAACTGCTGCACGATCTGGTAAACCACCCAGAGACCCAGGCCGTAGCCCTTTTCGCGGCCGCTGGCGAAGGGTTCGAAGAGATAGGCCATCTGCTCGTCGGGAATGTGCTTGCCGTCGTTGCACACCGAGAACCTGAGCATTCCGTCGCCGCTGCCGAGGCCGAGGCGCACGCGGCCGCCCTCGTCGGCCGCGGCGATGGCATTCAGCAGCAAGTTGAGCAGGATCTGCCGCAGCAGCGTCGCCGGCAGGGGCAGCGCCCGCTCCAGCGGGGATTCGATGACGATGGTGACGGAGCGGGCGCGCGCCTCGGCCTCGACCAGGATCAGCAGATCATCGATGTCCGCCGGTTCGAACGGGCGGTCCTGCAACTTGGTTTCGACCAGCAAGGCGGCCACGGTATGGCGGATCTGCGTGAGCCCGCGCTCCAGCAGCGACAGGGTCTGGTTCGCCAGCGGGTCGCCGGCGCCGTGCCGCTGGTAGGTCTTGATCGCGGTCAGCATGCCGCCCAGGGGATTGTTGATCTCGTGCGCGATGCCGGCCGTCATGCGGCCGACGGCGGCCAGACGCTCGGTGACGAGCATCTGGTCTTCGAGTTCCTGCTTGTGCTTCAACTCGCCGACCATGCGGCGAAAGGCATTGCCCAGTTGCCCGATCTCGTCGCCGCTCTTGGGCAAATCGGCCAGGCGCGCCACTTCCAGATCTCCCGGCACCCGGCGCATGGCGTCGGCCAGGGCCACCAGCGGCTCGCCCGTGCGCCGCGCCCAGAACCATGAGAACGGCAGGATCAGCACCAGCACCAGCAGGGTGACGAATGCCGCCTGTCCCACCAGACCGATGAAGCGCGGCACGAACGATATTTTCGAATAGCCGAGGATGACATGGCCGAGCGCGACGCCGTCGGCCACCAGCGGCGACATGACGAAGTAATGGACCGAATCGGCCGGTTCGATGACCTGCTGTTCCGTCGCCTTGGTCTTCACCAGTGCGGCGCGCAGACGCCCGTAGACGCCGCCGCGACTGGCCGGACTGCTGCCGATCGGAAATTCTTTCGGTCGGGTGGAAACGAAGACATTGAAGTCCGCGTCGGTCACCAGCACCACATCGGCCTGCAGTTCAGGCGCAATCGCCGTGGGATCGCGGGCCGACTGCAGGATTTCGTAGGCGCGCCAGATGTCGTCGTGCAGCACCGGCGTCACCAGCGTGTTGGCCAGCACCCGCGCCAGACTCTTGCCGTGGGCATCGAGGTTCTGCCGCATCTCGTCGTACTCGCGCGTCACCAGGGCCGCGGTGACCGCCAGGGCGGTGCCGAGCACCGCCCCCATCACGCGCAGCGGAATTTTCCAGCGCAGCGAAAGGTCGGCCAGGGCGATCATATCTGGCGCACCCGCGCCGCCATGCGCCTGATTTCATCGAACAGCGATGGCTGGCCGGCGACAAAACCATCCAGGCGCAACAGGTGCAGCAGTTCGGCACCCTCGGCATCGGACGACATCTCCAGCAGGACGGCGCGGAAGCGCTGCAGTTCAATGGCGGACATGTCCGGGCGCGCGACGAAGGGCGGGTGCCCGAACTCCGGCGAGCGCTCGATCACGCGCGTGCCGCGGGTCAGCGCGGGATGGGTCTCGGCCAGGGTTTCCCAGACATAGCCGTCTACCGCGCCGCCATCCGCCAATCCGACGCCGACCGCCTCGACCACCTTGCGGTGGCCCCATGTGAAGAAGTTGCGGGAAAAGAAGGTCGTCGGATTCTCGCCCAGGGTGGTGAGCCGGTACTGGGGGTAGAGGTAGCCCGAATTCGAGTCGGGGTCCGAGTACGAAAATACCTTGCCGCGCAGATCGGTCAGGCTGTTCGACTTGGCGTCGTCGGCCGGCACGATGATATAGGACTGGTAATACGGCCGGCCTCGCCACAGCGGCACCGCGACCAGGCGCAGTTCATGCCGGTAGCGTACATAGGGATAGCCGCAAACCCAGGCGAAATCGATCTTGCCGCCGCGGACCAGGTCCAGCACCTCGCGGTAGTTGCCGCGCTGCACGAAGGCCACCGGCCGCTTCAGCCGCCGCTCCAGCCACGCGCGCCAGCGCGTCAGGAAGCTCAACTGGTCGTCGAGGAAGACCGGCGTCAGGCCGATGCGCAGGACGCTTGTCTCGGCGCGTACGGGCAGCAGGGGCATGGCGGCGACGGCCAGCGCCGAGCGCAGAAAAACCCGCCTGCGTGTTGCCGCCAATAGGTGATCACCCTTGCTCATGGTGGCGATGATAAGCGCGAAAGCCGGTGCTTCATGCTTGATATCCATGAGCGTTACGCGGGCGTAGCAGGTTGCAGCGCAGCATCGAAGCGAAGTGTTACGCCAGCGTAACGCCGAGCGGACGAGCGCGCCGGCCAGCCCCGGCTTAATCCCCAATGCTGACAAGGGATTGGCGCCCGAATGGGCGGCGTGGCCTGGATGTTGCGTAAAGAAAACGGCAGGCTGGTCCATCGGACGCAGATTTGCGCCGAACCAAACCAGAACAAAAACCGAATCACTGTATTCAGAGGAGGCAAGACAGATGAGTGAAGAATTGAGGGTCTCCCCCATCGAGACGCGCGGCGTCACCGGCAAGAGGCGTTTTGCCATGGTGGTCGATACGCGTCGTTGCATCGGCTGCATGGCCTGTCAGGTCGCGTGCAAGGCCGAATACGACACGCCGCTGGGCGTCAATCGGACATGGGTGCCGTACAAGGTAGTGGGCAAATATCCCACCGTCAAGAAGCAGTTCCTGCCGCGGCTGTGCAACCACTGCGACGATGCCCCGTGCGTGCGCAACTGCCCGGTCGATGCGACCTTCAAGGTCGAGGACGGCGGATTCATATTGCAGCGCTACGAGCGCTGCATCGGCTGCCGCAGCTGCATGGCCGCCTGCCCCTACAACGCGCGCTTCATGCTGCCTTCGCACCGCAGCTACACGCCGATCACCAACGTGGTCGACAAGTGCACCTTCTGCTTCCACCGCGTGACCCAGAACCTGGTCCCGGCCTGCGTGCAGACCTGCATCGGCCGCTCGCGCGTGTTCGGCGACATCAACGATCCGAAGAGCGAGGTGTCCTACCTGGTGGCGACCAACGCGACCCAGGTGCTGCGTCCCGAAGAAGGCACCAAGCCGCACGTCTTCTACATCGGCGCCGATCGCAATGCGACCGAGTTCGGCCGCGACGCCTACCGCCAGCCTGAAGTGATGGAACTCGAGCGTTCCGCCTTCAAGCGCAACTTCAAGATCTGAGAGGGGACATCATGGGTGATTACGTCTGGTTTCACGATGTGTCGTGGCACGCAAGCTACGCCGTCTATTTCTTCGTCATCGGCATCCTCGCCGGTTTGTCGTTCATGTCCTACGGCTCCTGGATCACGCCGGCGCTGTGCCCCTTGCGCGAGAAGGCCGCTTACGGCTCGATCGCGCTCTTGGCGCTGGGCGGCGTGCTGCTGATCGCCGACCTGTCGCAACCGCTGCGCTTCCTCAACATCCTCAACCCCGGCTACCTGAACTTCAGTTCGCCGCTGGCCTGGGGAGCGCTCAACATCGTCGCCTTCGCTGTCGCCTCGGTGTTCTACATCCTGGCGCTGAGGAAGGGCGACGAGTCCAGGGGCAAGCTGCTGGCGCTGGTGACGGCGCTGCTGGCACTGGGCCTGCCGGTCTATACCGGCTTCGACCTGACGGTGCACCAGTCACGCCCGGTGTGGAACTCGCCGATCATTCCGGTGCTGTTCGTCGCCATGGCGATCGCCTCGGGTTCCGCGGTCGGCTCGCTGCTGGCGATGGGCAACGAGGAGGCGCAGAAAGTCCTGCGCCAGTACATGCTCTGGTCGGCCGGTGCGGTGGCCGTGATGCTGGTTTCGGTCATGGGCACCACCAACTACGGCGGCTCCGCGGCGGAACTGACCTTCATGATCATGACCACCGGCACCATGGGCCTGCTCTTCATCGGCGTCGGCTTCCTGGCCGGCAGTGTTGCGCCGGCCGTCCTGCTGTTCGCGCCGATGGGCAAGAGCCAGGCCGTGCTGATGGTTTCCGCCCTGCTGATCCTGGTCGGCGGCGCAGCCTTGCGCTACGTGCTGCTGATGGCCCCGCAACAATTGCAGACCCTGTTCTGACCGACCCCGAGGAGATATAGAAAATGGAAATGCCAAAAGTCACGCGTCGCACCTTCCTCAAGGTCAGCGCCACCACCGGTGCTGCCGCGGCCGCCGCGCCCCGTCTGCTCAACGCCATGGAAACCCAGCTGGGCGGCAAGGATTTCGGCCCGGTCACCGGCGCCGAGCGCAAGGCGATCCCGATCAACTGCCACGTCTGCAACATCCAGGACGGCGCCATCGCCTATGTCGAGAATGACCGCGTGGTCAAGCTGGAAGGCAATCCGGAGCATGTCTCGACCCGCGGCCGCCTCTGCGCCAAGGGCAACGCCGGCATGTGGTACAGCTACGACCCGGATCGCATCCTGTATCCGCTGAAGCGCGTCGGCGCCCGCGGCGAAGGCAAGTGGAAGCGCATCACCTGGGACGAGGCCCTGACCGAACTCGCGGGCAAGCTTGACGCCGCGATCAAGGAAGATCCCAATACCATCATGCTCAAGTACGGCCGCAACCGCTCCGGCGGCGTGATCGACCGCTTCATGCAGACGCTGGGCTCGGCCACCGTGGTGAACCACACCTCGGTGTGCGAATCGTCGAAGAAAATCGGCATGGAACCCACATGGGGACCGGACATCGAAACGCCGGACTTCGCCAACGCGAAGTACGTGCTCAATTTCGGTTCCAACATCCTCGAAGCCGCCTACTTCCACAATCCGCTGTCGCAGCGCGTGACGGAAGGCCGCGTCGACAACCACATGAAGATCGTCACCTTCGACGTGCGCCTGTCCAATACCGCCGGTTTCTCCGACGAATGGGTTCCGGTGCATCCCGGCACCGACGGCGCGGTGGCGCTGGCCATGGGTCACGTGATCCTGCGTGAGGACTTGCAGGATTCGGAGTTCATCGACACCTGGACCAACGTATCGGTCAAGGACCTCAAGGAGCATTACAAGCAATACACCCCGGAGTGGGCGTCGAAGATTTCCGGCGTGCCGGTCGAGACCATCGAGCGCATCGCGCGCGAGTTCGCCACCACCAAGCCGGCCACGCTATTCACCTATCGCGGCCCGGCCAAGCACCTCTACGGCTCCTACAACGAGAAGGCCTGCATGATGCTGCCGATCATGACCGGCAACGTCGAGAAGAAAGGCGGCTACTGTCTGCCGCGCGGCATGGGCTGGCCGCAGCCGAGCCCGGCACCGGGCAAGCCGAAGAAGGCTTCCTATCTTTCGCATCCCTCCGAGTACCCGCTGGCCGGCCACAAGGTCAGCCACCTGGTGCCCTTCTGGATCGCCGACGGCAAGCAGAAGATCAATGTCTACATCACCTACCAGGACAACCCGGTCTACACCAATCCGGGTTCCCAGGCGGTATGGGGCAAGCTGTTCAAGGACGAGAAACTGATTCCCTACCTGGTCTCGATGAGCCCCTTCATGGGCGAGGAGACGGCGCTGGTCGACCTGATACTGCCCGACTGCCCCTACCTGGAGCGCTGGGAGCCGGAGTCGATGCCCAACTCGCTGTGGCCCTGGCTCGGCATCCGCCAGCCGGTGCACAAGTCGCTCGGCGAATCGCGCGAGAACCGCATCATGATGCGCGACATCATCTGGAAGCTCGATCCGGACGGCAAACGCGGCATGAAGCAGTTCTGGAACTTCAAGGATGGCGAGGACTACATGCGCCAGCACTTCGACAACGTGCCGGGCCTCAAGGAAGCCGGCGGCCTCGATTTCCTCAAGAAGCACGGCGTCTGGCCGATCTACGGCAAGCTCGATCCGAAGTCCGGCAAGGTCACCGACAAGACCGGCCGCGAGATCCAGGCCGAATACGGCCTGTTCAAGAAGGAGTTGTCGGCGGCCGACATGACCGGTGCCACCACCGACAAGGACGGCACGATCAGCAAGAACGGCAAGGCCATCGGCGTCAAGAGGAACGGCAAGAACTACGTCGGCTTCCCCACCGGCAACCGCATCATCAACGTGCGCGTCGATCAGTGGGCGGAATACGGCTTCAACCCGATGCCGACCTTCAAGCGCATTCCGTGGCACGAGACGATGAAGGACGACGAACTGGTCATGGTCACCTTCAAGCTCAACGTGATGAAGCAGTCGCGCACGGCGGCGGTGAAATGGCTGGCCGAGATCGCCCACAGCAACCCGATGTGGATCAACCAGGCAACGGCGGACAAGATCGGCGTCAAGACCGGCGACCTGGTGCGCGTCGAAAGCCGCGTCGGCCACCTCGTGACCAAGGCCTACGTCACGGAAGGCATCCACCCGAAGACGGTGGCGATTCCGACCGGCTTCGGCCACTGGGAATACGGCCGCCTGGCCACGCTCAAGCTCAAGGACAAGAAGAGCGAGGCCAGCCACGGCCAGGATGATCCGGACCTCAACAACGTCTGGTGGGAAGACAAGGGTGTCCATCCCAACAACATCATCCCGGTGGTGGCCGATCCGATCGGCGGTTCGCAGGGCTGGTACGACACCGTGGTCAAGGTGACCAAGGCCGGCCCCAACGACAAGTACGGCGATTCGCAAGGCGACTGGGACAAGCACTACGCGGCCTACAAGGAAACCATGCGCTACGCCTACAACGGCGACCTGCACCGCAAGATGCACCCGGAGATGGCCTCCTGGGCCGGCCCGGACAGCGTCAAGCACAAGGAAGGCGGCGGCCATTGAGCACTCCCTGAGGAGGGACGACCGGCCGCAGCTCCCGCTTGCGGCCGGGTAATTTCGGCCCGCCAAGCCCGGCGGGCCGGCTTTTTTTCTTAGGAGCTGACATGCTGAAAACCGTACTGGCACTCGATGACAACGACGACGACGTCGCTGCCGGCGAAACCACGGCCGTGCTGGCGTCGCCCGCCGAAACCATCGCCGAATGCCGTGCCCGCGCCGAGGTCTATCGGCTGCTCTGCGGCGCCTTCGTCGAAGAGCCGGGCAGCGAATTCATTGCGGCGCTGCGCACTCCGGCGGCGCTGGCCGAACTGGCCGAGGCCGGCCTGCACTTCGACGCCGATTTCCTCGACACCCCGCATGAGGCCCTGATCGAAGCGCTGGCCATCGAATACACGCAGCAGTTCGCCTCGTCCGGCGGCTTCCCCGCGGTCGAGTCGGTGCGCCTGACCGGGCGCTACAAGCAGCAACCGAATTTCGACGCCATGCAGACCTACAAGCGCCTGGGTTTCGTGCTGCATCCCGGCCGCTTCGAGGTGTTTGCCGACCAGCTCGGCGTCGAGCTGATGTTCGTCGCCGAGCTACTGGAACGCGCCGCCAACGCGCTGGAGCAGGGCGATGCCGTGACGCAGCGGCGCCTGGACAAGGAAATCAAGCGCTTCTGGACCCAGCATCTCGGACGCTGGGTGCGCGGCTACAGCCGCCTCATCGAACGCACCTCGGAGCATTCCTTCTTCCGCGAGATGGCGCGTTTCCTGGGCGGGTTCGCCGCCGAGGAAATCGAAGCCATGGGCCTGCGCATCGAAGACCGGGACCAGGCGCGCCTGGAAGTGCCGAAGGACGACATCCGCGTCGAGTTCAATCCGAACGAGCCGGTCTGCAACGGCTGCATGACGGACGCGTTGTCAACAACGCTGTCGGCCCCGGACAACGTGCGGCGTCTGGAAGAAATGCGCGACGCGAACAAGCTGAACGACCTGCGCTAGGAGTCCATCATGATTCTCGATCTCGCCACACCGAAGGAACTGCCGCCGCCGGATCGCAGCGTACTTTCGCAGCTCGACTGGAAGGAAGTTCAGGTCATGTGGGACAGCAACGACCTGGGCGCGCTGCACGACTGGCTCAACGAACGCTGGTCGCGCCTGATCCGCAACAGCCTGCTCGGCACCAAAGACCCGGAGGCCGAGTTCCTGCAGGGCCTGGCCTATGCGACGCTGGCGCTGTATTTCACCCAGAACCAGAACCAGGAAGGCGCGCTGCTGCTGATCGACGACGCGCAGATGGCGCTGGCCAAGTACAGCCCGCGTTTTCTCGGCGTGAATGTCGCGCCCATCCTCGGCGCCCTGCAGGAACTGCGGCCCGTGCTGGTCGGCCTGGCGCCGGACGACGACTGCCCGCTGTATCCTTTCGTCTATCCGAAATTCGAGTACACGAGCTGAAACCCATGCAATCTGCCGTAGCCGAGTTGCCGCTGGCCGAGCCGGCCAACGAGCCCGCCCTAACCCCGGACGCCCAAGAGTTGGCGCTGGCGCTACGGCGCTGGCTGGTGTGGGACGGCGCAGCCGAGGTCGGCGTCGATGACTTCGTCTGCGACGGGCCGGGGGTCGAGGCCGTCGCCGCCCTGTGCGCCGGCGTGATCCTCACCGACGGCGACGAACAGCGTGTCGCGACCCTGTTCGCTGCCGGAGCCGACTGCGTTTTCCTCGGCGAGGCGGCACTGCTGGACAGCACAGCGGTCGAGCGCCTGGTGGCGGCGCACGGCGCCAAACGTATCGGGATCTACGCGCCGCTCGCGCGGCAGACCGTCAGTTGGTCCTTCGAGACGGTATCGAATGCCGATTTCAAGACCGTCACGCCATCGCATTGCGAACCGGCCTGGGAGGTGCTGCGCGCCGACGGCAGTGGCACCGGCACCCTGGCCCCGTGGTGGCTGAAGGCGATGCGCGAACTGGGTGCATCGCGCTTCCTGGTACGCGTGGACATCCGCGACGACACCGACCTCAATCTCTGTGCCGGACTGGTCGAGGACCTCGGCGACGCCTTGTGGATCGGGCCGCTGCAGGACCCCGCGCCGCGGCTGGCCGAATGGGTCGATTACGGCCAGTGCCGGCAGCTTGCGCTGGGTGCCGCCGCCTATGCGCATTGCAACGCCCTGCTGGATGGGCAGCCGGCCCCGGCATGAAGCGAGTGGCGTGGCCGCTGCTCGCGGCATTCTGCCTTCTGCTTGCCGGCGCCGCACGGGCGCAGGTCAGCCTCAATGACAAGGCGCAACTGGTCGCCGCGCTTGCCACCAAGCCGCCTTGCTGCGTAATCGATGGCCGCAGCGCCACCAGCCGCAAGCGCGAGTTGCTGGACAACGCCCTGCCCTGGCGCGCCGACCTGAAGATCGACCCGACGGCCACCGTGGTGGTGGTCGCCGACCGCGACCAGGATGCGCTCGGCATCGCCCGGGCGCTCGCGCGCAAGCATCCGGGCAAGCCCATACTCGCGGTCAAGGGCGGCCTCGCCACCTGGAAGTCGGCTTCGTTCGCGCTGCTGGCCGCCAGCGCGACCGGCGGCGCCGGCGGCCTGGTCAACTTCGTGATCCCGGCCAACACCTGCGAACAAGGCAAGCCGCTGCAGGAACTGCGGCCGGACAAGAAATGAGCGTCAGCATCCCCGAATTCCGCGCCGCGCGCTGCGTGCGCTTCCGCTATCGCTACAGCGAATGCGCGCGCTGCCAGGATGCCTGTCCGCACGACGCGATCAGCCTCTCGGATACCGGCGCGTCGATCGATGCGACGCTATGCCGCAACTGCGCGCTGTGCGTTTCCGCCTGCCGCACCGGCGCCTTCGCCGCGGACGGCTTCAAGCCCATCGACATGCTGCGCCAGGCGATCAAGACCGAGCGCTTCAGCATCGCCTGCGCACCCTCGGGCCATGCGGCCGATGCCGTCGTGCCTTGCCTGGGCGCGCTCGATGCCTCGCTGCTGGCCTATCTGGAAAAGCGCCGCCTGCCGACCACCTTGCTCGGCGCCTCGCTGTGCGTCGATTGCGCCCACGGCGTCAAGGGCGCAGCGCAACTGGCGGCAAACCTCGAAGCCGTCGCCGAGTTGCGCGCCGCTGCCGCGCCGGATGAATGGCTGCCGATCGAAGTCGTCGACGACGCCCCGGCGATCGCCGCGGGAAAGCCGCGCTTCGCCTCCGCCCGCCGTCACCTGTTCCGCCGCCTGCTCGGCCGCGGCGTCGATGAAGTCGCCGCCGCCATCGAACAAAAACCCGCCGCCCAGCCGGTGCCCGACAAGGCCATCCGCGCCGGCGCCTATGCGCTGACCGAGCAGCGCGAGCTGTTGCAGATCGTCGCCGGACGCAAGGAGGGCGAGCCCTTCCGCGTCGCCATCCACGAGGCCCTGCCGGCGCTCGACATCACCATCAGCCCCGGCTGCACGGTCTGCGAGGCCTGCTTCCGCGTCTGCCCCACCGGCGCGATCTCGATTACCGAAAACCCCGGCGACTGGGCGCTGCTGTTCCAGCGCGACCGCTGCGTCGGCTGCGCGGCCTGCCTCGAAGTCTGCCAGCCGCGGGTGCTCGATGCGGCCGCCGCCTTCGACCTGAGCCCCGATCAGCCGCCACGCACCCTGATCAGCCTGGCCAAGCAGCGCTGCGACCGCTGCGACCGCTTTTTCGTCTCGCCGCACCCGGAAAAAACCTGCCGGGTCTGCAGCGACGATCAGGATGCCTTCACCGCGATCTACGGCTAGTGCTCATGGCTTCGACTGCCACCTTCACATCAAGAAACGCTTGCAGCTTTGCCTTGCCATGAGCGGGCAAGCTCGGCCCGCCCCTCCCATCCTCCCCTCGCGGGGAGGCTATCAATTTGCTCGCTACGCTCGAACCTGACTCAGCGCGCCTAGCGATGTATTTCACGTTAACACCTGATCCGCAACACAAGGAGAACCGCTCATGGAATGGGAATTCACGCCGCAGGAAGTTGTCAAGGGTCAGATCGGCTACAGCCTCGCCGACTTTCGCCAGGGCCTGGCCGAGGAGGTGCGGCAAAACGTCGCCGGCGACGCCGACGTGTTCACCCGCAGCTTCCACCTGCTCTACGACCTCTGCTACGCGCTGGCCACCAGCAAGGATCTGGAGGCGCATCTGACGGCCTACGCCTACGATCCGCCGACGGTGCAGTTCCTGCGCGAACTGGCGCCGGTCATGAGCCCCAATGTCGACATGCTCGGCGCGATCCTGCAGCGCCAGATCATGGATCGCATCGAGGCCGGCATGGCACTGGAAAGCGCCGTCAGCGAGGTCGCCGACTGGCACCGCCAGGCCGTCGCCGAGCAGGCGCCGCTGGCCCACTGAGGCAGGTCGCCGGACTTACTTCAGCGCGTTGCCGACCACCTCGGCGACGTCGCGCGCCAGGTCGGCGCAGGCCTGGATGCGTTCCAGCGCCGCACGCGCATGGGCCTGCCGCTCGGCGTCGAACTGGCGCCAGCGATCGAAGGCGCGGGCGATGCGCGCGGCGACCTGCGGGTTGATGGCCTGCAACTCGACGATCGCATCGGCCGCCAGCCGATAGCCGGAACCGTCGGCGGCATGGAACTGGCGCGGATTGGCGGCACAGAAGGCGCGCAGCAGCGCATACACCTTGTTCGGATTCCTGATGTCGAAGGCCGGGTGCTGCATCAGTTCGCGCACGCGCGCCGCGGTGCCGGGCAGGCGCGAGGTGGATTGCACCTGCAGCCACTTGTCGACCACCAGGGCCTCACCCTTCCATTTGTCGTGGAAGGCCGCCAACGCCGCGTCGCGCTCAGGCAGGTCGAGGTTGGCCAGGGTGCCCAGCGCGGCGATCACGTCGGTCATGTTGCCGGCGCCGGCGCACTGCGCCACCAGCCGCGGCACCACCGCGGCCCTGAGGTAGGCCTGCGGGCTTTCGGCGAGATAGCCGAGGACCAGGTTGCGCAGCGCGCGGCGGCCGGCCTGGACGCCGTCCGGGGCGTAGGCGGCCTCGGCCAGCAATTTCGCCAGCGCCTGCCACACGGCCTCGAACTTGTCGCGCAGCCGCGTCGCGAGATGGCGGCGCAATTCAAGGCGGGCGAGGTGGATGGCGTCGGGGTCGATGAGCTGACCGCGGCCGGCAACTTCCTCGGCCAGCACTTGTTCGGCGGGCAGCACCAGGGCCTCGGCGGCGAGCGCGGCATCCTGGTGTTTACCCAGACCAAGGCCCGCGTCGAGCACGCGGTCCACGGCGGCGACGAAGGCCTCGGGTATCCACGCCGTGCCGCGGCCGCCTGCGGCGATGCCGGCCAGCAGCACGCGCGTGGCAAGGCGCTGGCCGGCTTCCCAGCGGTTGAAGGCATCGGAGTCGTGCGCCATCAGGTGGGCCAGTTCGGCGTCGCTCTGCTCGAAGTCGAGATGCACCGGCGCCGAGTAGTCGCGCAGCAGCGATGCCACGGGCAGATCGGGAATGTCCTCGAAGACGAAGCTTTGCGTGGTCTCGGTCAATGACAGCACACGGGTAGTGTCGGCCAGCGCATCGCGGCCGTCGGGCAGCACCAGGCCGACGGCGACCGGAATGTGCAGCGGGCCGTCCTCGACGGCGAGACCGGCCTCCTGCAGTTTCTGCTCGTAGGCGGTGGGCGCCAGGCTTTGCGTCAGCGTCAGCGTGTAGCGTTTGGCCGCTGCATCGTAAGTGCCGCAAGCCTGCAGCCGCGGCGTGCCGGCGCGCGCGTACCAGCGGCGGAACTGGCCGAGGTCGAGCTGCGATGCATCCTGCATCGCGGCGACGAAGTCCTCGCAGGTCACGGCCTGGCCGTCGTGGCGCTGGAAGTAGAGATCCATGCCGCGGCGGAAGGCCTCGCGGCCGATCAGGGTGTGGATCATGCGCACCACCTCGGCGCCTTTTTCATAGACCGTGGCGGTGTAGAAATTGTTGATCTCGGCATAGGACGCCGGACGGATCGGATGCGCCATGGGGCCGGCATCCTCGGGAAACTGGGCGACGCGCAAAGTGCGCACTTCCTGGATGCGGGTCACGGCGCGCGAATGCACGTCGGCGCCGAATTCCTGGTCGCGGAAAACCGTGAGGCCTTCCTTCAGCGAGAGCTGGAACCAGTCGCGGCAGGTGACGCGGTTGCCGGTCCAGTTGTGGAAATATTCGTGGGCGACGACGCGGTCGATACCCTGGTAATCGCTGTCGGTGGCCGTGTCCGGGCGCGCCAACACGTACTTGGTATTGAATATATTGAGGCCCTTGTTCTCCATCGCCCCCATGTTGAAGTCGCCCACCGCGACGATCATGTAGTGGTCGAGATCCATCTCCAGGCCGAAGCGCCGTTCGTCCCAGGCCATGGCTTGCTTCAGCGCGGCCATGGCGTGGCCACACTGGTCGAGCTTGCCGGGTTCGACATACACCGCAAGGCGCACCGCGCGGCCGGATTTGGTGAGGAACAGATCCTCGCGCACATCGAGCCGGGCGGCGACCAGGGCGAACAGATAGGCCGGCTTGGCGTAGGGATCTTCCCAGCGCGCCCAGTGGCGCTTGCCGTCGCCCACAGCGTTGCCGCTGGCGACCAGGTTGCCGTTGGACAGAAGCTGCGGGAAGCGCTCGCGGTCGGCCTCGATGGTGCAGGTGAAGCGCGCCATCACGTCGGGCCGGTCGGGAAAGAAAGTGATGCGGCGAAAGCCCTGTGCCTCGCACTGCGTGAAGTAGCCGTCCTTCGAGCGGTAAAGGCCGGAGAGCTGGGTATTGTTGTCGGGTTCGATGCGCACCAGGGTTTCCAGCGTAAAGCTGTCGGGCAGCGCAGCCCCCTCGACGCCGTGAATGGTCAGGCGGTCATCGTCTAGGCTGTAGCGCGAGGGCGCCAGCGCCGTTACCTGCCCGCGCAGCGGAGTGCCAGGTACGCCAGGCGAGCCGATGCCGACTTCCTGCAGCGCCAGTTCCTCGCCGTCGAGCACCAGATCGGCGCCCGCATCGACTGCGGCGGGATTGCGCCGGCACGCCAGCTTGCTGCGCACTTCGGCATGGCCGTCGCGGATCGCGACATGCAGGTCGACGCGGTCGATCAGCCAGGCCGGCGCGGCATAGTCCTTGAGGTAGATGGCGTGGGGAGTTTCGGTGCGCATGGGGGTTTGTTCCTGTTTCGGGATGAGGGTTCCGGGGCGCGGCGGAAAATATCACCAAATCCGGCGTCTGGCGCGCTTCAGGAATAAGGTATCTCGTCGGGCGGCACGGCCTTGCCGAACAGGAAGCCCTGGAAGGCGTGGCAGTTGTTGCTGGTCAGGAACTCGCGCTGGGCTTCGGTCTCCACCCCTTCGGCGATCACCGTCAGGCCCATGCTGTGGGCCAGCGTGACGATGGTGCGGGCGATCGCGGCATCGTTGGCGTCGGACAGCACGTCGCGGATGAAGGAGCGGTCGATCTTCAGCTGGTCCAGCGGCAGGCGCTTCAGGTAGGACAGCGAGGAATAGCCGGTGCCGAAATCGTCGAGCGAGAAGCGCACGCCCGCATCCTTGAGGGCGGTCATCTTGACGATGGTGTCCTCGACGTCGTCGAGGAACAGGCTCTCGGTCAATTCCAGCTTCAGCCGGTCGGGGTTGGCGCCGGACTGGACGAGTATCGCCAGCACCTGATCGACGAAGCCCTGATGGCGGAACTGGCGCGCACTGACATTGACGGCCATGGTCAGGTGTGCGCGCGCCGGGTCGTGGCGCCAAGCCGCGAGGTGGGCGCAGGCGGTTTCGAGCACCCATTGGCCGAGCGGCAGGATCAGCCCGGTTTCCTCGGCCAGCGGAATGAATTCGTTGGGAGCGATCATGCCGTGCTGCGGATGGTTCCAGCGCACCAGGGCCTCGACGCCGGTCAACTGGCCCTGCCCGCCGACCTGGGGCTGATAGAAAAGCATGAATTGGCGCTCCTGCAAACCTTTGCGCAAATCCGCCTCCAGCGTCGAGCGCGCGGTGACCGCGACTTGCATGTCCGGCTCGAAAAAGCGTAGCGTATTGCGGCCCGCGGCCTTGGCCCGGTACATCGCCAGGTCGGCCTGCTGCAACAGCTCGTCGATGCTCGCATCATGGCCGGAATAGAGCGTCAGGCCAATGCTCGGCGTGCAGTGATATTCGCGGGCGCCCAGCAGATAGGGCCGGTTGAGCGCCTCGACGATTTTCTCGCCGACGATTTCGGCCTGGGTCGCCGCTTCGGCGGCGCTTTCGCTGAGGTCTTCCAGCATCAGCACGAATTCGTCGCCGCCGAGGCGCGCCACCGTGTCGCCTTCCCTGACGCATTCGGAAAGGCGCGCCGCCACCTGCTGCAGCAGCAGGTCGCCCTTGTCATGGCCGAGGCTGTCGTTGAGGTGCTTGAAATTGTCCAGGTCGATGAACAGCAGCACGCCGCGGCGCCGGTTGCGCGCGCTGGTCGCCAGCGCATGCTGCAGGCGGTCGAGCAGCAGCCGGCGGTTGGGCAGCCGGGTCAGCGGATCGAAGAAAGCCAGGTTGCGGATTTCGTCTTCCGCCGCCTTGCTCTCGCTGATGTCGGAGAAGGCCGCGACATAATGGCTGATCTGGCCGTCGAGGCCCCGCACGGCGGAAATGGTCTGCCACTTGGGAAACACCTCGCCGTTCTTGCGCCTGTCCCAGATCTCGCCGAACCAGGCGCCGGTGGCTTTGAGCTGGCGCCACATGCCGGCGTAGAACTCGGCGTCGTGGCGGCCCGACTTGAGCATGGCAGGCGTGTGCCCCACCACCTCCTCGGGGCTGTAGCCGGTCAGCTCGGTGAAAGCCTGGTTGACCCTCAGGATGATGCCGTTGGCGTCGGTGACGATGATGCCGTGCAGCGATTCGAAGGCGGTCGCCGCGATCCTCAGCTCCTGCTGCATCTGGCGGCTTTCGGTGATGTCGCGGGTGATGCCGACGAAGTGCGTGGTGCGGCCCTCCTTGTCCACCACCGGGGTCACCGAGAGGTCGCTCCAGAACGGCGTGCCGTCCTTCCTGAAGTTCATCAGGTGGCCGCTGAAGCAACTGCCGGCCGCGAGTGCGGTGGCCAGCTGGCCGAGGATGTCCTCATCGGCTTTCAGGTTGTGCAGGAAGGCCGGGGTGAGGCCGAGTATCTCGGCCTCCGAATAACCCGTGATGCGCTGGAAGGCCGCGTTGGCATAGGTGATGCGGCGCTCGGCATCGGTGATGATGACGCCCTGGGAGATCGAGGCCAGCGCCTGATGGTGCAGGCGCAGGATGGCCTCGTTCTTCAGCCGCTCTTCGGCCTGCGCCACGCGCACCAGGTTTTCGCGGAACACCATCATGGCGCGCGCCATGTCGCCGATCTCGTCGCCGCGCCGGCCTTCGCGGGCGGTGATTTCGACGGTTTCGTCGCGCGCCGCGAGCTTGGTCATGGCACCGCTCATCCTCACCATGGGCCGTATGATGCCGCGCGCCAGCGCCGTGGCGACCGCGGCGGCGAGCGCCAGCAGGATCGCGGCGAGCAGGGTCAGCAGCTTCGCGGTGCGCCAGGCATCCTCCTCGGCGCGCCTGGCCTGTGCAATCAGGTCGGCGGCCAGACTGTCCTCGACCAGTTTCATCTGATCGATGCGCCGCGTGGTCGTGTCCAGCCAGTCCGCAACGCGGATCTCGCCGCCCAGGCGCTGGCTGCCGCTGTGGCCGATGCTCAGCCGCATGCGCCCAAGGCCCATGGCACCGATGCCTTCGAGCGAATGGTCGAGCAGCGCGATCTGCCCTGGCGTGGCGTAGAAGCGGAACTGGTCGAGATACAGGCGCTGGCGATCGATCAGTTCGGCCAGGCGCGTCTGGCTGGCAATATCGAACTGGCCTGCCGCCAGCCCGGCGGCGCCGATCGCCCGTTCCAGCCCGGCACTTTCCTTGGCCTGCAGCAGTTGCAGGTAGGCGTAGATCGAACGCGTCAGTTCCGCCTGCGTGCTGAGCACCAGGATTTCCTCGACGATGCCGATCAGGCGGATCACCGCGTCACCGTACAGCCGGGCCAGCTCGGGGGCCGGCATGCGGCGCTCGGCCAGCGCGCGACGCCAGGTGTCGACCTGATCCACCGTGCGCATCGCATCGGCAATCCGCGCGGCCAGCGGCGCGTGAACACGCGAGGCATCGGAATACACCAGGGCGGCGGCGAGTGCTGCGCGCTTTTGGTTCGTCTCGGCCTGCCGCGCCGGCAGCGCCGCCGCCAGATCGGCGCCGCCGGCACCGATCGTGCTGGCGCCGATGCCGCGTTCCTTCTGTATGGCGTGCACCAGATCGCCCAGCTTCGGCGCCAGTTCCGCGATGCTGCGCAAATCCCGCATGTCGTTGGCGGTGCGGAAATACAACGTAAGGATCCAGACCGACAGGATCAGCACGCCGAGTATGGGCAGGGCCAGGGCAAGTCCGATGCGGGTGCCGATGCGGATGTGCTGCAGGCCGGTCCAGCGAATGCTCACTGGACTACCCTCCCCCCAGCCCCGACCCCACGGCCGGCTCTGCATAGCCGGCCGGCTGCGGCAGCGCGGAGCAGTGCTCCGCGAAACCCTGCCTGCGCCCCAAGGCAGGGGGTTACGGTGGTTCGCTGCTGCGCAGCTCCGCGGGATGGCTGGCGGCCCACGGCCGGCTTTGCACAGCCGGCCGGCTCCGGCGGCGCGAAGCAGTGCTTCGCGAAA